>JAEEHV010000059.1 GCA_016280955.1 Candidatus Gastranaerophilales bacterium | reverse complement strand
TCCATTTTTCTATTCCGTAATGGTTTTAGAATCTTACCATACGGGAACAATGGCGATGATAGCTGGGGATTGGACCATCGTGCCGCTCAAGGCTATAATCGTTTTTTAGGAACAAGAGATTTATTTGGAAGGGTCGATGTTCAATCAAACGATATTAATGAATTCAAAGAGGTCTCTAGCAGAGATGGTGGTCTAATTGAATCTGAGGCGACATTACAACTAAAAAAATTTTTTGATACTGCTCATAGACGTTTAGAACGCTATGTTGTAGGTGTTTTGTGGGGTGAAGGTTTTCTAAAAAAAGAATATTTCAAGAATGTTGAATTGGCGTATAAAAACCGCGAGCTTTTAAAAAATGATAAAAATTTATCATCCCCTGAAGCTGTAATAAAAGAAAATCTTGGGAGTAAGATTGATTTTGTTCAACTAATAAAAGCTTTGATTTTCGACAAGAATATTGAAGTTGAATATTACAATAAAGATTTAATAAATATATTCGACGACCCTTCATTATTTGATGAAGCGAATCCTCAGATAATAGATGAACTTGATGATTTGGCTAAAAACGTTGTTGACAGTAATTGGCTCAATTCCTACGAGTCGATCAAACAAAAAGTAAAGAAACTTCAAAAAGAAAAAGAGACTGCAGAAAAACGCGCTGACGAAGCAGAAGCAAAAATGCGTGAAGAAGAAGCAGCCAAGGATCAGGCGCAATATGAGGCTAAATATGCAAAAGTTCAACAGGCACGGGCCGAAGCCAAAAGCGCTCAAATTGAACGAGAAAATTTATTTTTGACTTCTGATGTTAATTCAGATATCAAACAATTGATGTCACTACAACACACTATAACGCATACTTCACACAGCATTCGTTCAGCTATTGATGATGCAATGGAAGCGGCCAAAGATGGAAATACCGATGTAGTTGTTGTAAAATTAAATGATATATACTTGTTAAATCAGCAAGTTGAAACCATTTCGGGTTTGGTGAGCAAAGTAAATTACAATGTCAGAGCAAATAAAATAAATAAAGATTTTGTAGCCTTTGTAAATGATTATATTGAAAATTTTTGCCGGACAAGCTACAAAGAATTTTCATTTCATATTGCACAAATAAATGCTACTTGGGAAACAAAATTTGAAGCAATTAAGGTAATAATTGTTATCGACAATTTACTTTCAAACTCAAGTAAATTTGACGCAAAAAACATTTACATTGATTGGAAAAATTCTTCCGATTACATAGATTTGATTTATCGTGATGATGGCACGGGTATTCCTGAAGAAAACATATCTAAAATTTTCAATTATCGTTTTTCGACAACAGATGGAGGTGGCTTAGGGCTCTATCATGTAAAAACAATAATGGAATCAGATTTCTCAGGAACAGTCAAAGCACAATCAAAAAAAGGTAATGGTGCTGAATTTACATTACACTTTTCAAAAAGAGGGATGAAGTGAGTTTAAAGTATAAAATCTTGTGGGTTGACGACCACAAGGACGATTTTGCAAAAGAAGAAAAATCTTTGCATAAATTCATCAAGTCGCTATTTTTTGAACCTCAGATCGACTTCTGTAAAGATTTAGAATCAGCAAAAGAATTTGTTAATTCGGATAAATATGATGTTATTTTTTCTGACTACAATATCGATGAAGATCGCGGCGATGATTTCATCTTGTTTATTCGTGATAACAGCGTAAACACAGAGGTTCTGTTTTATTCCGGACAAAGCGAGCTCCCAGACAAAAAATTAGACCGCGTTTCGTTCTTTTTTGAAAATACAACAAGATGGGAAGATAAGCTTTTAAAAAAAATGAAAGATCTCATTTTGCTCACTGTGGGCAAAATGAACGATTTGAACAACCTTCGCGGTCTTATTATGGCTGAAGTGAGCGAGCTTGATAATTTGATGGAAGATGTTATTCGAGAGTTTTATTCTAAGAAGGGTCCTGCGTCGACGGAATGGGCGGATTTCAAAAATAAAATAATAAAGGATATACAAAAATCAGTTTTAAAAAATGTCAAAAAGGGCCTTATCGACATCATAAAAACAAACGATAAAGAAAAAGGATATGTTATAGAAAAAGGCGAATGTCCTAAAAATTGTACTCATATTTGGATGGAGGCTAAGAATATTGATGAAATCCTTTCGAAATTTGATTTTGACTCGTCGAAAAAAGCTCATACGATTAATGAAATTTTGAGGAAAGTGTCTATATCAAAGGATTTTGTATTCAAGGACTATGACGAGAATATAATACAAGTCCGTAATAATCTTGCGCACTCTAAAAGTGTTATGATAAAAGGTAAAGAAGTCCTAGCCACGAAGAAAAAAGGTGACATTATCTTTACAGAAAAAGACTTTGTAACCATCCGTAAAAGTATTGCGTACCATCATGAATTGTTTGAAGAACTTTTAGAAACAGTTAAAGCATTGTGATTGCTGATCATTCCATATTCTACTTATTTCTAAAGTTTTTTCCACCCTCGACAAAAAAAGATTTATTATCCAATGACTTTTTTTGAAGATGCGAGGAAATTAAAAGAACACGGTACTCTAGTTCAACGAGAACCTTCGCACCTGAAAACCAAGAAAGTTTTTTATTTCGGCTATGAAATTCAACGCTATTGTAGGAAATCCGCCTTACCAAGAAGAAGACGGTGGCTTTAGAACAAGTGCTCATCCTATTTACGATGTATTCACGCGTCAATCAATAGCGCTCAATGCAGATTTTATTTCTTTGGTAATTCCAGCTCGGTGGTTTGCTGGAGGTAAAGGAATGGAATCATTTCGAGAGGAAATGATTCACAACAAGTCCTTATGTGAATTACACGATTACCCTGTCGCAATTGATTGTTTTGAAGGGGTTCAGATAAAAGGTGGCGTATGTTGCTTTTTATTGGACAACTCATATTCAGGCCCTTGCTCCGTAAAAACTCATCTTGGGAATTATTCGGGTACCCCATTAAAGCGGTTTCTCGCAAATGAAGATGAGGAAATATTTATTCGGTACAATGAATCACTATCGATAATTAAGAAGGTGAAAAAATATAGGGAACAGACGATGGATTTTTATGTAAGTCGTAGAATCCCTTTTGGTTTGCCAACTTATTTTCATGGCAGTAAAGAAAAACATGATCCGAATATGATTCGTATTTTCGAGAATCGTGGTATTTCTTATGCGTTTCGTGATGCTGTTATAAAGAATAAAGATGTCGTAGACCAATATAAGGTATTTATTCCAAGGTCAAGTGATGGAAGTGATTTTATCCCTCATGTAATATTGGGAATACCGTTTCTTGGAGAACCCGGATCAGCCTGTAGTGAGACTTTTAATTTTATCGGTCCATTTAAATCTCGAAAAATTTGCGAAAATGTTATGCATTATATTTCGACAAAATTCTTCCGATTTATGGCGATGCAAATGAAATCTTCTCAGAGTGCGACAAAGAAATTATATTCTTTCGTCCCAGTACAAGATTTTAGCATTAAGTGGACAGACGAATTACTTTATAAGAAGTATAAATTAACCAAAAAAGAAGTTGAATTTATAGAAGCTATGATTCGACCAATGGATCTAAATCGACAAAGAAAACAGAGATACTGGAAGGATCTGCAAAAAGAATTATAAAAGAAAGGTTTTGAAAGGAACAATTTTATTTTGATTCCAATCCATCAATTGACTTGTTTCAACAGCTTTTGGGTCCAAGCCATCCATTTGCCATAAATTCCAAGAAATAATATTTGATATTTCAAGTAAAATTGAATCATTAGGATCTTTACCAAAGCGATCTACATAATAATCGATATATGTGGAAAATAGATTTAATCTTGCCAGTAATAAATTTTTTCCTTTTTTTTCGTAACCATATGTACTTTTGAAGGCTATAACTGAAAATTTTTCCCAATCTCTTTTAGATGATGTGTTTTCATTGATAATGCGTAATTTCCTATCTAAAAGACCAATGCGATCTTGAATGGCAATGGGAGCTCCTGTTACGGAATCATATCGACTGACTAAATAGGGCGCTTCACCACAGCAGATTTCAAGCCTGTTTAAGGAAACATATTCTTTCCATGTTTTTGATTTGGGGAACTCTATTTTAGCAGTGTTTGTAATCCAAGTTTTTTCATATTCTTTGTTAAAAACATTTACTTTGCCAAACCATTGATTGTCTATTAAGTTATTCTGAACATTGCACAACCAGGAAGGAGTAAACACTTCTGCATTCTTTTTGTGTAGGATCTTCTTGTTTTCAAGAGATTCCTGGTGGTTAGGTTGAATGAATGTTTGTGGAGCTTGCGTTATTTTTTCGGTTGTTATTTCGGTATTATCGTCCATTACTATGTTGGACCGCCGGCAGTGGTCAACAACAAGCCTCTGAATATATGTTTCCTTCAGTAACAAGCAATCTTTCATAAAAACAATATTAGTTTCTTTTAGTTACTATATGATATTTTATATTTTCACAAGCCTGGTAAAAAAATGTCATTTTTTGGATCTATAAAATGACTATTTTTCTTTTTATGAAAAAGAATTATACTATTGCAGATATCGACACAATAAAAGCCAACATTGGCAATCTTACATTCAAAGACGAAACTCTTTCTTTTGACGATCAACTAGCGATACTTTCACATATAGGTCAATCACAAAAAGCTTCTCTTAACATTCCCTATCAGCAGAAGGCTTCTGAAATCATAAAAAATTGGGATTTCTTATTAAAAAAGCAAAAAAATAACCAAGACCTAAAGGAATCAACATCCTTATACCTCTTTCCGGAATTATTCGAACCAATTTTCAAGGCCAAGGCTGAGACAAAATTCACTTTTATCGACTTGTTCGCCGGCATCGGTGGTTTTCGCTTAGCAATGCAGAGTTGTGGAGGACGATGTGTTTTTTCTTCAGAATGGGATGAAAACGCAAAGAAAACGTATTTGAATAATTTTGGCGAATATCCTTTCGGTGATATCACTTTAGAATCAACAAAGAAATGTATTCCCGACAATTTTGATGTTCTTTGTGGCGGATTTCCTTGCCAAGCATTTTCCATTGCTGGATACAGACGAGGTTTCGAGGACACAAGAGGAACGTTATTCTTCGATGTAGCGGAAATCATTCGCCGTAAACGTCCAAAGGCAGTTTATCTCGAAAATGTAAAGAACCTTTATACCCATGATAATGGCAAAACGTTTGAGGTCATAAAGAACACTCTGGAAGGATTAGGTTATGTTGTATACCATAAGGTCATGAACGCCATGGAATATGCCAACGTCCCACAAAACAGAGAAAGAATATTTATAGTCTGTTTTGATCCACAACAGGTGCCAAATCACGCAAATTTCAAATTTCCGGCTCCCGTTAAGTTAACGAAGACGATTCATGATTGTATAGATGAAGGTGAGAAATCGCAGGAACTGTTCTATACAGAAAAAATGAACCATTTCAAGGATTTACAAGAAGGAATTACATCAAAAGACAGTATTTATCAGTGGCGTCGTCAATATGTTAGGGAAAATAAAAGTCATGTATGTCCAACGTTGACTGCAAACATGGGAACCGGCGGTCATAACGTTCCTTTGATTTTAACAGAAAACGGCATCCGTAAATTATCGCCTAAAGAATGCATAAATTTCCAAGGTTATCCAGCCAAATATGAATTTCCGAAAAACATATCAAATGCTGCTAAATACAAACAAGCCGGTAATTCCGTTGTAGTTCCGTTGATTACAAGAGTAAGTGAAAATATTATTTCCGTGATTACTAGATAAATAAAAGATTGAGGGCTTATGTGGGAAACACTACCTGAAGAACAAAAAGCAGAGTACAAGCGAATGATTTTAGCATTCGCGAGCCTTACAGAATTGTTTGCGCAAAAAGCGGAAAACGAAGAAGACGGCGCTGATTACGGGCCGATTATTAATTCGAAATTTCAAGAAACAGTTTTCCAAAAGACATTCCATGCGTCTTCAGAAGATATTGGAAATACATCTTATGATGCTGCAATTTGCTTGAAGCTTCCTGAAAATAAGGAAAACAAGTATCTTATAGGCATAAAAACATTTGGAATTGGATCGGGTGATCAGAAAATAGCTCAGTTTAAAGCCAATCATGATGAATGGGCTGATACAATAAATAAAATCGAAAGTAATTCAAAATCTGTAGAGAATAATAAGGAAAAGATTGATAGAATAAACGGGGAGCTGTATAAGAAGCTTGCTGTAGATATCGCCAATCTTAGGAATATGAGAATATTGTCATCTGAAAGCAATCTGAAAGGTTTTTCAGTAAAGCCAACGGACGATAATGTACAAGCTGTCTACCACGTTTTGATGCCTTCTGAAAAGGGAGAGGATCCTTGTATTTTTGTTGGCGAAACATCTTATGATAAAATAGAAGTTGAATGTATAGAGGTTTTAGGATGCACGAGTCCTAAAAAACCGACAAATTTCAAATTTAAAGATGGAAAACATGTATATAAATATACTCCAGCAGACAGCCAGCTATACATGGATTTCCAAAACAAAAACATTATAGTGGATTCTTGGAAAGTTGTTTATTTAGACAACCCATATAAAGTCTTTTCAGATATTGCAGACAAGATTGAAGGTAAAAATACAGAATCCAAACTTGTAAATACAATTGTAAAAACAGTAAAGTCTCAACCCAAAATAGAAAAATCTTATTCTTGGCTCTTAACAAATAAAGACGACGAAGTAGAGAAGTTTTCCGGCTTTAACAATTTCTTTGGAGTCAGCTCAAAACTTGCAAAAGAAGATAGGCCTAAGAGAATTATCGCTCTTAAAGATAAATTTTATCATCAAAAAAACGCTCTTATTTCAGAAATTATTTCGGATTTGGAGAAATATCTTCTTACTAGCGCCCCATCAAAGGAAAAAAAAGAGCAAAAAGCTGAATTCAGAAACAATATTTTAGCTAAACTCAGCAAGGTCAAAAATCAGGAATTGAAAAATGATGCTCTAAAACTATTATTTAGAACACATCAAGAAATGTATATACCTATTCCTGATTCGAAAAATTTCCACAAATCTAATCCGAAATTTTTTGTGGATATTGGAAAAGATTTGTTTGATGATTTTGGAACTCTTGCCGTTGAAGAGGAAGATCGTTCTTTTGACTTGATTTTTGAACCATCTGGTGAAAAGATTCGAGCCCATATAACACAGGACTATGGAAAAGGTCTCGCTTCAAAAGATTGTCAGGCTATATTAGGGAAATGGATTTTGCAAGACATCTTTCAACTAAAACCTTACGAGCCTTTAACCAAAAAAAGATTAGATGAAATTGGACTAAATGGATTAAGACTTTATAAAATAAAAGGCGATAACAGTATACACATCCAGTTTATATGGATTGATACTGACAATCCTCCTTTAGATTTTATAAGCAAGTAGCAGATTAGTAGATGGTCTTAAAATGACGGACAGATTTATTTAATCTTTATTAAATCTGAAATTTTCAAATCGGAGCGACAACTTATTATGCAAACAAGCTTGTTAAAAGAAAAGATAATTGAAAAACTTACCACGGTAATTCAAAGAGAGATTGGGAAAGATCCAGAAGCATATACCGATCTCATAAAACAACAAATAAATAACAAGCAATTAAACGATGCATATGAAAATGAAATAGATTTTTATGCAGATTTATTTGCATCTAGCGAAAAACATTTTTTCACCATTTCATCCAAAGACAGCTTTTCTGGATACACAAGCAATGAAAGCATTGAGCCTCTTATTTACACTCCACTAAACAATCATTCTCGTGGATATATGCATTGTGGGGATATTGTTTTTTGCTACAGGCAGGGCCAAATAGGGGACCTTGATGCAAACCTTGATACAAGAGGTATTTATGGTGTTGGAGTTGTGGTCTCGGATCCGCAGTTGCTCTTTCCCGACAGACAAGATCATGAGCAGTATGGGGTTGCAATTGTTTTTCCGGTTACACTTAACCAGCATCTAAAGGTGAGGGAAATTCAATTAAATCCTAAGACGATTAATTTGACTCCATACAATGGAAATAGAAATGACTCTCTGCAATACATTGAATCAGGCGACCAAGTGCAGACGCTTTTGGAAATGATTGCTAGGTGCAATCCTGCAAAAAGAAATAATTTGGCCAAAATTTCAGGGAGAAACATACAAGATTCAATATTGCCGTCTGAATTTTGGAACGGAGATCAAGAAAGAATCCCTGTAAACAACATAACTAAAGAAAGACAACGAATATTTTTTGGCGCTCCTGGAACAGGAAAATCCCATTCGATCAAACAGCAAACATTAGGAAAAAGCGTTATTCGAACGACTTTCCATCCGGATAGCGACTATTCGACATTTGTTGGTTCTTACAAACCAACAATGGAAGAAAGAGATGTTCGGATAGTTCCTGTGGTTACCGCAAATGGAATTAACTTAAACGAAAATCAAGGCACATATAAAGAAAATAAAATTGTATATAAGTTCGTCAAGCAATCTTTTTTGAAGGCTTATCTAAGCGCTTGGAAAAAATATTCTCAGAATCCGAACTCTGCAGAAGAACAATACCTCGTGATTGAAGAAATAAATCGTGGTAACTGTGCTCAAATTTTTGGCGATATTTTCCAATTATTAGATCGCTCTGACAATAATTTTTCGTCATACCCGATAGAAGCTGACAGTGATATCCAACGTGAAATTGCTATAGCATTTAGTAGTGAAGAGGTATTTAAACTAGATACTGATTTGCAAGTCGATTTTGCGGTAGAAAATTACACGAGTAATTATGGAGGAACTTTATCAAAGGATATTCAAGATGGACGAATAATGCTTCTTCCGCCCAATCTTTATATATGGGCGACAATGAATACAAGTGATCAATCATTATTCCCAATTGACTCGGCTTTTAAGCGACGTTGGGAATGGATTTATGTTCCAATTAATACAGAGGAAAAGGAATGGTTTATCCATGTTAACGGAATTGATTACAAATGGGGCGATTTCCTAAAGAAAGTTAACGCAAAGATAGGTCCTATAACTAGTAGTGAGGATAAAAAAATCGGCTTCTATTTCTGCAAAGCGAACGGTAATATTATATCAGCAGATCGATTTGTCAGTAAAGTTCTATTCTACATTTATAATGATGTTTTTAAAGATTATGGATTTGATGATGAAATGTTCAAAAAAACGAACGAAGAACAGCTATCTTTCCATGATTTTTATAGAGTCGATGGGACGACAAACGAAGAAATTACGCAGAAGTTTCTAGATAATTTAGGTGTAGATCGTCGAGGAAATGAAAATGGGCGTGGCGGTGATGATGGCGACGATGACGATGACGATGGAACAGGAACAAATGGACGAGATCGTTCGAGGTATACAATTAATGGTGAAGGTAATTATCCTAAAAAGGAGTTGTCAACAGCAGCAATACAAAAGTATATTGAATTAAATCCACGAAAAACAGCGGCAGAGGTAATTAGCGATTGGCAGTCTCTTGGAAATTTAGTGCCACACTTTATTGAGTCTCATGAACAATATGAGCAAAGGACAGATCGTAGGGGACGTGATAACCCAATAGACTGTAACGGAGAAATTATCCATGTAGAACATAATGGTTGGCAACCAAATACAATTCAGCGATTGATTGATGCGGTTAATGGCAAAAATTGGGGAATTACTTTAGCAAAACGCGAATAGATGAAAATCTTAATCGAAGAACACAAATATAATGCCGATCCCGTTAAGAACATTCTAAACGGGATATCTAATCTATGTGATGTTGAAGGCAAAATCAATGTAAAATATATCGGTTATTTTTATAATTCTAGCTTAAAAGATTGCGTATTTATTCTACCCAAGGTATTGTTAGACGCGAATGAAAAAGTTTTTGGGAAGTATAATCCAGAAGAAATTATTGACTTAGATGCTGTTGAAAGTAAACTTACTCGAGAAGAACATACATTTATTTACGAATTGGCTGTCTGGATATATAGGGCAATTGTTGTTTATAAAGATAATAAACCTGATAACACAATTGTTCGTCGGCAGTTTATTTCTCAAATGAGCAAGGGACGATTGCGTCAGAGTAATACCTTCTTAGATATAATACTCGCATTATTGAAATTTAATAAAGAAAATCAGCAACTATTCTTTTTTATTTTGAAAAACATTCATTCCGGTCTTAATAAGATCAATTGGAATAAAACGATTAATCAGAACAAAGCTATAATCCAAGATGATACGCCCATATATACGCAAATAGTCAACAAGAAGAAAAAAATAAACTTTGACGAAGAACTTCTGATAATTTTCTTTTCCATTCTAAATTACATTCACGAAGAATACGGATTTTCTGCTCATATCACATTAGGCTTTGAATTGATTAAGGGGCCTGCATTCCGTCAATATTTAAATGGGAAAGGACTCGTTCGTCTTCGACAAATTAAGTATAAATATTTTAGTGATATCGCGCTTTATCTGTGGGATCTTTGTTTTGCCTTTTTTGATCAGAGCAAGAGAATAAATGTAGAAACCAACGATCAAGAATATTTGCTTGTTTCGGATTTCGATATTGTTTTTGAAGCGATAATTGACGATCTCGTTGGTGATCCCCGGAAATCATTCCCTTTAGGGCTAGTGGACCAAGATGATGGAAAACGGGTTGATCACATGTATCGATACAAAGATCTGGTGCATAGTGATGCTGAACAGAGCTCGATTTATTACATTGGAGATTCTAAATACTACAAACAAAGAACTACCATAGGGAAAGAAGCGCTATACAAACAATTCACATATGCAAGAAATGTAATCCAATGGAATTTAGATCTATTTTCAGAAAACGATCCTGAAAAAATATTAGGTCATATAAAACTTAGAGATGATATAACTGAAGGATATAACGTTATACCTAATTTCTTTATAAGTGCAACGCAAAATGAATTGAATAAAAATGAGAATATTCAGCTTGTTTCTGAAATACCTGAAGTTTGCTGTCAATTTGAAAATCGATTGTTTGATCGCGATACATTATTGGTTGCTAGGTATAATGTCAATTTTTTATTTGTCGTATCCCTTTATGGTCGAAATAATACGTCACAAAAGAAAAATTGGAAACGAAAAGTTCGCGAAATGTTTCGTGGCGAAATTCGACGAATGTTAGAAAGGCAATATCAGTTTTATGTAATGGTTGCACATACTGATATTATCGGCGATCAGTTTTTGCGAGAGAATTTTCAGATGGTTCTAGGCAAGGTTTTTACGCCGTATGCCGATAAAGATTATTATTCCTTAGCGTTAGATAAAGCTGTCAAATATAAAGAAGAAAATGATTCTTTATTAACTATTCTTGGCCAAAATTTTGACATCCGAGAATGCCGTCTTGGTGATAGACCTGAAAACATCTTAGAAAAGCCCTTACGCACCTCTTATGCAACTCCGGATCCACGCTATCTGACATTCCATTGGTTGGAGAAATATCCAGAAGCAAATATCGTGGTTGGGTGTTACAAAAATCAAGAACATTTGGATTGGATCTTGGGAAAGAATGATAAAGGAACCTTACTTTACAATGTTCGTTTAGATAAGAGCAGAGAGGGGGCCCTGCCAGTCAGCCAAGCAAGGACGTGCAAGGTTTCTTTTGTAGTCTTGTATGATGTCATGAATCTAGACAATGCAATCCGCGTGTTCAGGGTCCATCATACAGCAATCATGGATGAAAAAAGAATGGAAAAGGCTGAGTATCCTAATCCACATGGACGATATTTCTGCTATGTTTTTGATGAAGAAGTGTCTTTGGGTAAGTTAGATGTCGGAAAAATTCTAGAAGACCATTCCGATTTACCGAGGGGAGCTCCGATTTATCTGAAAGGATCGGAATTGATTGGATACAGAGAATAGTTATTCGTTTTTAACGATGTTGTTCTATAAAGATTCATCTTCGGATAGTTACCCCATGGGGCGCAATTCCGTTAAAAAGAGGAACGAGGAGCGTCGCAGGTGCGCAAGGAGCACCTAGCAATATAGCCCGCCTCGGCAAGGGATGGACTCTATCGCCACGATTTGTTTAAACATAATTCTTATTTTAATAAACAATATGGATAAAAATGTATAATCAAAAACAAATACGCCCATTTCTCATTACTGCATCGTTATATATCACAGCGTTTGAACTATTAAAGAATTCAATAAATAAACGAATAGAAGATTTCTTTATGGTTGGAACAAAGTGCAGAAGTCATAATACACAGAAAGAATATGAAGAGGAAATGCGTCCTTTTCGTGAAAAACATAAAGAAAAAAAAGATAAGAAAACTTACGCAAGTTTAGATTGGCTTATTAATGTAGGGGAGATTTCAGAAGCGGATGTCCAAAAGTATGATGATGTCAGAAGCTTTAGAAATGAGATTGCTCATGAAATGCTTAATTTAATGTGTGTGAAAACCACAGAAAATCTTAAAAAAATGAATCAGCATTTTGTCACAATGCTAGAATTATTAAGAAAAATTGAAACTTTCTGGATTCTCAATGTGGAAGTTCCCTGTAATCCAGACTATGATGGAAAAGAGATTTCTGCGAAAGATGTAATTCCGGGACCAATGTTGGCGATGGAAATGCTTATGAATGAGGCTCTTGAGCAAAGCGAATAGCTCCTATCCGGCGAGAAGCCGGGGAACGCCTTGTAAAATTTTCTTGCTCCCCTAGCCAGACTTTTTGACATTAGGTACATTAATGCAGCACGTGATTCTCTGTCAAATGGAGAATCGCGTCTTTTTTTATTCTGTAATTTCAGAATTAGGGGACGCCTCTAACATCAACCGGTCACAAGTCGTGACCACATGGAGGCTAAATGACCAAGAACACAAAAAATGTGACTGTTGCGCCAGTCAAATCAGAAATGTCCCTGATAG
>JAEEHV010000058.1 GCA_016280955.1 Candidatus Gastranaerophilales bacterium | reverse complement strand
ATGCCCTAGTCCGTTCGAGTGCCGCCAACCCGACGGCATAGGTTGATATTATACCTTCGTTATAAAAATATCTCGTCCTTCATTGGTAAAAAGTTTTCTTACTCGAAAAGCGAAACTTGTGACCACGTCTACCCGACGAACCCAAAGGGTGCTTAGTAGTGGCTTTGACGAAACTACTCACGTGGTTGGTACGTGCGAGAGCCAACCCGACAGAACGGGTCAGCTTCTGGTGACTTTACCTTAGCAATACGAAAAGGGACCCATAACCCAAAGGCGAAGGGTTGTGCCGCACTGTTCCTAGCCAGAATGGTGCGGATTTTTCTTTTGGGAACGTGGCGACCCGGCGGAAGCAAGCTACATAAACTTTCAGGCGGTTTCCGTCGGGCGAATAGAAAAAAATATGTTGTTCCGTCGGGTACTGTTCTGATTTAGTCAATTCCGTCGGGAGTGTTATTTTATTTATTTATTTTTAATAGGATTAAATAAAAAAAGAAAATATAACAAAAGAAAAAAGATTTTTAAAAATTTTATATCTTTTCTATTGACATTAAAATTCATAGTGATATAATAGAGGTGTAAAGTTAAGGAACACAAAAAACTTAACTTGAAAAAATTTAAAAATATCACTTGACATTAAAAATTAAAGTGATATAATAAAGGTGTAGATAGATACAACGACTTAAAAAATACTAGTTAAAAAAGTTGAAAATATCTATTGACAAACAAAATCAGTTATGGTATAATAAAGATGTAAGTTGATAGGAGGTATAATTATGGCAACTACACAAACAAAAACTACTACTCGTAAGGAATGGGCTCCCAATGAGAAGCAAAAAATGTTCCTTGAAACTCTTGAAAAGTTAGGCGAAGCCACTTTTAGAGTAATTAAAGATTATATTTCAAAAAACTATGGCGAAACTATTGCCACTGGTTCAGTCAATGTATTGACTACAAAGCAATATGTCGGCACAAAGGACTGTGAGTTTGAGGTTGAAACAACAACTACACATCACTACCCAACAGGCGATATTACTGAAACTAAAAAGTCTAAAAAGACTGAAAAGGTTTACTACCTAATCGCTGAAGCCGATAGGGACACGTTTGAAAAATCAAACACAAAGGTCGATAAAAAGGAAATCTCGGCGGAAGATGACCTAGACGAAACCGACCTAGTTGATATGGAAGATTAGTAATAATCTTCCAACCCTATGGGGTGTTAGTGACCCGACGGAAAAACACTAAGGTTGGCAACCTATAAAGTAATTCCTATATGGCTTGATAGTGCCTAACTATCTTGGAAGAATAGCCATTTCATACTTACACTATTGCAAGAGATAGGAAAGAATTAACTTGATACACTTATCGAAATACCCGACGGATTGGTAAACGCGAGTTGCTCGATAACTGAACGGCATTAGTAATATTTTAGGGTTTCAATAGGCTAATGAAACCCGTCCTACCCGATGGAAGTCGGCGGTAGCGAAAAGAATTGGACTTTCCCCTTTCCAATTCCTCTCGGTGCCGACGGACACCAATTAAATACATACACAATGCCTTAGACAAGCACTTGTGCCGTTTTTGGTGGCGCGTCACCTTTATCGTAAACAATAAAAAACGGGGTAGAAGGATGAACTACTTAAACATCTCGTATGTGTTATGTACGAAAACCATAACGCCCATTCTGCGAAAGTGAATGCGATACGGAGTATCGTTATACCCGACGGAGGCACTAGAGAGTCTTGAAAAATCTAGTGCCTTTTGTGCTATTTATTTGTTCACCCGACGGAACGTGGCGCGGCGTTTCAAGCAGGGCTTATAAATTTTTGGGCGGTTTTCGTCGGGTAATTATGTAAAATCGTAAGTTCCGTCGGGTTTTGCCGCATAATACATTCCAATTTTTAGAAAGTTTCCGTCGGGTACTGATGTATTTTAATCAATTCCGTCGGGATATGAATAAAATTTTGTTTTTATTTTTTATATAGGATAAAATATAAATAAAAGAAAAAATAAATAAAAAAGAAAAAAATTTTTATCATTTTTCTATTGACATAGTTTTTAAAAGTTGTATAATGAATGTGTAAGTTGAAATCACTTACAACTTAAAAAATTAAATTTAAAAATTTTAAAAATAATGCTTGACATTAAAAATTAAAGTGTTATAATTAAGTTGTAAGTTGAAAACAACTTATGAAAAAATTTAAAAAATCTTTAAAATACTACTTGACATTAAAAATCAATGTGGTATAATAGAGGTGTAAAGAAAAGGAAAGGGTGTATTTATTATGAATATTTGTATTTTTGATACTGAAACAGTAGGAAAGGTTAGTCAAGATTTGCTTAATGTAGGTTATAAAATCATTGACTTAAATGTGCAAAAAGGCACTTATGAAACTCTTGTGGAGCGTGATTATTTAGTAGGAAAACTATTTAATAATACTATCTATATGATTAATGACGATTTTGTCGGTGCTGAAAAATATGGTAAGTATGTATTAGCATTAAAGCAAAAGAAAATTATTAAGCGTGGTATTTCTCAAATTATGGAAACTATGAGAAATGACTTTAAAAAGCATAATGTATTATTTAGTTATGCTTATAATAACAAGTTTGATATGGATAAGTTTGAAAAGACTTGCAACGCATTAGCGTGTGAAAATCCTATTAAAACTGCAAATTGCTTTGATATATGGGCTTATGCTTGTCAATATATTGTTGACACTCCAGAGTATCAAGAGTGGGCTAAAAACAATGAAATATTTACTGAAAGTGGTACTTATATCTCAACAAGCGTTGAAAGTGTAATTAAGTATTTAAACAACGACTTAGAGTTCATTGAAGACCATACGGCATTAAGTGATGTTCAATGGGAAACAAAAATACTTGTTGAGTGTGTAAAGCGTGGTTGCGATATAACAAGACCAATGCCACTAAAAAGATATTTCGCAAGTGAAAAAGTAAATAAGAAAATTATCAAACTTCCCGACGGAAAAGAGATAGAAATTGAATATCAAAAAACTTATGAAAGAAACGGGGTTATCTCTTATAAGTAAGAGGTAGCCCATACCCCTTCCCGACGGAAGAGGTGGAAAGGAATAAATTATGGAACAATTATTATGGGAATGCATTTATAAAGATAAAGGCGATAATCAAATCTATGCTGAAAGATTTGAGGCAACTAACGCCGTTGGAGCATTATATCAACTATCACAATACCTTAAAGATAAGTGTGATTTCATACCATTAGGTGTAAAACCAATAATGTCTAGCACAACTATTAGAAGTCAAAAGTATCGTGAATGGTTAAATGAGTCTCGTCAATTTTGGAGCGATATTAATGCAACAATAAGACATTATGAAAATGATTTAATCGGGATTATCGAGTAACCCGACGGAAAGGAGATAAAATATGTTTTGTGGATTTATGGCGACTGCGGCGATTGCACAACAAAATAATAGAAATAATAAAAAATATGTATGGATTATTCAATATGGTTATAGTTATCAAACTGATGGCATTCAAATTAAATATGCTACGGCAAACAAAGAACTTGCTAGAAAAAAGATAGAAGAATATACTAGATTATGTATTAAAGAAAATTTTGATGCAGACCATCCTTACTATTTTTCAAAAAAAGAAATTGACGCTTATGTTAATGATATGTTAGAAGGAAAAATTACAAATCATTACGATGATGAGTGGGGCTCTGAGTCTCTTATGAAAGTAACTAGGATAGAATTGGAGGAGTAAAATATGGAAACAGTATATGTAGTAGTAGACGAAGGCGATGGTACATTAATTGGAGTATTCACTTCTAAAAGTGGTGCCGAAAGAGGTATTATGCGTTGTGCTTTAAAATATGACGATTGTAATGTTTTACAAGTTAGTAAAGAAGAAAGCGAATACAACACTTGTTGTACTTATTATAGAATCGATTACTTAGAGTTTTCAGTAACTGAAACAACCCTTGAAGACTAACCCGACGGTTGGTTTTTTTCTTTTAGGCGGTTTCCGCCGGGTCTATTGATTATTGACTACCGCCTAATTCCGTCGGGTATCATTGAAACATTATTCGTCATTTTCATCATTTTCACAAATTTTATTCGTTATTCCATTCCATTTTTCGAATAAAAAACAAGTGTAAGCGTTTTCACAAAAATTTAATTTTATTTTCAGTATTTTTCATTAACCCCACTTATCCGTCGGGTTGCGTCCGCGCATCACAGACATTTGTCTTTTGCCGTTCCGTCGGGTGACATCATGAAAACGTTTTCAATAAAGTTAGTCTTGACAAACTTAATCTCCTAAATTCTTCTGCTTATCTCCTATGAAAGCGCTTACATTAGGAGAGAACCGTAATAATCCTCGTCCGCCGGGTGGAATGAAAACGTTTTCACAAAATTTCTCTTGACACCTTCCGCCGGGTTTGTAGTGTTTTTTATTGCAGTACAAATCGGGGCTTGGTGACCGCGCTTTACGGACAGTTTGGTGAGGACACCAAAGGTGTCCGACCGTGGCGGACAGCAGCAGCAGCAGCTCGTAAACTTTCGCATAAAAATGAAAACGTTTTCAAAAAGCCTGCAAACTATTGACAATGCGCGCAAAAGGTTGTATAATTATAGTGTAATAAGGTAATAAAAGAAATATAAAAACCTTGTTCGCATATATCGTACAGTTGCGGCGAAATAAAATACAAAAAATTAATGAAATTTGTATTGACATAGCGTAAATTGTATGATATAATATGAGAGTAATAAGGTAGTAAGAGATATATAAAAGTTAAAAAATTACTTGAAAATTTCTCTTGACTAACCTAACAAGTTATGATATAATATAATTGTAAAGGAAAGGTAAGGTATTTATTATGAAGACTTGGGAAATGAATGAGACACAGAAGGATTTTATGGACACTTTAAAGGGTTTCGACTATGCTGTAACTTTAATCGAAATCGAGGCTAGAACTGGTAAGACTTTCAAGACTGGTACTATCAACACATTAGTAACTAAGGGCTTAGTAACTACTGAGGACACTGATGT
>JAEEHV010000057.1 GCA_016280955.1 Candidatus Gastranaerophilales bacterium | reverse complement strand
CGTAAACTATAATAAGAGGTCTTATCGAGTAGTAGCGTTTTGACATAAGTTTGAGCGTTGCTCTTGGCTTTCAATCTAAATCGGCAAAATTTTGAATATACGGAAGACTAAGTTGCATAGGTTCACGCCTTGTGGCGTGGGTTTTTGCATTTATTCCGTATAGGTTTTGCCGAACCGCGATTGAGTGAATAGCATAAATTCCACGCTTTTTTTTGTGGAATTTTGAAATCCGAGAGCAAACGACATCAATTGTCGTCTGCTCATTTTATATTGGGGCTATCGGCAAAACCAATGGAATGAATGTAAGGACTCGAAAGGGAAAATTTTATAAAAGGGAGATAAATTATGAAGGAAAAACTTCTCGCGATTGCTGAACAGTACCAGTTGGATGAATTTCAGAGACAAATCAAAGAAATACTCGCTTTGAACAGTATCAAGATTGCTTTTTTGGGTGCTTTTAGTGTTGGAAAAACAAGTTTGATTAATGCATTGCTTGGCTTGAAGTTGCCTGTATCTATAAAACCTACAACAAAGTCTATTTGTCTCATTGAACCCGATGAATCAATCGAAACAAATAAGTATTTTGAGGATTGTGGCCTAGAAAGAAAGGATATCTTATTTACAGATTTTCAAGATATTTTGAATGGGGAAAGGGATGGCATTGCTGGAATTCGCGTAAGGCCTTCAAATCTGTTGCCGTTGGGAAGTGCTTTTATTGATACCCCGGGTATTGATAATACAGGGTCGTCGGAAGGTGACTTGACAACTGCATATTTGCAATTTGTAGATGCTGCTATTGTATGCATAGACGTGAATTCGGGAACCATAACAAATCATATTCTTCAATATTTGCAACGTCCAGAATTGTCCTTGGTTCGTGAAAAAATGGTTTTCGTATTAACCCATGCTGATCCTGAAAAAGGGGATGGAGCGTACAATAGAGTTATACAGGAAGTTGCCAAACAAATTGAAAAAGGATTGCAGATATCAAATGCGATTGACAAAGTAATTGCTGTTGATTCCCATAAACCTGGTGTGACTGAAAAAATTGAATCGCTTTTGCAAAAAAATATTCTTGCAAAGCGCGATGCTATTGTTGAAAAAAGAATAGAAGACAATTTAAGGAAAATTGCTCTTGAAATGCAGAATGCTTTAAAATCAATCAAGGATAATTTAAAACTAGATGATGATGGGGTCGATAAAAAGATTGCGAATGTGCGAAAAATAATCGAAGATCTTGAAAAAGAAAAATATAAACATCGCAATGATATGGGTAATTTAGAGGACGAACTGATGATTGCTATTGTCAAGCAAATGAAGAGTTATTCGGGCTCATTTGCCACAATGGCGATTGATCAAATTGAATCTCAAGCTCAAACAATGATGGATTCTATAAATGAGACGTCGCAAAATATAGTCAATCGCTATATTCGAAATGTTAGTTTAAATAAATCCCTTACTAATATTGGTATGGGGGATGTTGTTGCTAATTTTAAATCTATTGACAGTATCAAAAGCATGGCGGTAACCGTGGGAACGGGAATTGCTTGCGCTTATATAGGACCTGCTGCTGGTATAGGAAATGCTGTTGAAGCTGTTGGAGGTGGAATTGCACAAAATGTTGCCAAAGCTGGAGCCAAGGAAGGTATGAAAGAAGCCGCCAAGGAAGGTATGAAAGAAGCCGCCAAGGAAGGCATGAAAGAGGCCGCCAAGGAAGGCATGAAAGAAGCCGCCAAGGAAGGCATGAAAGAGGCCGCCAAGGAAGGCATGAAAGAGGCCGCCAAGGAAGGCATGAAAAAAACTGCAAAAAAGGTTGGAAAAAAAGCTTTGTTAGGCAAAGTGCTTCAAAGTTTGGCAAAAGCAATTGATAAGGCGAATCCTATTGAACAAATTGGGTCTGTAATTGCGACAAAGGTGAAACAGTCTAATTATGAAGGGCTGATTGCTATCAAGGCAAAGAATATTGCCCAAGTGATTGTTGCTTCTGTGCAGTTGTCTTTTGAAGAACAGGTATTAACACCAATAGCTAATCAACTTGACTTGCAGATGAATTCGTTAGAACAATTAAAGTCTCAAAGAAAGAACAAAGAATACGATTTCCAAAAACAAGAGAACAAGCTTGATTCTGCCATTAAAGAATTGGCTTCATTTTGTTAAAATAGAGGCTTAGATGTTTTTTAAGAAAAAAAAGAAATCTTTTCTAGAAGAGATGGGTTCGGCGATACTGGGAAAAGCTGTGGATACAGTCAAAAACCACCCTCAAGAAGCTTTGGGGGTTGGTTATTTTGCAGCAATTTGTTTGGGGTCTCTTTTTAATAAAGACAATCGTAAAGAAGATAAAAAAGAAATTTCTACTGATAATGAAGATGAGGAAACAAGTAGTTTAGACTATTCTCCAGAAGTCCTCAAAAATATATCTTACGATAAACTTTTAAATGCAATCAACACATTTGCAAAAGATACAGGTCTGTCTGTACAAGAACTAAAAGATGAATTAGAGAAAATAAAACCATCAGCCCCCACAGCTGAGGAGTCTGATAAAAGTCGTATTCGTATATCTCTTGCAGGGGCTTTTAGTTGTGGTAAGTCAAGCTTTATAAATTCCTTATTAGGGGAAGATGTGGCTCCTGTTGCAATCCGCCCTTCTACCCGCGTGGTAACTCGTTTTAAATATGGTGAATCACGAAAGTATTTAAACAATCTCGGAAACGAATTTACATTAAAGGAATATCAAGAGCTAGCTGTAAAACCAAGAGAAAATAACGATTCTACTAATATTTTTTCAATTCTGATACCAGCTCCTTTTTTACGAAACATTGTTTTATCTGATGTTCCTGGCTTTGGATCAGGAGATAATGCTAAAGCAGATGATGAAGTAAGTCGAAAAGAAAATGAAAATGCCGATATTATTTTCTATTTAGTTGATTGTGATAAAGGTACTGTAACTCAAAGCGATATTGACGATCTTATTGGTGATAACACAACAAAAAAAGGAATTTTGAATATAGGAAATAAAAGAAAAAAGTTGTGTGTAATTATTACCAAAATGGACGATAAGCCTCCTTCAAAAAGAGCTGTTATAAAAAAAAGTGTAGAAAGTGTTCTTGAGAAAAATCATATTGAAGCGAAAATTTATTCATATGCGACCAAATTTAAAAATCCCAAAGACAAGGAATTTTTCGAACAGGTAAGACAAGAACTTTGCAGTGAAATCTCTTTTTTGGCAAAAACGCATAATGACATTCAAGAACAACGCTTGAAAAACAGAGCTCAACGTAATGCTGAAAAAAATCAAGAAATAATAAAAAATATTATTAATTCAATAGAGGTTAATTACCAATATTGGTGGAATGCATTTGCTTTGAGTCTTGGTGTAACACCAGACGTGTTGAAATCAAAATCTATCGCTTCATATGAATCGAAATTGAATGATTATTGGGATGTCTTTGAAAAGTTTCTGAAAAAAGAAATAGAAGATATCGATTTCTGCAAATTTGTTGTAAGTGAGGATACATTTCGTGATGATTACGCTGTAAAAAAATGTGATTGGCAAAAAAAATGGATTGATCTCGTTGATAGGAAGGTTGATAATTTTATTTCCAACAATCACATAGAAAAAGATTTTGAATCATATTTTTCTTTAAAAGAACTGAGGTATATAAGTATTCAAGTAGAAGAAATGGGATATGACTGGGATTTACCATTCTGTGACACCGAAAAAAACAACCGAATATATTTTGCAAAAAATCAAAATAAAAAATTGAGAGATTCTCTATTCAATATAGTGAAACAAAGGCGTGAAAAAGCGATTAAAAAATTGAATGAAAAGTTTGGATCAAAATTTAAATTCAAGGAAGATATAAAGAATCTTTTCGACACAAAATACAATCAACTTTTATCATCGATAGTAGGTTAATCATATGGCTGAAATTAATAAAAAATTTGAAGAAGCTGTTAAAAAATTAGAAGCAGTCAAACAACAAATAGAAAACGATCCGCAACTGATTCCTATTACGTTTCAAATCGGTTCCGGAGAACGTTCTATTACAAAAGAATCCTTAAATGAAGAGTTTGTAAATCTAAAAAAAGCACCCTTCACTATTGCTGTATGTGGTGAAGTAAAGGCCGGAAAATCGACTCTTTTGAATTCAATATTGTTTGGTGATAATATATTACCAACATTCGATACACCGCTAACGGCTAAACTTACATTTATCAAAAAATCGGATAAGCCTTACAATTATTTTAAGGCGAATTTTTATTCAAAACAAGAATGGTGTGTTGTTTGTTCAAATAGTTCAATTAATCAAGAATTGGAAGAAAATCTTCAATTAGCAGCTGAACGCTATGGAATTTATAAGGGTGATTGTATTGAAGATCAGACAAAAAGCATCGAAGTCTTTGATTTGCAAGATCTAGAACAATATGTGTCAGCGATCAATAAAGAAGATGATTCGTCTTTAGCTGGAAAATTTACTCCCTATGTGAAAAATGTGGAAATTTTCATAAATAAGGAAGAATTACAGGATATACAGATTGTAGATACTCCGGGGTTGAACGACCCAAATGCGATCAATTCTGTGGAAACAACAAATTGGATCAACAATGCACATGCGATAGTATATGTTACAGATGTTAAGGGATTTGCAGAACCTGATTTAAAATTTTTCCAACAATTCATGGCTGAACGTGGACCAAAGTATCGAATTATTGTTCAAAATAAAATAGACAAAGAAGAAAATTATGTAGAATCTCGTTTGTATATGGGAGGCCTTGGGCAAAAGCCTGAATATAAAAAAATAAAACTTTTTTCAAATGAAAAAGAATTTAAAGAAACGATTTGTTCTTATTCCGGGCTCCAGATGCTTATCCATAAAAAGGAAAAACAGGGTATCCCATTAACAGAGGATGAGGAATATTACAAATCTGAAGATTCTGATCCTGAAAAAAAATACAATCCAGATAATTTAGAGAAGAAAATAAGTGATAAACTATTTAAAAATGAAGGTGCCGGGCGAATTGAAGCCATGGTGAACACGTTAAATCAGGTATATGAAATCAATATAGATAAAATTATAAATGAAACAGAAAATTGCAAATCCCAAATAGAAGATTTCCAAAAGGATATAAAAGAAATTCAGTCCAATCGTGAAAAATTACAGGATAAAAGAATTGAATTTAATGAAAAATTGGAAAATAAGAAAAAAGAACAAAATTTGGACGCGTTTTTAACGGATATTGATGAGAAAATCAGACTGCAGTTGAAAGATGACCAGAAGAAAATTTTAAAAAAATTTGATGATGAAATCTCTTTTAGGATGGATACCGGAAACTATGTGACAGTAGTGTCTTATTTTTCGACCTGTTGGAATGAACAAATTAAAGAATGTATAGAAAGCCTTAGAAAAATGATGAATACTATGGTGAAAAACTATGTTTCGAGGTTGGAAACCATTGCGGAAGAATTGGAAGGTGATCTAAAACGATTGTTAAACAAAAAGCATATTGGACTCTTTTCTGGGAAGATTCGAGAGAATTGGGTGTTACCAAGTAATGTCAATGAGTTTCTGGATTACAAAGATGTTTTGCCTCGAAATTTTTTCACCAATTTGTTTCATAATAATCAAACGTTAAAGGCTCAAATCTATAAAGAAGTTGAATCTTGTTTAGGATCTTTTTTTGAAAATAAATTAGGCGGTATTCCGAAATTACTTACGGAAACTTTAGAGAATAGATTAAATGACTTTAGTCATTTTATCGCTCAAAAATTAGAGGAGCTAGAAAATCAACTTGAATCAATTGAAAAAAATTATAATATTAGGGAGCAGAAAGTATGCAAATTAAACGAAAACATCGAAAAAATGAAACAGAAGCAGAATTTATTAGAAAAGAAAAAAATGGAATTGGCCAATTTAAAAAAGGAGACAGCCACATGATAGAGCCTTCTACCATTATTGCTGCTGGTGTTATGGTGGCTGGTTTGGGGATTGCTGCTTACAAATATAAAGACAAAATAATAGAAACCTTAGGTTTTCAATCTAAACCTTCCCAAACGAAAGGCCAAGTGGAAAAAAATGCAACAATAAATATTGATGCTGAATTTCAATGGCTTGAAACTCTTCTTGCCACGTATAAAAAAGATTATATTTCTTATACATTGGAAATGTTTAGATTAAAAAATCATCTGACAAATGATCGAGTAAGTGATTTGCAAACAAAATATGGCAAAGTTCTTGCAGCTCCGTCTTTTAAGCTACATCAAGAATATATTGCAAAATTTTCAAATTGGTCAAATTTAAAATTGGCAGAAAAACAATGGTTACAACAACGAAATGTTGCTGTAGACGATGAAGAACATTTTCCTGAAAAAATTCGAGACTTTCTAACAGCCGAAGCATCAGAAGAAGCTTCAAAGATTTTTGCAGATTTTTGCGAACAGAATTCTATTGAAGTAGTAATTGTAAAAATGTAATTTATGACAGAGCAAGATTTCAAAAAAGTTGTAGGCATTACTGATTTTCGTCATTTGACAAAAGATAAAGTATTGCAGTTTGCATCTAACTTAGATAAGTTAGATCCAGAAGTCGCGAAGGAAATTATTGAGCAATTTCCTGAGTTTAGCAGTACCATGTTGAACATAACCAAAGAGTATCGCGAAACTATTGGTGATCTTATAAAGCAAAATGCAGAAAGTTCAAAGAGTACTTGTGATGCTTATAATAGGATATTAGATTCATTGGAAAAAACACTTTCAAATGGAAATTTGAAATTTGAAGAAAGAAAATGGATCATTGAGCAAATGAAAGAAATTTCAGATAGACTCGATGCAAAAGATTCTGAAAATAAAAATTTCTTGTTGAAAATGGCGGGGATTGCGGGAACTGTTGTTATAGCGACAGGAGCATTTTTAATAAGTGTTCTTGGTGGAAAAACAACATATTGTGATAATCAAATAGGTAATGATAAAAACCAAGACCCTAGTAAAAACGAAGGATAATATAGTAAATAGAAATACCTATGTCCCAGAAATTCTACTGTAAATATTGCGGAATTTCGTTCCCGTCGGTTTTTGCTCTTGTGCATGCTCGGTGCACAAAGCAATCGGGCAGTGCAAATCACGTGCTGTACGAGGGTTCTGAAAAGTCCAAGTACACTTGCAAGTATTGCGGGCTGCAATTTCCGACGATATTTGCTATGGTGAATGCTCGTTGCGTTAAAAGTCCGTCGAAAGGTGGCCACGAACCGGCTCTGTAATTGGAGTTTACATGTCTAATTTCGCTTACGATTCCCGCTTTCTTTCCATCCCCTTCTACTCCACCCACCCCTACATGGTTCCGTTTGTTGGGAGTGATTACGAATCGTCAAAGCATAAGAAACTCTTGTTAATCGGCGAGAGTTTTTACTTGCCCGAAGGCGCTACGGTGCATCACGATGCAGATTCGTGGTATGGAACTCCGTCGCTTACGGAAGATGAACGCAATTGGTGCAATACACGCGGGACTCGCGAGGGCAAGAGCGGGCGTTTCGGGAAAGAGAT
>JAEEHV010000056.1 GCA_016280955.1 Candidatus Gastranaerophilales bacterium | reverse complement strand
TAGCAAATTTTATTTTTAATTTTCATGGTATGATAGGGAAAAATAAAAGTACATAAATCACAGGAGTATGAAAATGCAAGTACAAAGAATTCAAAACAACATAACATTTGGTAATGCAAGAGGCGGTATCAAGAATTTAAAAATAATTAAAAATAAAGAAGGTTTGCAATTACTTGAAACAAGTAAAGCAAATTCTGATGTATCAGTATTTGTTGCAGGGGGTTCAAAAATTGACAAAAAAGTAAGAAATGCGAATATTAATGCAATGAACCCTGAGACATCAGTATTTGTCGTAGGGGGTTCTCGAATTGATAAAAAAGTAGAGGATGCGAATATTAATGCAATGAAAAAACTTACCAATAAAAACAATGAAACAAAACTATTATCGGCTGCAAAATTAAAAAATTAAGGGTAAATATAAAATGCAAGTGCAGAGGGTACAATTTAATACTTCCCTCACCCAAACTCTCGGGGTAAATATAAACCATAGGGCGAGGGAGAAAAAAGTCGCATTTAAAGGTAATGAACAAAAAGATACTTTTATTAAATCCAATGAAGATTGGGTTGGTTTAAGGGATTTATTAAATCAGGACAGATGGTTGTACCATACTAATATTTCAAAACGAGAATCAAATATAATAAAAAGAGCAATACCTGTTTTTAATGAGCAACATTTTACATTTGAAGATTATCAAAACTTAACTCCTAAAGAAAAATTAATTATAAGAATGATTAATAAAATCGGTACTAATGATTACTCACATTCATATAAAGATTTAAGTATCCAAAAATATGCCCAAAGATTATTAAAACTTGCACAGGCATCAAAAAATCATCTTGATTCAAAATATCCGAACGGATATAAGCTTGTGAGTATAGGTAATTCTCTTGCTCCTCTTACGGAAACAATGCAACTATTAGGAGCAGATACCGTCACATTGCCATTTTCAATCCAAATTTTAGAAAACGTATTTCCTTTTGAGAACCAGTGTTTCAATAAGCATACTCTTTACAAAGTTGAGGACTGGAAAAATTATTTTAAATTTCATGGAATTGAACAAGAATTCAGCAAAAATACAGGTAAAACCTTATTGTTTACGGATTATGTTTGTGAAGGAAGAACAAAAAAAGCTATAAAACGGATACTTGAAGGCTTGAACTTTGATATGACAAAAACGGAATTTCTATACGAGGGGAATTTATTTCCAAGAAAAGTTATTTGCCCTGATTTTGATTTGTCTGACGCATTAGACCACAGCGAATTAAAACAATTTTCTCTTAAAATTTCACCAAAAGATGTGAAGTGGAATATTGACGTAATAAAGCATCCTGAATATATTGCAGAACAACCTGAGAAATTAGCTGCAATACTCCTTCGTTTTGCCTTGTATGACTTACTTGCAGAGAAAAAATTAAAAATGTTTATTTAAACATTATAAACAAAAGAAGTGATGATATTCACTTCCTGATTTTATGCATTTACCCCTAGCAAATTTTATTTTTATATGTTTTTATTAAGTGTAAACATTTATAAAATTGAGTTAAAAATTTAGTCAATTTCTAAAAGCAAAATGTTTTTAATATAATAGTGGACAGTAAAATACATTAGTGTAGGAAGGAAAAATAAATGATTACTTATCCAATGATTCGTAGGGCAGTCGAAAAAACTACTATAATGAGAAGACATGTAAGACAGGTTGCTCAAGGTATAAAACCATCTGAATATACCGAATTTGATGAAAAATTAGCCAAAACAATAGCAGAATCTTCAGGAGAATATTCAAAAAATCCAATTAAAAAAATTTCAAGCTGGATTAAAGAATTTATAGACAATATTAAAGATGAAAGAAGCTTTTTGAGAAACAACCCTCCTCAAAGTGCAATTAATACCAAAGCAGAAGACGAAGTTTTAGATTATATGGGATTTCAAGCTCCTTTGAATGCAATTAAAAAATTTGAAAGAATGAAGAATGCTCAAAAATTAGAAGCAATAGAAGCATTAGATAAGTTGTCATTTCAAATGCCATTAGCAGCAAGAGATGCTCATTTTATAACTAAAGACCTTGATACAGATGTAGCAGCTAATATGGAACGAAGATTGAAAGAACAACTGCATCGTGAACAGGGGTTTGGAACTTGGAAAAAATAGAAAATAAATAAATTTACTTAAATAATTAAATCGTTTAAAAATAGGAAGTGATGATGTTCACTTCCTGTTTTTTATGCAGTTGTAAAATTTTATTACAACAGTAGCAAATTTATTTTTTCTCGTGTTATTATAAAATCAAGAAAAACAAAGGACATAAATGGACAGATATTACTCAAAACGATTTAGACGATTTATTTAGTTCCCTTTCCCCTCGCCCGCAACATCAATTTAGTGGGAGAGGTAAGAAAATCAAAACGAGGGACGAGTTTTAGATTTTCTGGTGAGGGAATAACCAATTTGAGTTTTTGTTATTACTATCAGTACATTTATGAAAGGAGCATTATTATGCTAATGAATTCTATTGGGTGCATTAATTCAATGTGCCAAAACAACAACACAATTTCAAATTACAAATCAAAACCTATGACAAACAACAAAGTGTCATTCGGTCGTAGCATTAGTTATTATACGGCTTTAATGGATGCTGAACATTCCAAAGGGTGTATAGAAAGCAGTAAAGCGGTATTAAAATATTTATCTGAAAAAATCTTGCCAAAACGCAGAGTACCCAAAGACGGAGTTTGGGGTGTTGTCGGTTC
>JAEEHV010000055.1 GCA_016280955.1 Candidatus Gastranaerophilales bacterium | reverse complement strand
GAAACGCCTCCCCGGATTCGGCTCAGACGAAAGAACGGGCTCACGCCCTACAGACGAAAGACGAAAGGAGTGTCATTCTGAGCGAAGCGCAAAGCGCGAAGTCGAAGAATCCAGTGGCTACAAAATGACCGAACTCGGATTAATACCAAGTGATTGGGAAGTGAAGACTATTAGCCAAGTTGGAAAAATTATTGGCGGTGGAACTCCAAGTACATTTAATTCTGCATATTGGAATGGTTCTGTTCAATGGTTTACGCCTGCAGAATTGTCTAAGGCCGGCAAATATGTGTCTAAAAGTGAAAGGACTATTACCAAACTAGGTGTTGAAAATTGTTCTGCAAAAATCCTTCCTGCAGGAACGATTCTTTTAACAACTAGAGCTTCAATTGGCACAAGTGCCATTTTGAAGGCTCCTGCTTGTACCAATCAAGGTTTCCAGTCTCTAGTTGTGAATTCAGAAAATTCTAATGAATTTTTGTATTATCTATTGTCGACCAAAGTTGATGAAATGATGAGTCTGGCTTCAGGATCAACTTTTTTGGAAATTAGTCCCAAAAAATTAGGCGGAATTCAATTGCAAATCCCGTCAAGTCGAGCCGAACAAACCGCCATCGCAAACGTCCTCAGCGACATGGACGCCGAAATTTCGGCCCTCGAAACCAAACTCGCAAAATACCGCACCCTCAAAACCGGCATGATGCAACAACTCCTCACTGGAAAAATAAGGTTGTTCAATGCCAAATCGGAAACAAAATCTGCTGAAAACAATCGTGTTGTTCCCATCGCGTTTAAGCGTGCCGTACTTGCAGCAGAAATCGCCCATCGTCTTTGTGCCGAACCAACATTTGGTCAAGTAAAGATGGAAAAGATGCTGTTTCTTGCAGAAAAAATGTGTGAATTAGACATCAATTCGTCATATCATCGCGATGCCGCAGGACCATACGACAACAGAGCTTTACGTTCTGTTGACTCTCAATTAGAAAAGCAGAAATGGTTTAAATTTATTCGTTCAGACAAAGGAAATCATTATATACCTCTAGAAAAAAGAGGTGGTCATACCCAATATTTCGAACGGTATTACTCGGAATGTCGCTCGGTATTTGACAATATTATAAGCACGTTCAAAACAGCCAAAACAGAGCAATGCGAAATCGTTGCAACGCTCTACAGTGCTTGGGAAGATTTTCTAAATCAAGGATTAAATCCGACCGATGACCAAATTGTCACAGAGGTTCTGACAAACTGGAATGAATCTAAAAAAAGAATTTCCAGAGATCGCTGGGAAAAAGCCTTATCATGGATGAAAGAGAATAAATTTATTCCCTTGAAACAGGTTCTGTAGCTTTTTTATTATTTTTTTAGGCAGAAAGAGGTTAAATATGATTATTCAGACATCGTTAAACATCATAGATCGTGGTGAAGTGACTTTATCGTTACTTCCTCTAGAAGAATATGAAGCTATACCTCATGATCCAGAATTTCATAATTTCGCATTGGTTGAAACAATTGCAGATAAAGATGAACCGTATTTTCTATTTACGGCAAACAAAGGTGCAATACTTCAAGAATCAGGTCCAAAACGTTCGAACATTGCGGAACCAGAAGAATCTTTAAAGCAGGTTCTAGATGATTTGAAAGAACAAATTTTTTCAGCTATTCAATCTGGAGAAATAATAGAATTTAATCCCAATGAAGAATTTTATGACGTAAAGCCTTATGATTCTGATTCAATTCGAATTGATACCAAAAATTTTTCGTTAAGGCAAATTTTAGAGTTAGTTTCTGATGGCGATCTTAATCTGTCTCCAGAATTTCAAAGAAATCAAGTTTGGAATAAAAAAAGAAAGTCTAGATTAATAGAGTCTATTTTATTAAGAATTCCTTTACCGGTATTCTATTTTTCCGAGGATGAGGAAGGACGATACACAGTTGTTGATGGATTGCAAAGATTATCTGCTATTTGTGAATTTATGAAAAATAAACTAAAATTGGGTGATTTAGAATATTTAGAAGATAGTTGCAAAAATAAAACGTATAGTCAAGAAGGCAATAAAATTGGTGATAAATTTTTTAGAAGATTTAATTCTTATCAAATAGCGGTAAATATCATCAGTTCAGATTCCCCAGCAAGTGTAAAATATGATATTTTTAAACGTTTGAACACTGGTGGAATGCCTTTAAATACTCAAGAAATTCGAAATTGTTTTGCAAAGCAACCTCTACGTGATTTGTTAAAAGCAATGGTTTCTTTGGATTCCTTTAAAAAGGCTACAGATAATCTTCCTGACGCTAGAATGCAAGCTCGGGAATTTGCACTTCGTTATATACTTTTCTTGAAGCTGAAATATGAAAGGGGGGGGGTTGGCGCATATAGCGGGATTATCGATGATGAATTAGATAATTGCGTTGACAAAATAAATTCCATAAAAGATCTTGATAAAGATTTCTATCTACAGTCTTTTGATAAGGCTATGCAGAATTCATACCATCTGTTTGGAAGACATTGCTTTAGAAAAGTTAAAGAATGTACGACTAATTCAACAAATAGGCTTATTATAAATAAACTTCTTTTCGAAAGCTGGTCTGTAGAATTGTCACAATATGAAACTAATGTAATAAGAACAAGATTTGAAGCAAATAGTTTCATAAAAATTTTAGGTCATGAGTTGGATACTGATTCAGAATATTATAGGTATGTGTCCTACGGCACCAATGGCAAAGCCAATGTAATCTATGCGTTTAACAAAGCTTCAGAAATAATGAACAGAGAAATGAATGAGGGATAATATGAAAACTTTGCATATTGAAAGATTTAAATGTTTTCATTGTATTGACATTCCTCTTAATCAACTTACTATGTTTGTTGGTGCCAATGGCTATGGTAAGAGTTCTTCCATACAGTCTATTCTGTTGTTAAAAAAAGCTATAAAAAGTAGTAGCGGAAAGATATATTTAGATGATGTCTTTGGCCAAAATTTAGGAACTTATAATTGCGTTTGCAACAAAACTGAAGAAAGTAATGAGTTCTCTATATCCATAAATACGGATAAAAATCAACACGAAGATGGTGTAATTTTTAAGGGAGAATCGGACAAAGAATCGGACGAACCTAGTTTTGTAATGAAAGTGTTCAATAACGGGAATGCTGATTTTGATGAAAGGTTATATTATCTGTCGGCAGAAAGGATTGGTCCAAGAATTTCACAGCCCCTAGTTCATTTAAGTTATAGAAATGTTGGTACAATGGGGCAACATACAGCTCAGGTTATAGAGTCGTTCCCTATTACTAGAAAATTAGACGAAAAAAGATGTTTTCCCGATTCAAAAAATAAGCGTTTGCAAGCTCAGGTAAACGAATGGTTGGGGTCTATTTTCCCGGGTGTTAAGATAAAAGCGAAAAAATCCTTAGAAACATTAACAGCACAAATTCTTATAGATAATGATTTCTCTACGGAAAATTTTGCGACAAACATTGGCTTTGGCATAAGTTATGCTCTTCCTGTGATTGTAACATGTTTGATAGCAAAAGAAAAATCTTTTATTGTCATTG
>JAEEHV010000054.1 GCA_016280955.1 Candidatus Gastranaerophilales bacterium | reverse complement strand
GAGGTTAAGTTCGATATCGATGCTAACGGTATCGTTAATGTTTCAGCTAAGGATAAAGCTACAGGCAAAGAACAAAAAATCACAATTACAAACTCATCTAACCTGTCTGAACAGGATATAGACAAGATGGTTAAAGAAGCTGAAGCTAATGCAACAGAAGATAAGAAGAAAAAAGAAGAAGCAGAAATCAAAAACAACGCAAACTCATTCATATCTTCCGCTGAAAGATTAACTAAAGACTTTGAAGGCAAAATCTCTGAAGATGATTTGAAGAAATTGAACGAACAAAAAGATGCTCTTCAAAAAGCACTTGATGAAAACAAATCTTCTGATGAACTTAAAAAAATGAGCGAAGAACTTCAGCAGACAATGTTCTCTATCTCACAAAAAGCTTATGAAGCTGTTCAGAAAGAAGGCGGCGATGCTAACTCAGAAGCAGCAAACAGCCAGGGTGCAACAGAAGATAAAAAAGACGATGATGTAATTGATGCTGAATATACCAAAGAGTAGGGAATGGAAAGGGTTTTGTTCCTTTTTTCAAAAAGGAACCGAAAAACTTTTCATACCAATCGGTCTGCATTGAACAACTCGTTCAATTAATAAAAACATACAGGCAGACCTCAACGGTCAAAATACAAATTGGTTGACTCAGTTTAATAGCAGACATAAGTATAAGCAGAACGGGTGAAAATTCACCCGTTCTTTATATATAGTTTTTTTAGTATTTTTTGATAATAAACTTATGTCCGAATAAAGTACAGATTTTTCTATTTTGGCATATCGTTTACCTTTTACAGCATTTTTTAACAAAATATATAAACTTATTCATTAACATATTAACCTAAAAGTTATTTTTAATCAACTTTTATAACCTATAAGTGGGTTAATAGATATTCGGGAATATTTTAAATTGGGGTAGGAGAGTTTATGAGTATTAAAGATAAAATTGGTTTAAGAATCAAAGAGTTAAGAATTAAAAATAAATTGACACAGGAAAAACTGGCAGAAATGGTTAATATTGCTACAAAACATCAGAGTTATGTTGAAACAGGCAAAAATTTTCCTTCTGCCAAGTTATTGGAAAATTATGCAAAAGTATTTAAAATAAGCGAAGAAGAACTGTTAACCATTAACCACATAAAACCTGTGAATGAATTATCAAAAGAAATATCAAAAATCCTTAAAAATACAAATGATTCCCAAAAAATTATAATATATAAGTTTTTAAAAGCACTTGTAGAGTAGTTTTAAACAAAAATTTACACACAAAGAGCGAGGGAAAATTCCCCCGCTCTTTGTTTATAATTTTATCTGTTTTATACTGAATCAAACGGCTTATAATTATTACATTGAGGTCTGCCTGTATGTTTTTATTAATTGAACGAATTATTCAATGCAGACCGATTGGTATGAAAAGTTTTTTGCTTCTTTTTTTCAAAAAAGAAGATACTATCTTTTCCTATCATTATCTTTTATTATCTTCCGATTTCAACTGCTTTTGATGCCATTGAGCGGGAAATATTTACCAGAGCAAGGTTTGCTTCGTATGCTCTTTGTGCCATTATTGCATCTGCCATATCGACCATTGCATTTACGTTTGATGAGCGGATATAACCGTTTGCATCAGCATCCGGGTGTCCGGGCGAATATATTTTTTCACCAACCGTAGGATCTTCTACGCACCCGTTAAAAACGACACCTCCCTGAAGATAAGGTAATGTACCTGTCCCAAATACATCTTCTTTCATAACATTCATTAAGCCCTGAAAAGAGATATCTTCTGTTGCATTCAGCACAGGAATTTTTCTCACATAATTAGGAGTATCTACGTTTGCAATGTTTTTAGCATGGATATCCAATCTTAAACCATGCACTTTTAATGCTTTTGATCCGATGTTAATTGATTCCATTATACTCATAATTACCTGCCTTTTTATTTTTTGGGGAGTGGTGGGGTTTAGGATTTACCTTTTATTTACCCTTTACCCCCTCTATTTACCTACGTTAATTACTGTTTTCATTTGTGTAATAATATTCGACATACGTCTTGTTGCTACTGTGTACATAAGAGAGTTTTTCTGCATCTCTGCCAGTTCTTCCGCAATATCAATTTCCTGTTTTTCTCTGTCCTCAATTACACCGGAAGGACCGAGTTTTTGAGAAAGCTTTGTTTCAAGCGGGCTGTTCATTGTCCCAAGGTAAGATGAAAAATCAATATCCCGTCTTACATAACCGGGAGTATCCATATTTGCTATATTTGAACCTAATGCTCTTTGTCTTTGTGATATCAAATCAAGCATTAAATTCGTGTTTCCTAAAGCATCAACATTTGTGTAACTCATTTTATATCACCCTACTCTCTGATATTAATTGCTTTGCTGTACATATCATCTGCAACCTTCATAAGGTTCATACTTGCAATCATGGAAGTATTCAGTCTCATCAGGTCATTTATTTCATCATAAATATTAACGTTAGAAATTTCTGTTGCATACTGTCTTATATTTTCCGAATCTTTGATAAGTTTGGGCTCACCGGTTTCTGCATTATAAACCATTTTATTGTTATGTCCCTGCTCTAATGCTTCCGGATTATCAAATTGTACAATCGGAATTGTACCGATTTTTTCCGGCAGAGAACCTGCTTTATCATAGTTCATAACATCACCGTTCGGTCTTATTTCAAACCGGTATGAATTAGCCGGAATCTGGATTCCGTCACCGACCATCCAGTCATCAACAGTCATTAAATAACCGTTTTCACCTTTTTTTAATGCACCATCCCTTGTATATTGCACCTCGCCATCAGGAGAAACAACAGGAATATACCCCTCTCCGGATATTGCTATGTCATAAGGGTTTTTACTTACCCTTATTGCTCCCTGCAACGTGTTTCTCCTTATCGCACCGTCAATATATCCATCCTCTCTCATCAGTTGTTCAAAACTGGAGGTCTTGTATGCTGCAGTATTATAATTAGCAAGGTTATTTGCTACATAACCAAGCTTCTCAAACTGCATTGTTGCGTTATTTATGCTTTTTCTTACTACTGCCTGCATGTTATACATAATTCAAGCCTCCTAACTTACTGAGCCTAACTGGCTGATAACTTTTTGCAAATTGCTGCTCTCCAGCAGGAATATCTGTCGGTTTGCCTCAAAATTTCTCACTACAGGTTTAACCTTCAAAAACTCGTTTTGAATGATTACGTTTGAGTGTTCGTTGTATCCCTGCTTAACCTCGGGATTTAATACCGCCATGCCGTTTGCATCAACAATCCCCAAAAATCCGGCATCTGCCATTTTATTAGTGCTTTTATCGTAAACACTAACCTTTCCCTTTGTATCAACACTAACCTTGTCAATGTTATCCGGAATAACCGGAAGTTTTATCGGCATGCCTGCATCGGAAAGTACCGGGAAATCCTCTAAAGTCAGCAAATTCCCTTCTCTGTCAAGTTTAAACCTTCCGTCACGGGTTAATTTTACACCGTTAGGGGTTTGTACCTGAAAATATCCTTTGTTAACAAGTGCAATATCAAGCGGATTCTTCGAAACCATTATACGTCCGACTTCGTCATCTACGGTGGTAGAAAGTCCATGAACACCGATAAATTCCGTCAATGCCGATACCACAGGCTCTCTCCTCTGAAAACCTACCTTATCAAAACCTTCAACGTTTTCGTTTATCATACCCAAAATCTCACTCTGAACGTGCATTGCACGAATCGAAGCTCGCATTCCGGGCTCACAAATTCTTATACCGCCATTGATTTGCATAGTTTACACCTCTTTTTTATTTTTATCGGAATAATAATATACGTGCTTTAATAAATTCGTATAAAATCATTCTTTTAGAGTATTTCTCCATGTCTATAATGACAATTTTTCCAAAGTCAAGGGGTGTGGGGTAAATGTATGGAGTTGGTTAGTAAAAGTACAAAACAAGTAGCAGATTGGCATTAATATACCGACAAAAAATTTTTCTACTTTTCCTGAGTAAGGCAGTCTATACCGCCATTTCGTGCCAGATATTCTTGTGTAGGCACAAAATATACATCATTAATTCCGGCTTTTTTATAATATTCCGTTATTATATTGTTAAGTTCGTCATAAGACTGATTCAGAATGATATATTGTCTTCCGTCTTTTGAGGTGCCGCAGAGAGCATTATGATAATTGATATTTGGGTTTTTATCAAAAAGTGACTTAAAATCTGTAGGCATAGAAAAACAAGGTATTTTACGTAATGTGTAACCTGAGTTTTTAAGATTTTCATTTGATTTATTTATTAATGGTGTAACAATTTTATCCATTTTTTCTAATTTTTTTAAAAGTTTGTCTTTTTGTTCTTTATTCATCCCTTTTATATTTGTATTTTTTAAAATTTTTATTGCTTCTTTGTAATCAGGAACAGCAACAACTCCATCCTGCAAAGGTCTGTAAAACATATCAATATGAAAATCGATTTGACTAATATATGTAATATTTTCCGGTTTTAACCCAAGGTCTTCAGCTATTTGTTTTTTAACAATTTCTATATTTTCCGGTGTATCTTCAAGCTTCATTGCCTGCAGTGAATATTCTATTGATTTTTTACCGATAATTGCTCCGCTTTCACCGTTTTTCAGTCTTGTATTTAATACATTTCCGCCTTCAAGATAAGATTTTCCGCGGACAACATTTTTATCATTTAACTGTTCAGCATAAACATCGCTCAGACGGGAATTTCTGTCAACATTTTGAGCATTCACAGTATCGACTTCAGGTTTTGACATAGGCGGTAATATGTATATTTTACCGTCTGCCCTTCTGATACTGTAATCCTCAAGCCATACAGCCTGTTCGTTTGAATATTCGGAAATTTTAACTTCAAATCCTGCTTTTTTGCCTATATTATGTAAAGCCAGACACAAATTCGGATCAGCTGCAAGTTCTTCGTTTATAACTATTGTTGATATTTTTCTGTTACAACCTTCTGACCAGTTATAATTCTTTTTCCATTCGGTTTCTTTATTTATATCAAGAAGCGAGAGAGGTTCTGATTTTTTTAATCCGCAAGCTTTGCTGAAAAATTCCTTAACTTTATCCAGAATACCTTTTTCCTGAGGCTTTTTTTGCGGATTGCTTTTTGCTTTTACATACGGAAGAACATCAAAGTTTACATCATATTTTATATTTTTATCATTAATATTAAATTTTTTCCCCTGTTTTGTTCCGTCTTTTTTACGAGTCCAAAACATCACAGTGCCATCAGCTCTTTCGCTGAAAGAAGTAGCATTAAATATATTAGCTTCTTTTTGGCTGAAAACTTTATTGTTATCAGTATCAAAAGCACTCGCATACTTTTTTTGCAGCGAAGTAGCATCTTTGGCACTCTTGACAAAGTCAATGCTCATTCCTGCTTTAATAACAAATTTTCTTTTTTGTGTTCTTATTGTCGACATTAAAAGTTTTACTCTTCTCTTTTATATATAAAGTATATATTCACTCAAAAATTGCCCGTTTTTTGAGTTTTGTAAAGAAAGGTTAATATGCAGTATTAAAAAGAGCAGTATTTCAGATTCTCATATCAGAATTTTTCGGATAGAGCCGGTTATTATTTTTCATTTCTATATAATTCTTTTGAACTTTTGATGCAGTATTATTTCTTATTTCAGGTGTTATGATATTGCAGGCAAGAATGCTTGCACCAACAGTTCCCATAGTTGTAACATAGTTTTTGTAAGCTTTATATGCTTCATATGGTGCATTTGCCTTATCATTACCCAGTATTACGTCAAGGTTAAAATCAATTTTTCCGATCTTATCTTTGTAAAGATTTGCATTATTATTCAGGTATGTTCTGACACTTTGCGGAACAATTTTGCCTGTTTTTATTAATTTTTCTATACCTTTTTTAAATACAATAGTTGTAAATAAAAATGTACCAACATTAATAAGCCCGTCCATAAATTCCTGAGGCAGCAGGAAGCTCTTTTTCTCATTGGATATTTTTTTGTTATTCAGAATTGCACCGATTTGAGCGGCAGATGATAAAATCCATCCCAGAGAACCGGTAACAATAAGCATAAGGGAAGTGTCTTCTTTAAAGTTATTGTATATCCAATTTAACGGTTTTTGGAAAATCTTTTTAAGCATTATATACCTCCCTTTCCTTCTTGTATGCAGGTTTAGGAGCAGGTATATAATCATCGTTTGCTTTTATGCCGGATTTTTTATTCAAATAATTTGTAAAGAAAGTCGTAAGCGGAGCATCAAGAATGAAGTTAGTTACAGACATGGCAATAAGAGCAAGTACCATTGCAATTGCCGACCTGTAATTTTTAACATAGTTGTCATGCTGCCTGAGTTCGGAAAGGAAATTTTTAGGCAACAGGGCTTTGCTATAACTCTTTGTACCGTTAATATCAGTCAGTTTTTCAACAATTTTATATATAGGTCCTCTGACTACGAACATGCCAACAAGTGTTCCGGCACAAATTTTGGCTATTGTTCTGTTTCTTGATACCGTACGTGTTTCATCATCTACTCTGTGGTTGTAATAATCAATCCATGGTTGTGTTGCAAGTGCTGTTGCTCCCATAATTCCTCTGTTCCACATTGGATTTGAACAAATATTATTGATTTTGTTCCATTTATCCGGTGAATTTGGTGTATCTTTTGTTGTATGAGAAGGTGACATGTCAAGGAACCACTGTCCTGCACGTTTAATTTGCCTTTTGAACCAATTCAGGTTTTTACCCTGCATTGGCACATTGTAATTACAGTTCATTGAATCAATATTCATACAACACTTCCATGTAAATAAAGAAATTTTTACGGCAGAAATTGCCTAAAAGTTAACAAATTTTTACATTCAGAAAGAACAAAATATGTATTTTGATGTGTTTTAAGATATTTTCAAATATTCTTACTTTTTCTCCTATATTTGTTTCTTATGTAAAGAGAAGAATAGTCCTTTCCTTCTCCTTACGGGGGAAGGTAGAGATTCCTGTTGAGAAACTTTGTTTCAAAACTTGGAAGCTCGGTTGGGGAATATACTATTAACAAAATCAGCCCCCGCCCTATCCCTCCCCCTAGAAAGGGAGGGTATAAGTTTTTACATAAACAATTGCTTAAAACACCATAATATGTATTATTGTATGCTATTCTTGTTCAAAATATATTTTTGTTTTTGTTATACTAAAAATATTAATTAGACTTTAAAAAGGGACTCTGTTATGAAAGACATGTTAGATAAAATTATTCAGATAGAAAAAAAATATATTGAACTCGGTCAAACTCTGTCCGATCCAAATGTTATTGCTGATTACAATAAATTCCGTGACTTATCCAAACAAAGAAAATCAATGGAAGAAACCGTTGAACTTTATTATGCTTGGAAAAAAGCAACTGATGCCATTGAAGAAGCAAAACAGATGATTCACGAAGAAAAAGATGAAGAAATGAAGACATTCTTAAAGGCAGAAATGGAAGAAAATGAAGCAAAGCTTCCTGAATATGAAGAAAAAATGAAGGTTTTACTTCTTCCTAGAGATCCGATGGACGATAAAGACATTATGCTTGAAATCAGAGGGGGTGCAGGCGGCGATGAAGCCAACATTTTTGCCGGAGATTTGGCAAGAATGTATCTTAAGTTTGCCGATAAACAAGGCTGGCAAACTCAAATTCTTTCCAAAACCGAATGTGAAGCCGGCGGATATTCTGAAATAATTATCTCAATTAAAGGTGATGCCGTTTATTCACAACTCAAATATGAATCAGGTGTTCATCGTGTTCAGAGAGTGCCGGAAACAGAATCTCAGGGCAGAGTACATACCTCAACTGCAACAGTTGCGGTTATGCCGGAAGTAGATGATGTTGAAATTGAAATCAGACCGGAAGATATCGAAATGTCTACTGCACGTTCAGGTGGTGCAGGCGGTCAAAACGTAAACAAAGTGGAAACTGCAGCCCGTTTATTCCACAAACCTACAGGGATAATGATTTTCTGTACTGAAGAACGTTCGCAATTACAGAACAAAGAACGTGCAATGCAAATTTTACGTTCAAAATTGTACGATTTGGAAGTTCAAAAACAAATGCAGGAAATCACAGACCTTCGCCGTTCTCAAGTCGGAACAGGTGACAGAAGCGAACGAATCAGAACATATAACTTCCCGCAAGGCAGACTTACAGACCACAGAATCGGTCAAAACTTAAATGTCTGGACAGTTATTGACGGTGACCTGGAAGAATTAATTCACCTACTGATAGAATATGACCAAAAACTAAAACTTGAAAAATTAGCAGAAGTTAAATAATAACAGAATTTTCTGTTATCTTTTTAAATTTACATAATCAGGCACCTGGTTTTTGGCATTAACCATTTGCATATATTGGGTTTTTAATTTTTCTTTTTCTTCCGGTGTCGCATTTTGTGCTTTTTCATCAAGCTGTGTATACAATTCCCGCTCTGCCTCATTTGCCTTTATATATACATCCATTTCCTTACCTTTTGTAAAGGTATTAACTTTGCTCTCATAAGCGATTTTTGGTGCATGAAATAATGTGTACAGAAGTGCAAAGCCGCTTATTCCAACAGCAACCAGTGCGGCAAAAATACCGAGAGTATTTAATATTCTGGCATCTCTTGCTGCCTTTTTCTTTGTTTCAAGCTCTTTTTTTATTTTTTCTATTTCTTTTTTATTTTTTGTTTTGGCTAATTTTTCTGAATAATTAAAAAGTGTTTCAACTGCAAATTCACCGTTTTCCACAAGCTCCATAAGCAAATATCCGCCCAATGCCAAACCGCCTACAAATGTAGTTTTAATAAGATTCATAACCTCACCTTTTCTTGAAATAGGGTTATCGTCACCCAATTCAACAGGTTCCTGAATCTTTTTTTGTTTGCGAAATGACGGAACTGTACTATTGATACCGTTTATATTTTGAATTGCGTATAACACTTTTTTGCCTTAAACACCTTTTATCATCATACCGTTGCCGTTATCTGCCATTTTAACGGTTGCATAATGGTTTATTTTGTCATCAAGAGAAACTTTGTCATCTTTGATTTCATTATCTATATCTTCATATATGTTTGACTGTGCAGATTTCTGACGTGAAAATACATCCATTTCTTTTTCTCTTGCATAAGCATTAACTTTAGTATTATACAATTTTGACGGCAGGGTAAGTCCCATCATAATTAAGCCGACAGCAGCACCAATCGGAAGCTGCCATTTCCAGCCTTTTTCTTTAATTTTCGGGAATAAACTTGAACCCAATCCTGCAAGAGTACCAACTAAAACACTGCCGCCTACAGAACCTAAAATTGCCAAATTACGTTCTGATTTTCTGCTAATCGGGTTTTCATAATTTTCGCTCGCCTTAAAATTTGTCTGATATTTTGAGTAATTACTAAAACTAACCGGTTGAACTGCCATAAAACCTCCTATACACATTTTCATACACCATACCTAAAACACGTAAAGACTGAAAATTGCTTTTTTATTACAAAATCTTTACATTGTTTTATGCATAAAAACAGTACCAATTATTAAAGCGGAACGTAGTCTGAATAAATAATACTTGACCAGTTATCTTCAAAATAACTAATCTGAGTTAAAGAGCCTGTTTTTATAAGCATTTTATACTGTGATTCCGGTTCAAGGTTTAACGTAAGAGCAACTGCAGCCCGAACTACATCCGGAGTTGTAACAACTATTATACGGTTGCCCAAATTTTCTTCAACAAGTTTATCAATAACTTCTGCTACCCGTTTATTAAATTTTTCAAGACTTTCACCGCCTTTTGGAGTTTTTGTAATTGCATCAACACCGTATTGTTTGTAAATCTCGTTAACCGACTGACCGCTCCATTCGCCATACCTTCTTGGTAAGAGGTTAATTGTTGTGATTTTTTTCTTGAATAATTTAGCGACAATTTGAGCAGACTGAGTGCATCTTGCAGACGAATCAGTGTAAATTTTATCATAATTAACTGCTCTGTTAGTAAGATATTCGCATACTTTACTTATTTCTTCTTCACCAATATCGTTTATTTTAGGAAATTTATCCGAATCACTTACGATTCCGTCCATGGAATGAACTGTTGCACCATGGGTTATAAAAGTTATTTTACATTTTCTCTTAAACATTATTAAAACCTTTTCTATATTATAACATGGTTTTCGCCTGATATAAACTATTGTGCTTTAATTCCGATACAACAATAGACAAAACCCATGCCCTTCAATGTGTTTGAATTGTATAAATTTCTTCCGTCAAATATTACAGGACTTTTCAGCAATAATTTCACCCTGTTAAAATCCGGTCTTTTAAATTCGTTCCATTCGGTTAGTATTAAAAGAGCATCTGCACCTGACAGTGTATCATAAGCATTTTGACAATACTGAATTTTATCTCCGAAAATACTTTTGGCTTTTGGAATTGCTTTTGAATCATAAGCCTGAATATTTGCACCAAGCTCAAGTAAAGAGTTAATTATTGTAATTGATGGTGCTTCCCGCATATCATCCGTTTTTGGTTTAAATGAAAGTCCCCATATTGCAAAAGTTTTTCCGCTGATATTATTTTCATAATAATCAGTAATTTTTCTGACAAATAATTCTCTTTGCATTCTGTTTGTTTTATCAACGGCAGAAACAATATTCATACTGCAGCCTGTATCTTCTCCCATCCTGATAAGAGCTCTTACATCTTTAGGAAAACAACTCCCTCCGTATCCAAGCCCCGGAAATAAAAATTTATTTCCTATTCTTGAATCAGCAGAAATGCCAATTCTTACCATCTCTGCATTTGCACCCAGATGCTCACAAAGATTTGCTACTTCGTTCATAAATGAAATTTTGGTTGCCAAAAATGAATTTGCGGCATATTTTGTCATTTCAGCCGATTTAACATCCATATTTATTATTCTGTTTGTTGTTCTTAAAAACGGAGAATAAATATCGTGCATTATTTTGGATGCTTTTTCTGAATCAGAGCCAATTATAACTCTGTCCGGATATAAAAAGTCCTCTACAGCATTACCCTGTTTCAAAAACTCCGGATTTGAAACCACATCAAACTCATAATCAGAATTTTCTCTAATTACTTCGCTGACTTTTTCGGCTGTACCAACAGGAACCGTAGATTTATCAACAATTACTTTATACCCGTTCATTGATTTTCCGATAGTTTTTGCAACTTCCAAAACATAATGTAAATCTGCTGAACCATCAGTATCCTGTGGAGTGCCTACTGCTATAAAACAAACTTTTGATTTTTTAACCGCAAAATCTATATCAGACGTAAACGTCAATCTTGATTCCAAAACATTAGTTTTGACTAGTTCTTCCAAACCGGGTTCAAAAATAGGTATTATTCCATTCTGAAGTTGTTCAAGTTTTTTAATATCATTATCTACACAGATAACATTATTACCCATATCCGCAAGACAAGCTCCGGCAACTAATCCGACATATCCTGTCCCTATAATACATATTTCCATCTGTTAAACCCTCAATTCCCGATATTCATTCAGTTATTGTTGTTTTTATTTTAACATAAACACACCCTTCAAAATACTATATTTGATTAATAAAAAAATTTATAATAAATTGATTTTATGGAACTTACATTTGAAAATCCGAAACAAACACTTCAATATATGACCTCTGATAATATTGATTATCAGCGGTTAACCGAAGATGCTGCAAGTATGTTGAAGCAGATTCCTGAATTGCACACAAATAAAGAAGGCAGAAAATTTCAGGCAATTACTCAATGTATTCTTGAATGTTATAAAAGAATTAATAATTACAACTCCACTCAATGGATTTCCGAAAACAAGTTACAACATGAACTTAAGCCCGGAGAACAAATTATAAAATTTACAAGAATTAATGCAAAAAATGAAATTTGTGAATACAAAATAATCAACTTTAATCAAATAGATTTTTCCAAAGAGGCTGAATATGCAGATGAGTATCAGGTTATAGATACAAAAAAAAATTCAGAAAAACAGAATATTAACATAAATCAGGAATCGGAAGAAAACAGTGAATATAAAAAAGTATTAACACTGCTTCAAAACGGGGAAAACGTATTTCTGACAGGATACGCAGGAACAGGAAAAAGTTATATTCTGAATAAATTAAAAGAAAAATTTAAAAAGAAACTCACCATAACAAGCACAACCGGAATTGCGGCAGTAAATGTCAAAGGGCAAACTCTGCATTCATGGGCAGGTGTCGGATTATGTAAAAATCCTGTTTATAAAGTTGTTGAAAAAATACGCACAAGACCTTCTGTATTAAAGCAAATACAAAGCTGCAAAATTTTGGCTGTTGATGAAATTTCCATGCTGAGTATGGAAACTTTTGAATATATAGATGAGGTTTTAAAAATAATAAGAGAGTCCGTTGAACCTTTCGGCGGCATTCAGGTTCTCTTTATAGGTGATTTTTATCAGCTTCCGCCGGTAGAAGGGTTCAATAACGAAACCGAAGAAAATAGTTTGTTCGGTGACGAATTTATTATTCCAAAAAGGTATTACTGTTTTGAATCACATCTGTGGGATGATTTAAGACTGAAAAATGTTGTCTTAAAACAAAATTACAGACAGAATGAAGCAAAGTTTATAAAAGCTCTTTCCGATATGCGTATTAATCGTCTTGATGATGAGGATATCACACTTTTATCTACCAGGGAAACAAATATTGATACATTTGAAACAGATATGCTGCATATTTTTTCAACCAACAACGAAGCAAACAGGTATAACCTTTCAAAATTTAACATGATTGACGAACCGGTAAAAATCTTTGAAGCAACAGACGGAATATACAGAGGGACAAAACCTGTATTCTTCGGATTTACCGAAAGAGAAAATTATATACTTGAAATTTTCGGAAAAAATTGCAGAGCAGATAAGAAAATAACATTAAAGCTCGGTGCAAAAGTAATGCTTCTTATTAATCTGGATTTCAATAAAGGACTTATTAACGGTTCATGCGGAAAAATATTAAGTTTTAACGAAAACTCAATTACGGTAAAATTTGATAACGGAGTTTGTGCAGATATTCCGCAGCATAAATTTGAATATTACTATCAGGATAAACTCGCAGCCGAAAGAACTCAATATCCGCTTAGATTAGCTTACGGAATTACAATCCATAAATCTCAGGGAATGACATTAGATAAATTGGTTGTAGATTGTTCGAGAATCTTTGAAAAAGGTCAGGCTTACGTTGCAATGAGCAGAGTGAAAACATTAGACGGATTGTATTTAAGGGGATTTTCACCGGAAAAAGTTATGGTGGAAGAAAAAGTTTCTGAATTTTATTCCAAACTTGAAGAAATCGGCGAAGTAACTCCGTTAACTCAAACCCTTTTTGATTTGGATGAACAGGACGAAACAACAATAAGCAGTGAAGAGGCAAAACAAATAATAATTGATTGCGTATCAGAATTTGGCGGTATTTATGGTAAAAGCGGTATCACGAAGATTCTTGCCGGAAGCAGTACAATACTGAATAACGATTTTCATGCAAAAGCAGCAGAATCTCGTTTTTTCGGAGCTTTGAACGGCAGAAAACATAAAGAAATTAATGCACTTATTGATGAACTTGTAAGCAGCAATATTTTACGAATTAAACATTCCGGCTTTGGACATCCGATTCTCTATATTGCAGATTAGTATTTACTTCCGTTCGCTTCGCTGGCGGACTGCAATTCTTATAGGTGTTCCCATAAATCCGAAAGCTTCACGCAATTTATTTTCCATATATCGTTTATAATGGTCTTTCAATAAATTTTCATCATTTGCAAAAAGAATAAATGTCGGCGGCTCAGACGATGCCTGAGTTGAATACATAATCTTTAATTTTTTATTTCTTATTGTCTGAGGCGGATTAAGGGCATAGGCTTCATTAATTACTTTATTGAGCAAGCCTGTTGAAATACGTTTTGAATGCTCTGCCTTAACCTCTCTTACCCTTGTGTAAATATTATTTAATCTTTGATGAGTAACAGCACTTATATATATTTTGGGTACATAACTCAAAAACGGGATTTCATTCTCCAGCGATTTTTCAAATTTATTTATAGTATTTGATTTTTTATTTTCAATCAAATCCCATTTATTTATTGCAATAACCATGCCTTTTCCTGCTTCGGTTATTATTGATGCGATTTTTTTATCCTGGTCTGATATACCGTTAACCGCTTCTGCCGCATCAATAACAAGAAGTGCAACATCACACTCTTTTATTGAACGAATTGCCCTGTCTACGGCAAATTTTTCAATTCCGTAATCAACTTTCGATTTTTTTCTGATTCCTGCAGTATCAATAATTACAAAATCCTGCCCGTTATAACTTAAACGGGAATCAATACTGTCACGGGTTGTTCCGGAAATATCCGATACAATAACCCTGTTTTCACCGAGAAGTGCATTAACAATGGAAGATTTTCCGGCATTTGGTCTGCCTACAATCGCAAGTTTAATTGCACTGTCTTCTTCTTTTTTTTCATCCTGTACAAAATCTTTTGTAATTTCGTCCAAAATATCACCGACACCGCCTGAACCGTGAAGTGCTGATATTGCAATTGGTTCGCCCAGTGCAAGCGAATAAAAATCATTTATCATAGTAATTTGATTATGTGAATCAACTTTGTTAACCGCAAGATATACAGGCTTATCGGATTGCCTTAAAATATTGGCTATATCTTCATCAACAGGAGTAACACCATCAATTCCGTCAACAAGAAAAATAATTTTATCCGCTTCTTCACAGGCAATTTTTGCCTGGTCATATATTGAAAGCATTATTTCATCTTCGTCTCCGGGAACAATTCCGCCCGTATCGATAACAGTAAATTGTTTGTGCTGCCATTCAACATCAAAATATATTCTGTCCCTTGTTACTCCGGGTAAATCGTCAACAATAGACTGCCTTTTGCCAACAAGTCTGTTAACAAAAGTAGATTTGCCTACGTTAGGTCTTCCTACAACTGCGATAATCGGTTTTCTTTCCATAAAAAAAGTCTAACATGAAAGAAAATGAATTACTAATATTTCCACGTTGTTTTTATGGTTTGTATTTTTTAAATTTTTAATCTTCTTCAAGACTCAGCACCGCCATAAATGCTTCCTGCGGAACTTCTACCCTACCTACGGCCTTCATGCGTTTTTTACCGCGTTTTTGTTTTTCAAGAAGTTTTCGTTTTCTTGTAATATCACCACCATAGCACTTATCAAGAACGCTTTTTCTTAAAGCTTTGATATTCGTTCTAGCAATAACTCTCCCGCCTATAGCAGCCTGAATCGGAACTTCAAACATCTGTCTCGGTATTATTGTTTTAAGTTTTTCCGTTAATTTTTGACCTATATAAAAAGCATTGTCCTCGTGACAAATTACGGAAAGCGCATCAACAACTTCTCCTGCCAGCATAACATCAAGTTTAACAAGTTTTGAACGTTTATATTCCGCAAATTCATAATCAAGACTTGCATAACCTTTTGTTCTTGATTTTAGCTGGTCATAAAAATCCGTAATAACTTCACTCAGCGGCAAATGATACACTAAATCCACTCTGACTTTATCAAGATAATTCATATTTATAAATATGCCGCGTTTAGACTGAGCCAAATCCATAAGTGTACCTACATATTCATTCGGAGTAATTATAGATACTTTTACATAAGGTTCTTCTATATAATCTCTGTATTGCGGTGCCGGAAGGTTCGCAGGGTTATCAATATCAACAACTTCTCCGTTAGTTTTATGAACTTTGTAAATAACCGAAGGTGCGGTAGTTACAATAGATAAGTCATATTCCCTCTCAAGTCTTTCCTGTGCAATTTCCATGTGAAGCATGCCCAAAAATCCGCACCTGAAACCAAAACCCAAAGCAGATGAAGTTTCCGGCTCAAAAGTTATTGAACTGTCCGAAAGTTTAAGTTTTTCCAGTGATTCTTTAAGTTCGTGATAATCTTCGTTATCAACAGGATACATGCCGGAAAACACCATGGGCAGAGCTTCTTTATATCCGGGTAACGGTTCGCTTGCCGGATTTTCGACATGCGTAACAGTATCACCTACAAAACGGGTTATTTCTTTTATTGAGCCTGCAAAATATCCTACATCACCGCATACAAGTTCTTCTACCTGAACTCTGTTAGGGGTAAGGTATCCTATTTCAACAACATCATACTCTTTACCGGATGCCATAAAACGAACCTTATCACCAAGACGCATTTTACCATCCATAATCTTAAAGAAACAAAGTGTTCCGAGATAAGGATCATAAGCACTGTCAAAAACCAATGCTCTTAACGGTTTTTCTGATGTATCTTTTGGCGGCGGAACAAAATCCACAATCGCTTCAAGAACATCCCCTATCCCGACCCCCGTTTTTGCACTGACGGGAATTGCAATTGAAGTATCTATTCCCAATATTTCTTCAATTTCCTGTTTAACTCTTTCAACATCTGCAGAAGGTAAATCAATTTTATTAATAACAGGAATTATCTCTAAGTTTTGCTCTATTGCCATATAAACGTTGGCAAGTGTCTGAGCTTCAACACCCTGTGTTGCATCTACAATGAGTAAAGCACCTTCGCATGCTGCCAATGAACGTGAAACTTCATAAGAAAAATCAACGTGCCCCGGAGTATCAATAAGATTAAATATATAGTCCTGACCGTTTTTGCCTCTGTAATTCATTCTTGCGGCATTTAATTTAATTGTAATTCCCCGTTCCCGTTCAATATCCATCGTATCTAATAACTGCTCCTGCATATCACGTTCGGCAACGGTTCCTGTAGCTTCCAAAAGTCTGTCAGCTAAAGTTGATTTTCCGTGGTCTATATGGGCTATTATACAAAAATTTCTTACGTTTTCTCTGTTCATATCAGTGATTATATCTAAAACAGGAGATAAAATAAAGTCCGCCGGTCCATTCGGAAAAATACAGTGTTTAAGTTCTGCTATCTTCTATCAAATTAACATTTATGATATAATTTTCTCTGTATGAAACGTTTTTTTAAAAATTTGTTTTCAATTTTAATATTTTTTGGCATCCTTTTCCTTATCTGGTATTTTTTCCCAACACAGGTTGAAAGACAGATTATGAAGGTCAAGGGCATATACTATATTTACAAAGGCGACCAGGCATACTCACAGGATGACATGGCAAAAACCCTTAATTATTACAGAAAAGGGCTTGCATTATACCCGGGACATTATGAAGCATGGTTCAATCTTGGTAACATATATGCCGTTTATGAAGATTATTCTTCAGCTGTAGATGCATATAAAAATGCAATCTCTCACAATCCGAAATATGTCATGGCACGTATGAATCTCGGTATAGTTTATTTAGAAGACCTTGGTTTTTTTGATGAAGCAATAGAACAGTTTGACGAGATTCCGAAAATAAAATTATTCCAGCTATGGATACCTTTTGTTTACAGTAACGTAAGAAGTATTAAAGGAAACCGCGGAATTGCTTATTTTAATAAAGGTGTTGCATACAAGCAAAAAGCAATGTATCTGCCCCTTGATAAAAAATTTATGATTAACCAGTATTTAGGAGATGCCATTGAATCATATACAAAAGCTCTGAAATTCATAAAAAATAAATATGATATTTATTATAACAGGGCTGTAGCTCATCATTTAAGAGGAGAATGGAGAGCTGCAGGACTGGATTACTGCAAGTCCATTGAGCTTAAACCCGAACAATTTGAAGCTCATTACAATTTGGCAGTCTTATTAAGAAGCATGAGCAGATATAATGACTCAAGAGCCGAATTGGAAAAAGCTGCCATTCTGATACTTGAATCTCCTGACAGTTCGGAACTTCAGACAGCTTATGTATTTAATCTGCTTAATGAAGTTTCCAGAAGATTTATGTCAGGAACGGAATACGGAGTTGAGAAACTTACCGATAAACCGACCGGCAGCATGAGTTATACCTATGTTAACGGAAGAATAGTTGCCGATGATGATTTTGACAGAGCAATGGCAAAGAACTTCAGAACTTGTGCCGGTTTTGAAACCTTCAATACACCTGAAGAAGATGAAGACGGAGCAGAGATATAATGATAAATAACCAGTTGCAATTTTTATCTAAAACAGCCGACATTCTAACGAATGAGTTTGATTCAACAAGGCTGACCGAAGAATTAAAAAGTCTGCTGAAAGAAATTATTTCGTTTAAATCACTTGATATTTATATATATGATAATGTTACCAACACAATGCGTGACTACATAAACTCCTGGTCTATTGTTGAAGACCGTGATGATATTTATAAATCTTTTGAAAGTATAAAAGGACAAGATTTTGTAATTAATTCAAAAGCTTACAAACTTCCTACAGTAATTAGTGACATTACTTTTAAAATAAATTCTTTATATATGCCGATTGTTCGTGATGAAAAAGTTTTTGGGCTTATAAATATAAATTTTGAAGATAATACATCAATTAATATGAACTTTTTATTTTTAATGAAAATTTTTGCATCTCAGGTTTCATTAAAATTACAGAATATTCTTCTTAACGAACAGTCAAAAATCAATGTAGAATTTCATGATTCAATGAAAAACATTGCAAAAATCATTGAAACACAATATGAACTGAATTATATAGTGCCTATTATCGGTGAAATGCTTGACAGGTTTATTACCGACCACTTAATATACGTATTTCTGAAATGCGACAATGAATATAAATTAATATGGCCAAAAGCATGCAAAGACGAAAGAATATATGATGCCTTAAAGCAGCTTACACCGGAAACAGAATATATTTTAACAAACAATGATAAAATCGGAGCCTTTCCTCTCAAATCGGAAGAAGGAGAAATATCAGGCTGCATAGTTGCAAGAAGTACACTGGATGCCTTATCAAAACGTGACATAAGTTATCTGGAACAGCTTACAAGGCAATCAGCAATTACTATTAACCGTGCTAATTCATATTCAAGAATTTTGCAGTATGCAACTATAGATGCTTTAACTAATTTGAATAACCGCAGACAATTTGAACATCGTCTTGGGCAGGAAATTGCAACTACAAAACGACAAAACAATCCTCTTTGCGCAATGATGATTGATATTGACTTTTTCAAAAAAGTTAATGATACCTATGGACACGCAAGCGGTGATGCTGTATTAAGAGGGGTTGCCTCAATTATCAAATCAGCACTTCGTGAATCAGATATCCCGTCAAGATACGGCGGAGAAGAATTTGCAGTACTGCTTCCTTATACACATATACAAGAAGCAAAAATTGTCGGAGAACGTTTAAGAAAAGCCATAGAATCTTCTCCTATACCGGTAAGTATTGAAGACAGTGATATAAAATCAATAAATGTAACTATAAGTATGGGGCTTGCGGAATTTAATAACAAAGAAACCGGAGAAGAATTGTTTGAACGGGCAGATAAAGCTCTTTATGAGGCTAAAGAATCCGGCAGAAACAGAGTTTGTTTGGCATAAAAAATCCGCCTTTTAAAAGGCGGATTTTTAAAACTTATTTAGTTCCTACCGTTCTCCACTTAATATTCATATAATCAAGAGCATAAGTGCCTGAACCGTCAGGATTTTGTGTAAATTGAATAGGTAATCTGCCTTCTCTTTCACAAACTTTCAAAGTCCATATTTCTTCCCAGGTATCACCTTTTTTGGGTTTGGAAACTTCAGTATTTGTAATTGCAACGGTAAAACAATCTTTAGTAGCAATTCTTAAACCATAAGCACCTACAGAAAAAATTGTATCCTGCTGAAGCTGTGGTGATGCTATTGTTTTACCCGGAAGTGGAACTTCTCCGATAAAATTATAATAAGCAAAAACACTTGTTGTTGAAAAAAGTGCTAATGTTAACAGCAATGCTTTTATTTTGGACATGTAAATATCTCCTTTCATATTCCTAATCAAATCTGATGAATTTATAATAACATAAAATATTTTTTTTTGCACTATTTATCAATATTATTAACAATTCTAAAAAAATAATTTGCGTATCCAAAAATTTTTCTACACCAAAAAAATGATTTTTTTCTTTTTAACTACACCAAACGGAGTATTTTTAATATATACAAATATAAAAACATCTAAACATATAATATAATATTATTGGAAAAGTTGACTTTTAGTAATATCCCATTAAAAGAACAATAAAGTGTGAATAACGGATAGAATTTATCCGGATTCCGCATACAAAGCAAAATATACAAAAAAGGAGAACCGCTATGGGAATGGCAGCATCTCAAGCCAGATATCTAGCTCTGGTTGCAAGAAAATCAAATTGTGAATATGAAGGACAGCAAATTAACCAGTCAAGGTTAGTTTTATCAAACCAATCAGCAAATTTATTTAATCAAATGCTTGGATTAGATGTACCTGTGCCTCCAAGCACAAGTGATTTTACAAAACTCCAGTATACATTTAAAGACGGTCCTACAACATATACTCTTGATGACTGGAAACAATTGGCAAGTCCTGAAGAAGAGTATAACTATATGGTAACTTACCATTATAATACACGTGCATATACCGGAAGAGAACAAAAGCTGTCAGATCCTCAGGTTCAGTTTTCTACAGGTGCCCCTGCAACGGAAGCACAGATTTCCGCTAAAATTAAAGAAGTAACTGAGGCTAAAAAAGCATGGGATGAAGCAGAAAAAGACCTTGCGGAAATAAAAACAAAAGCATCTACATTAACAAATTATAAATCAGGAACAATAAACCGTATAACCGCTTGTGAAGAAACTCTTGACGGAGATTATGAGATTACTCAGACTAATACAGAAGGTGTAGAAACTAAAACTGTTTTCACGGCTTATGAAAGAACTGATGCCGATACTCAGGCTGCAATTAAAACAAGTATAGAGAATTTGAAAAAGAACGGTGTATATCCTGAGGATGCTGATGTAGATGAATTATGTAAAACCGTATTTTATGTAACAGATCCTGATTCTGCACTTTATGGTTCAATGGCATTTTCATCAGACCTTATTGCCGCAAAGGGTACATCAGTAATGAACCAGTATAAAACGGCAGATATTAACGCACAATACGAAACATATGCCGCACAAATTAACACAGCTAAAGTTGCGGCAGTTGATGCTAAATTTGCATATGATGAAAAGAAAGCGGAATATGACAGCCTCTCAACCCCGACTTATGTCGGTAACTGCGAACTAACACTTCTTGACAGTTTAGATGAAAACGAAACAGCAGAACTTGAACGTATCATAGCAGATATGAAAGATGCTGAAATTACAACAAATATTGCAAACTGTTTTGACAGCCAGGGTAAATACAAAGGCGGTATATATAAATTTACGTACAATAATGTTACATATTATACAAGCTTTACCGATTTGGAAAATTCATATAAAAGCGGTACCGGTATAAACAATATTGACGGTCAGATTAAACTTCCGTATTACAATGCTGAATATGAAGACAAAGACATAAGTGAAACAAAAAAAGCTTTACTGGAAACTGACAGCAACGGAAGATTTACCAGTGTAAGATTTGAAGATGATTCAATTGTTCATACTCTTGCATCTAATACAATAACCGATGAAGCCGGTTATCAGGATGCAATGAATGAATATAATTACAAGTCTGCATTATACGAAAAAGCAGTACAAGACATAAACGCAAAAACCTCATTAATTCACCAGGAAGACCAACAGCTTGAACTGCGCTTAAAACAACTTGATACTGAACAAAATGCACTCTCTACGGAAATTGATGCCGTAACTAAGGTTATCAAAGATAACGTCGACAAGTCCTTCAAAACATTTGGAGGTTAATACGTATAACAGCCTCGCTGCTTAGAGTTATTCAAAAACAAATAAGCAAACCGGCAATCATAAATACATTTACAAAAAAGAAAGGAAGAAATAAGAAATAAGCAAACAAGTCAATAATTGATAAAAATCTCTTATTTACCTATTCACTTATTAACTTATTCACTTAAAAAAATGTCATACAAAAATGATGGATACCTTGTAATAGCAAACAGATTCGGCGCAGCATCAGCTGATGCAAAAGTTATGCTTTATGAAACTTACGACAGACTGAGAGATTTAACTGTTTCCGGTTCAGGAAGTTCAGGCACAGGATTTGAAGCAGCCGGCGGATTTTTATACCAGCTTGCAAGTTTATTTGCCCCTTCAGCATTTATGACTACACTTGGCGGGACTCAGGCAATGAATATACCCGGAACTTCATACTGGAGCCAATATACAGGCGGAACAGGCGGAACAACAGGAACATACTCCTCTTTCGGAGTAAATTCTCTCGGTAATTATTCCGGATTTCCGAGCGGTTATGCGGCAAATTTCGGATACAGGCAAAGCGGACAAACAACAGGCGGTGCATCATCAATTGGTGATTTAATCTCTGGCTTCGGTTCTTCTAACGGACAGGCAACAGGATTTGCATCAGGTATTGGAAGTATTGCAGATATAGCAAGTACGGCAGCTTATGGCATAGGTACGGCAAACGGTTACGGAATAGGTGCAAAAAACTGGGTAATGCCTCTTGCCGGAATCGTTTCAGGATGGGGCGGTATAATGACTGCAGCAGCACCATACCTGGGTGAATTTGGCTTACCTGCAGTTGTTATGGGTAATTTAATGCAGGGAACAACTTCCGCAGCACTTTCTGCTTATCAAGCCGTTTCAAGCAACATTGTTGCAAATGCGGATACCATTCTTTCTCAAAAGGTTGCTAATATTGAAACAGTCTGCAAAATGCTTGATACTCAGGGTGATATTGTAAGAAAAATGCTCAAAGATGATATTGAATCTGCAAGCAAAGATATTCAGGATTTAGGCAGCTAGACATACTGATATTATGAAAAAGAGAACAGTTATTCGTACAATACTTGATATTTTATTAAATAACACTCTCGTAAAAACGATAGTGGCAGTTGTAAATTTTTGTAAAGAACAACAGTATTATCGCAACCATGAATTAAAGTTTTTGAAAAATATGCCGATAAATAAAAAGAACAAAGAAATTTATAAAAAAGAATTCCTGTTTACCACCCCAAAATTATAGAAAGGAAGAAGTAAGAAATAAGTAAAAAGTTTATAAATGACGATGCAAATCTCGCTTATTCACTTATTTACCTATTCACTTATTCACTTAAAAAGTATTGTTAACAAATGTAACAAAAATACCCCAAAATAAGCAATTTCAATTCAAGACATGTTTTATAATACATGTAGGCTTATTATGCATAGGAGATAAAACTTATGCCTAACGAACTACAAGATACGATGAAACGGTTTGTTAATTTTTTGAATTTTACGCGTTCATTTTTTATACGTAAAAATCCATTTAAAGCACTTGCCGCGACTCTTATCGAAAGCCTGAAGAACATGTTGACAATTCGACAAAAGCTAAAAATGGCAAAGTACAGGGTTAGTTATCACAAGCATCAGCTTCACAAGATGGAAAGTCTGATAGCAGAAAGCAACGAACACACATTTCTGAAGGCAAAAAACTTAAATGAACTAAGATAAAGGAAACGATTATGGGATTAATTGCCTCAAGTTTCAGAGTGATGTATTTGACTGCCTATCAAATTTCACTGGAATCTAAAATTCAATGGATTGCTTCGGCAAAGCTTGAATTATCAGCATCTGCCGATGAAATTTTGGCTTTGGGAAATGATTTGGATCCGGAAAATCCTGCAGTTAAGCAAATGGAAGCCCGAAGGGATAAACTAATGCTTCTTGAAAAGAAACTTAACTTACAGCAGGAAGAATATCAGAACAGATTAAAAATGGTTACTGTTGAATTGGAATCTGTCAAAAAAGCAGTAGATACTGAAATTAAGAAATCGTTCTCATATGATTTCGGTTAACAGCTGAAAATATAAATATTTTATAACCTCTCACATGCAAGGAAAGTGCGTTCTTTGCATGTGAGAGATTTTTTATGGAGAAAAATTTTTCCGCATTTTATGCCCTTAAACTCATGTAAATTTATATTAACAATCATAAAATTTTACAATCTTAAAACTTTACATTTGATTCTCTTTGAAATAGTATGTTACTATAGTGCTATAGTATAAAAAGAAAAAAAGAGGAAAAATCGTGGATAATTTAGGACCTGATATTTTTGGAAAAAGAGATGTTGAAAATATGCAGCCGATGCAGAATTCATACCAATCACAGACATCAAATACTTATCAATCTGCAAGTATTCAATCATCAGATAATATTACACCCGCAGCTCCTTCAGCAGGACCTGCAAAAATTAAAGTAATCGGTGTTGGCGGCGGCGGCGGAAATGCCGTAAACCGAATGATAAAGAATGGTTTAACCGGAGTTGAATTCTGGTTAATGAATACCGATTTACAAATTTTAAACACATCAACCTGCAAAAACAGAATTCAGCTTGGTGCAAAATTAACCAACGGCCTTGGTGCAGGCGGAGAGCCTCAGGTTGGTGAAAAGGCAGCAGAAGAAGCACAACAGGAAATTACATCAGCTATAGAAGGTGCTGATATGGTATTTGTTACAGCCGGTATGGGCGGAGGTACAGGTACAGGTGCAGCTCCTATTGTTGCGAAAATTGCTAAAGATTTGGGAATTTTGACAATAGGTGTTGTTACAAAACCGTTCTCTTTTGAAGGAAAAAGAAGACAAAATCAGGCTCTTCAGGGATTGGAAAAACTCAGAGAAGCAGTTGATGCTCTTATTGTAATTCCGAACGACAAGCTGCTTGATGTTGTAGACAGACGAGTAGGACTTGTAGAATCATTTATCGTTGTAGATGAAGTTCTTATGAGAGGTGTTCAGGGTATTTCTGATATCATCACTATTCCGGGTTTAATCAACGTAGACTTTGCGGATGTTAAATCCGTAATGGCAGCTTCCGGTTCAGCATTAATGGGTATCGGACGCGGTCAGGGTGAAGGCAGAGCTGTTGAAGCAGCTAAAATTGCTATTAACTCTCAGCTTCTTGAAACAACAATCAATGGTGCAAGCGGTGTTATTGTTAACATAACAGGCGGACCTGATATGACATTACATGAAGTAACTGACGCAACAAACATCATTAATGATGCTGTTCAGGAAGATGCTAAGGTAATTATGGGTGCTGTTGTTGATGATAACATTCAGGGTGAAATTCAAATTACTGTTATTGCAACTGGATTTGAACTTAAATCACAAATGCCTGTTAATGCAAAAACAGAAGCAGGCAAGGTCGCAATTCCTGCAGATGAATTCTTTAAGAATGCTTTCTCTACTCCGCAGGTAAAAGCACCAAACAATCAGCAGGATCCGTTTATAAATATTCAGATACCTGATTTTCTTAGAAAATAATAAAAAAATCATACAAAAAGAACCGGTCTTATGACCGGTTTTTTTGTAACAAATATCTTGCTTAGATGTAATTATTTTCATATAATAAATTCAAAAGGAAGTATAAAAATGGGAATTAAATCTTGGAATGATTATTTTTTAGATATGGCAAAAACCTGTTCTTCCCGTTCAAACTGTCTGAGGGCACAGGTAGGTGCTATAATAGTCGGACAGGATAAAAAGATTAAGGCAACAGGATATAATGGCACTCCTAGCGGTGTAGAATCTTGTTATGAGCGAGGTGAGTGCTACAGAATAAAAAATAATATTCCGTCGGGAACATGTTATGAAACATGCCGTTCAATACATGCGGAGCAGAATGCTATCATTCAGGCAGGTCAGGACAGATGCATAGGTGCTACCATGTACATATACGGACATAATTTTATTTGTATTTTGTGTAAAAGATTTATCGTACAGGCAGGAATCATTGACGTTTACCTCAAAAAAGATGATGATGCACCTGTATTACATGTATCCGTTGATGATATTAAAAGAGAATTGGAAGATACCAAATAAAAAGAACTCTTTTGTAAGAGTTCTTTTTATTTGGTAATGTATATTTTTGAGTCTTTTCCGGAATAATTTTTTAAGTTATAACACCCTCTTGTATTCCGGTTTATTAATTTAAGCAATCACTTCTTCTTTAAAATAATCTACTACTGTATCCATTACATTGTCGAAGAAGAAGTCTAATTCTTTTGATAATGAATTTTCCATATGTTCCGCCTTTTCCGTTTTGTTAAATCTTGATACCATTTCACTTTCGATACGCATATTATTAATCCTTTCCTATTTTATTTTCCAAGAGGGTTATCTGCTTACAGTTTTAATATCGGCATTTTTTTTTAAAACTTTAGAGTTTTTAACTTAATCGTTACATTTTGTTACATAAAGTTTTATTTTATATCAGCCCTGTTTAGTATTTAACAATTTAAAACCAAAAGTCAAAATCCTCTTGTAATATTCACCGCTTTATACTAAAATATCAATGTTAAGGGGATATAGAAGGGGATATGAAAATGAAGTTTGTTGCAAATAAAGATGACTTGTTAAACGGAATCAGGATTGTAGAAAGAGCTACTGTAGTCAAGGGTTTGCAGCCTGTTTTAGCTAATGTACTCATAGAAACCGTAGGCGAAAACCAAATAAAGCTTACCGCAACAGATTTTGACCTTTCTATTACAACAATTATTAATGCAACAATTGAAACAGAAGGCAAATATACACTTCCTGCAAAAAAACTGGGTGAAATTCTTGCAAGACTCAATGATGAACTTATCAAATTTGAGCTGAAAGATTCAACAATTACTATTACCGGTAAAAAATCAAAGTTTGATATTATAGGTATCTCAGCAAATGAATTTCCGCAGGTTGAAGAAAATATCTCAGAAGCTGACTGCATGGAAATAGAAACACAACCATTTACAAAGGCTATCAGACAGGTTGTTTCCGCAGCAGCAGGCTATGAAACCAATAATCTTTTATCCGGTATTGTATGTCAGGTTAACAAAAATATTCTTGAAATGGCTGCTACAGATGGTAACAGACTTGCCAGAGTAAGAGAAGTTGTTAAAAATACATCAACTGACAGTGAAAATCCTTTTGAGATGCTTATTTCATCAAAGGTTTTAGCTGAACTTTCAAAAATTTCCACATTAACGGAATCAGACATAATAAAAATTTGCAAAGAACAAAAGAAGATAGTTATAACAATAGATAAAACTAAAATTATCACACGTCTTATGCAGGGACAGTTCCCGAAATATAATCAATTAATTCCGCAAACTTTCCCGAAAGAAGCTGTTTTAGATAAAAACAGCCTGATTTCCGCACTGGAAAGAGTTGCCGTAATGGTTAACGAAAAAAACAGTATTGTAAAATTTGAATTTGCGGATAATACATTAAAACTGTCCGGATATTCTCCCGATGCCGGTAATTCGGAAGATGAACTGGATGCAAAATATACAAACGAACCGTTGGCAATTGCTTTCAATTATAAATTTATCCTTGAATTTCTTAAAATTGTTGAAGCTGATGAAATTAAAATACAGTTAAATTCTCCGCTTTCAGCAACAGTATTTGCTCCATGCTCAGATGAAGATTATATTTATCTGGTAATGCCGGTACAGTTAAGAAATTAGAATAATACGAACAAGGTATAAAGGAAAATAACATGAGAGGAAAAGCTTTTAAATTCGGAGATAACATATCCACAGACCATATTGCACCCGGAAGATTATTTCATTTGCGTTCTGATTTACAAGAATTTGCAAAGCATGTTTTAGAAGATGCTGATGAAAATTTTGCAAAAAATATGTCAAAAGGTGACTTTGTAGTTGCCGGAAATAATTTCGGACTGGGTTCCTCAAGAGAGCATGCTCCGCAAATAATAAAGATTGCCGGTGTTGGTGCAGTTATTGCAAAATCTTTTGCAAGAATTTTTTACAGAAATGCAATCAATATCGGACTTTTAGCTATTGAATGCGACACTGACGGAATTGATGCCGGTGACGAACTTGATTTAGATATCAAAGAAGGTATTCTCAAAAATATTACAAAAGGAACAATAACAGCCATTGAACCGCTCCCTGATGTTATGATTAAATTACTTCAGGATGGCGGACTTATTGAACATATTAAGAAAAATGGCGACTTAGTCCTTGGATAAGAAAATATATCAGGAGTTTATAAATATAAAGGAGAAAAAATAATATGGCTGATACAAAACGAACTATTAATTGTCCGGCATGCAACAAACCTATGACAAAAGTTTTTATGAAAGAAGCCGGTATTAGTGTTGATGTTTGTCTTGACGGATGTGGAGGCATTTTATTCAACAACAGAGAATTAGAAAAATTTGACGAAGAACATGAAAATGCTAATGAAATATTTGAAGCAATAAAAGGCAAGACTTTTGAGCCTGTAAACGAACAAGAAGTAAGAATTTGCTCAGTTTGTGATTCTCCCATGGTAAAACAGGGTTCAGGTGTTGAAGGTGTCGAAATTGATGTTTGCAACATTTGTGGTGCAAAATTTTTAGACAACGGCGAACTTGAAAAAATTAGAACTCTTAGAGATTCCAACTCAAACAAAGACAAAACGCATTCTTCCGTAGATGCTGCTATTGCAGAAAATCCTGTAAACGTAGGTGGTTCCGTCGGATTATTCGCAAAAACTCACTTCCCTACTTTGGGAGCAAGAGATGCTGCAGAAAATTTTGTCAGAAAATTTTTAGAAAATTGGTAATCTCATATCATTATGTTTTATTTTGATGAATTAAACGGATACAAAATACTCAGAAGTGACTATATTAAGCCTGCGGAAAAAGATTCCGAAGATAAGATTGCTGATAGCAAAAACCCTGAGCAAAACATAAAAAGTGTTGATGCTTTTTTTACAACACGGGAAGGCAATCCTGTTAACTCGGATTTTGCATCAAGAATACTATCGCCTGAACAGGTACACAGTGAAAATATAGAAATTGTTGATGAAAGAAATGAATACCCTGAAACTGACGGATTAATTTTAACGGAACTAAACACTACTATATGTCTGCGTTTTGCAGATTGTACTCCGTTAATATTTTATGATACGGCAAGCCATATCGGAGCAATATCCCATGCCGGCTGGCGGGGAACGGTTATGAGAATCGGGGTTAAAACTGTTGCTAAAATGATATTAAACTACGGTTCAAAACCGGAAGATATTACGGTAATTATCGGACCTGCTATTTCAAAATGCTGTTATGAAGTAAGCGAAGAAGTACGGGATGCGTTGTTAAATACCGTAAAAAACACCGAAGGACTATATTCGGGCAGAAATGTTGATTTAAAGAAAATAAATGCAAGACAGCTGGAAGAAATCGGAGTAAAAAATATAGATATTTGTCCTTACTGCACATCCTGCAATAATGATTTATTTTATTCATACCGAAAAGAAAACGGAACAACAGAAAGACATTATGCCGTACTAAAATTAACTTAATTAATTACCAAAAAAGTTTTTTCTTCCGTCATCGTACATTTTTAAAAACATATTTGCCGCATCCTGACCACACAAACCAATTTGTGAATTTACTGTATTAATCTGGAATAAACCTGTTTTTTGTGAGCCTTCTACTAAATAATAATTTAATTTATAACCGTCTTTTGCCGGCACAAATTTTGTTCCTTTCCTTACTGCATTAATCCAAAACCATGCATCATCGTTTGTCGGAACAAGTGTCATAAACTTGTCACTGTCAAAAACATCTTCATGCAGGGAATGAGGCGGATACAAAACTCCGCCAAACCCGATAAAAGGATTTCTGTAACTTGGAAGATATGAACTGTCATAGACATAACTTCTGCGTTTAAGTTTAATTTTTCCGTATTTACCCTTTAAAATCATTGCCCGTCCGCCTATTATGCAATCAGGATAACGTTTATGTTCTTCCATAAGTGTTTCAATAAGGTTTTCCGGATAATAATAGTCATCATCTACCGTAATAATTATGTCATTCGGATACTCTTTCAGTGCAGGAATGAGCTTTTTATATGAACGAATATCACTACACCACTTTATTGTTAAACCGTAAATTTGCAGTCTTAACAAACTTTCCGGAAGTTTTTTATCCGGAAATTGTGAATCTGCAAGCCATAAAATAACAGCATCCGGTTTTGTTGTTTGCGTTAAAAGAGTAGATATCGTCTTGTGTACAATATTTATTCTGTCCGGAAATGTTGTTAATGACAAAATAATTCTTGGTGTACGTTTTTCCGTAGACAATCCGAATTCGGTAACGGCTCTTTCTGCAGCATCAACCTTAACCTTCTTACAAAACTTCAAACCAAAAACTTTTATTATTATATGTTCATCAACTTGTCTGTATGAAAAAAGGCAATCTAAAAAACTTTTCAAATTATTTAAAATCATATTATACTCCGCTTTATAAATAGAATAACATAAATTTGACCGATTCGGCTATATCATACTTCTTTGTTTTAACAATTCTTCTCTTATTATTTGTTTTATCATATTTATTTTTTCAGGGAAAAACATTAATTTACCATAATCCGCCAAACTCTCTTTTTCTATATTTTTTCCAAATTTTTTAAGTATTTGCGCATATTTTAAATCCTGATTATATGCATGGTATTCCATATTCAAAGAATTATTTATATATTTCAGGAAAACAATTTTTTCATCAAACGGAACTTTTTCTAATGCTTTTCTGAGTTCTGATTCTGCCTCAAGTATTGTTACCTTTTTACTTTTCCGGGGGAGGTCGGTAGTATAAAAATATTCTTGAAATATTTTGTAATACTCTTTTTCATAAATATTCATTTCGTACATTTTTTTAATATTAGCTATGTATTTCGGATTAAACAAAAAATCAAGAACATGTGTTGATTCATGCATAAAAGAAGAAATATCCAAAACATTTAGTTTTTTCTTTTTATTTGTCGGTATTTCAATAGAATAGCCCGTCAGACAATCCTTTTCATCTTCAACCAAAAAACCGCCGCCTGCCTAGTTCATCATATTCTTTTACTGAAAGCGGTTTAATCATAATCTGTTTTTGCTCAGGTAAAAGAGCATTATAACTGTTTTTTATTGTACCTATTCCGCAATTATTTTTGTTTTCATATAACTGCATTATTCTCTGAAATACCCTGCGGTTTAAGTCTTCCGAAAACTGTACACGGGCAGATGACGTACCTTTTGCGATTCTGTATGAAAATCTTGTATTTGCAGATAGTGTAATCATTCTAATAATTCTGTTTTTCTTTCTGACCGGAAATACTTTATAAAAAAATATTGTACTAAGCTTCTATAAATTTAAAATAAAATAAAAATATACAAATGTAAACTTAAACCATTTCTCTGAGTTTTTTAAGCTGGTCCCTGATTTCTGCAGCACGTTCAAAATCAAGAATTTTAGCGGCTTTATGCATATCTTTTTCCAGTTTGGATATAAGTTTTGGCAAGTCTTTTTTATCAATACCCAAATCAACCATTTCCTCGGCAACAATATCTTCAAAATCACGATAACTGGCAACGAGCGAAAGCAAATTATTTTCAATCGGTTTTTTAATTGTCTGTGGTATGATTCCGTATTTCTTATTGTGTTCAAGCTGTATTTCACGTCTGCGGTTCGTTTCATCTATTGCCCTCTGCATAGAATCAGTAATTTTATCTGCATACATAATAACTTCACCGCAAGAATTACGAGCCGCACGACCTATTGTCTGGATTAAACTTGTATCTGACCTTAAGAACCCTTCCTTATCAGCATCCATGATTGCAACCAGTGAAACCTCAGGAATATCTAAGCCTTCTCTTAAAAGGTTGACACCTATCAAAACATCAAACTCACCCAAACGTAAATCACGTAATATCTCAACACGTTCGATTGATTTAATACCGCTATGCAGATATCTTACTCTGATTCCTTCCTGTAAAAAGAAGTCGCACAAATCTTCTGCCATTCGTTTTGTAAGTGTCGTAATTAAAACACGTTCATCTTTTTTCGCACGTTTTGCAATCTCTTGCTTAAGATCAGCAATTTGTGTTTCTATAGGACGAACAGAAATTTTCGGATCAACAAGACCTGTCGGACGAATAATTTGTTCAACAAGCTGTGAAGAAGTTTTCTTTTCAAAATCACTCGGAGTTGCTGATATGTAAATTTTTTGCCCAACCTTTGCAAAAAATTCTTCCCATTTCAGCGGTCTGTTGTCTTTTGCACACGGAAGTCTGAACCCAAAATCCACAAGAACCTGTTTTCTTGAGGCATCACCGTGATACATTCCGTTTAATTGCGGAAGTGTTACATGAGATTCATCTATTACTGTTAAAAAATCACCTCTAAAGTAATCCAACAGTGTTGCAGGAGCAGAGCCGACAGGACGACGTTCAATTATACGGGAATAATTTTCTATACCTGAACAGTACCCCATTTCTTTTATCATTTCCATGTCATATTTAACCCGCTGCTGAAGTCTTTGAGATTCGAGAATTTTATTTTCACTTTCAAGTTCAACAACCCTGTTACGAAGCTCTGTTCTTATCATATCAAGAGTTTCTTCTTCATTTTCATCATAAGCTATGTAATGCACCGCAGGATAAATATATACAGAATCCGGTGTTTCAAGAATTTCACCTGTCAGATGGTCTATTCTGACAATTTTTTCTATCTCATCTCCAAAGAAAGAAATTCTTGTAACAATTTTTTCGTAAGCAGGCATAATTTCCAAAATATCGCCTCTTGCCCTAAAGGTTGCACGTTCCAGTTCCAAATCATTCCTTGTATAACGAGTCATTACAAGGTGTTTTATTAAATCATTTCTTTCTAATGTATCACCGACAGAAATTTTAACAGTTCCTTTAAAATAGCTTTCCGGCAAACCTAAACCGTAAATACAACTTACTGAAGCTACTATTATTACGTCATTTCTTTCGTATAAACTTCTTGTTGTATTATGTCTTAACCGGTCAATCTCATCATTGATACTTGCCGATTTTTCTATATAAGTATCTGTTCTGGGAATATAAGCTTCAGGCTGATAGTAATCATAATATGAGATAAAATATTCAACGGCATTGTTTGGAAAAAGTTCTTTAAATTCATTATAAAGCTGAGCTGCAAGAGTTTTGTTGTGCGCAATAATAAGTGTCGGCTTTTGTATCCGCTCAATAACATTAGCTATAGTAAAAGTTTTACCGGAGCCTGTTATACCTAAAAGAGTTTGAGCATCAAAGCCTTTATTTACTCCCTCTACCAATTGTTCAATAGCTTTCGGCTGGTCACCGGACGGTCTGTATTTAGAACAAATCTCAAATTTTCTTTCCATAACATAATTATACTATTTCCATAATTGGAGAACAAACTTTGAAAACCGACATAAAAAATATTTCTTTAGTTTTCTAAATATGGTATATTAGTTTTGGGGAAAGAGTTGAAAAAGATGAAATTAAATAAAACTATACTAAACAGCATAATTATTGTGTTGCTTGCTTTCACTGTTATCTATCCTGTTATTGTAAACGCAGCAACAGTAAAAAGCAGCATAAACTATACCAAAACTTTAGAATATAAATCGTACAAAGATATAAGTTTAAGATATATCAGTGTTAATACACTCAAGAAGAAAGCATTAAAGCTATCTCTTGAGGATAAGGAGATAATAAAAAAATACGTTTTTGGTGCAGTAAAAGGTGAAGATACATTTTTACTCATAAATTCACATCTGAGAGGAACTCTAAAAGAATATATTCCTGCCAAAGAGATAACAAAACCGCTTGGGTACAGACTTGATTATTATGCGGATAATCTGCAAAAAAGTCTTGCAAAAACAAAACTTCAGCAAAATATTACCTTGTATGCCGCAATAGATGACAGAGAAATACAACACTTGTTTAAAAATTATAATATAGATTATTTTTTGAAAAAAAAGGCAGATAACAGCTCGGCAGAAGAAGTTAACAAAAAAATTAAAGGAATGAAATTTACTGAAAAAGGATTTCTATCCGCATCGTATGACAAAAACTGTATTGATAAAACATGGTTCCGTGTTGAGATAAAAGCCCCTAAAAATATGCAGGCTGTTTTGATAGAAGAATTTGGAGAAAAAACAAAAAAACGGGTTATTATAAATCGTAACTATAAGTGGGAAGTTATGGCTGTCAATTATGAACATGACAAGGAAAACAAATCTGATTATTACAATATTATAATTAGAAATATAAAATAACTAACCCTCCTAGCCGAATAGTATGATGAAAATATAAGCAGAAAAAAATATAATATAAATGTGATTAATCCGCAGACGCACCTGTGTTGACAGGTATACGAAAAAGTTGATTTTTCGACGTGTTGCGGTAAAGGGGCAGGTGCTTTTTATAGCCTGCCCTTTTTAGTATCCGGAAATATATTTTTGTAACTTTTTGTAAAAATTTCTAAATATACTCTAAAGTTTTTTAAAAAAATGCCGATTATGTTAATGGTTATAACTTTAAACAAAAATGGTCGGAGAAATGAGTAACATTGAAGGCATAAATTTTTTTGGTAAATTAACAATAAAAACACAAACCGAGCATAGCGAAAATGCTTTATCAGGTGTGTCTGAAAATGAGGTTTCATTAATAGAAAACTCTAATGAGCACGATTCTGTTGAACTTTCTACTGCATCAAATGACGAAAATATCAACGAAGATAATATTGTTATATGGCAACAGGAAAATCAGATGCAGGCTGCGGTTAATACATTAAAAGCACAGGTACTCAAAGATTTTGCCCTTGAAGACACCGATGATATTATAGGAATTTTAAACAAAATTAACGAATTTAAGGCTGATTTTAAAGAGCAATATCTTAAAGAAAACAGTGCAAGCGGTATGGCATCAGCATTCTCAAGTGCATTGGTTGTTGAATATGAATCAATAAAAGATGAAGCCAGAAAAAATACAAAATCCGCCATCAAAGACAGAGTTATAGAAGAAATAACAGATGAAATTATAAATGATAAAGAAAAGGGTGGCAGAATGCTCTTAGGTGTTGTTGACACCAGCGCAATGACTGTATCTGAAGATATTAAAAAACAGATTATAAAAGAACTTGAGAAAGAATCGGATAAATTCATTAAGAATTACAGCGACAGCAATCTTGAAGAAGATTTGGCAAACCATCTGAGAGAATTTATAGCACAAACCGACAAAGAAAAGCTGTCAGGTGCTATTGAAAAATGGGATGAAGATAAGGCTGTAGCTGAAAAAAGCGAACAGAATGATAAAAATAAATTAAGACAATTAAAAGAAAATGCTAAAAGTTTTCTAACCAGTGCAATTCTTATGGGAGTTCCTATAGAATTAGGTAATGTCACAATTCGTACGGAAGTTGCTATCCCACAAGCTTTGAGCCAATATGACAGTCCTGAAGCTTTAAGGGAAGCTCTTGATTATGCAATTTCACAAATTTCTTCAAAAAGCAGACAAGAACTAATCCGTGAAAAAATTAACACTACAGAAAAAATTGAAAATAAAAATTTATTCTCGTACAGTCCTAGGGAAAGTTCGACAAATTTCTTTAAAAACAAATAATATGTTATACTGATTGTATGCAGAAAAAGACTTATCTTAACGGCAGTGTAAAACACGGAAATATAATGAGGTGGCCTGTAAACTGTTTGACAGTTTATATTGCACCTATGAAATTTTATTCAAAACCGGGAGAAGATGTAAAATACAGAAAAATGGTTATGGATGCTTTTTCTGTTTGGGCTGCTGCAACAGGCGGAACATTAAGATTTAAAATCGTAAACACATTATTTGATTCTCTGATAAATGTTGACTGGCGGAGAGTTGACAGACAGGCATTAGGGCATTGTACTTTTCATAACGGAGCAGACGGAAGGCTTGAAGGTGCAGAAGTTTCTATAGGTCTGACTGACGGCAGAATTCACAAAGAATACGACAATGACATAGAAGTTTATCACACAATTTTACATGAAATAGGTCATGCTCTCGGACTCAACCACAGTCCTTATAAGACCGATATTATGTACACACCGCACCAATACGGAATTGCTTCTTTGTCTAATAATGATAAATATTCAATAAACTGGCTTTACCGTTTGCAGGCAGGTATGCCGGTAAAACAATTTGCTGCTCAGCACGGACTTACGACCACATCAGATTTAGATGCAGTAATAAGAAAAATTGATGAAAAAAATAATCCGGATACTCAGCACAATACAGGAATACAAATATCAACCCACAGGGATTTACTTGAAGAAGCAAGTAATATCGGTGATTTAAAAAAATACAAAATGCTGCTTCAAAATATTTCTATCTCACCGCAGGTAAATAAATATCTGAAAAATAAAAACGCAAAAGGATAAATTTAAAAGGTTTTATTTGTATAAGCATAATAAAAAGAGATTGAATTGCTTCAATCTCATATATAAGTACATATCCCAATCAACAACAATTTAGTTTTCAATTTTAAAATTTTTATAACAAACTCAAAGCAATACTAGGTGCCTGGTTTGCAGTTGCCAACAATGTAGCTGAAGCCTGTTGCAAAATTTGTGCCTGAATATAGTTTGATGATTCTTGTGCAACATCTGTATCTCTAATTGTGGATAGAGATGATGTTAAGTTTGTCGACCTTACCCCAATAGCCTCAATTGCAGAACTAACTCTGTTCTGAGCTGCACCTATTGAAGTTTCTCTTGAAGACAAGTCGCTTATCGCCTGATCCAAATATGTTAATGTATCTTTTGCCTGTTTTCCCGTATCCTTCTGAATAACAACTTTTGTACCATCCTTCTTTAAGCCGGAAAATGCCATAGATAAAGCCGTGTATCCTTCATCTGTGTTCAAATCGGAAACCGGAGTTCCGTCATTTGCAGCTGTTATAATTGGTGTTAAGCCGGAATAAGAACCGAATAAACCTTTTACACTTGCATCTGCAAACAAAGATGAATCAAGAGTAATTCTGCTATCAGCAGTTGCATCAATACCTACCTGCAAATCAAGACCGCTTGAAAGAGTGGAGTTTGCAGACATAAGTTTAATACCGTTGTATTCAGCATTTGCTGCAACACGAGAAATTTCTTCCAATCTTGCTTTTATTTCTGCCTGAATAGCTTTTAATGATGTCGAACCGTAGGTTCCGTTTGCTGCCTGTTCTGTTAAATCACGGATTCTCTGAACATGCGTCATTAAAAGTCCATAGTTTTCAGTTGTTGTCGAAAGCAAATCATTTCCCATTGCTGCATTTTCTGATGCGACATCCAAAGAGCCTATTTTTGTAACCCAGCTGTTTGCAATAGAAAATCCGGCAGCATTATCGCTTGCAGTATTAATTTTGAAACCGGTTGTCATGCGTTCAATAGAAGTATTCAACGCATTCGTTGCAGCAGTCAAATTGTGCTGAACGATTAATGATTCCATATTAGTTCTAATTACAAGAGCCATGCGTAACCTTTCTGACTCTGTGCGATAGTTGCACTAAATCCCTATTGTAGTAACTCTCTCTCGATGTCTTATATATACATCACATATCCTTGAATACACATATTATATAATAACTCTATAAAAAATACACCATGGACATGACTAATATTTTACAAATTGTAACAATTTAGAAAAGTTTTTATGTCCGTATGTTTTAAGGTTTTTCCTAATTGCAATATTAAGTATTGTAACAATATAAAATTTTATAGCAATTTTTCGGGGTAAAAAAACTTTATACATATATAAGGATATTAAAGACTTAACAAGAACACATAACACAAACCTTTCATACAACCTACACACTAACCTTCTACACATGAGGAATTATTAAAAAGAATTCCGAACCCTAATCTTAAAGACTAGGGTTTTTTATTGCGGATTTTGGCAAGAGTGAAGTGCTAACGGAACTCGTCCATGTGAGGAAACCGGAAAGAGTGATTATTTTCCGAAAGGAAAATAAAACGAATGAAGGTTTTCGAACAGCCAATAATCCAAGATGTCGGATTTTGGCAAGAGTGAAGTGTTAACAAACGTAATGCCGAAGTAGCACTAAGCAAAAATTATTTTGCTTCAACCTTACAAACATTAGGGTTTTGTATATATTTATTCCAGACTTTTACAACAGGATTTTTCTGAACAGCATCCGGAGATGAAATATCAACATCTTCACCTGAATATTTAAGCGTCAGCATATATGCATCCATGACTGATGTAATTTCCTGGAGCTGAGGTTTTGTAAAATTGCAGTTAATGTCAGCTGTTATTTCACCCATTTTAACAGTTTCTCTGTATGCACATTTTCCGTCCTGCCAGCCCGAAATATTTTTTACTGAAGTAGCATTTGTACCGTTACTGTTAACATTTCCGCTTTCAGAATAAGACGAACAGTTTTTCAATGCATTGATGAATCTTGTATCATCAGCTAAAACAAAACATGGAATCGTAAGAGCGATTGCAAACAATATAATTTTCTTCATATAGCACCTGATGTATTTTGAGTTTGACTATTTTTGCAGAGCTGCCTGAAGTCTTGCCAGCGAACGTGCAAGTGCCGCCTGAGCTCTTTGTGCATCTATTTCAGCATTAATTTCTTTAAGCCTCATTTCTGCACGTTCTTTAGCTGCTTTTGCCCGTTCAACATCAATATCCTGACTTTCTTCACATACATCCGTTAAAATAATTGCTTTGTTATCTTTAAACTGGAAAATACCGCCCATAGTTGCGAAATATTTGTATGTGGCACCAATTTTTACTTTTGTAACACCTATTTCGAGCGAAGTGGTTATCGGAATATGATCTTTTAATACTCCGATTTGTCCGCTTGTGGTACAAAGTATAATTTCTTCAACTTCGCCTTCAAAAACTATTTTTTCATGTGTAATTATTTTTAAATTCACTTGATTACTCCGCTAATGTTTTTGCTTTTTCAATAGCATCTTCAATGGTACCGACCATATAGAATGCTTGTTCCGGAAGGTCATCATGTTTACCTTCGATAATCTCTTTAAAGCCTCTTATAGTATCTTCAAGTTTTACATACTTTCCGGAAGTACCTGAGAATTGTTCTGCAACAAAGAACGGCTGAGACAGGAATTTTTGAATTTTTCTTGCTCTGTTAACCGTCAATTTATCTTCATCTGACAATTCGTCCATACCCATGATAGCGATAGTATCTTGAAGTTCTTTGTATTTCTGAAGTATTTCAAGTACTCTCCTTGTAACATTATAATGTTCTTCACCGATAACATTCGGATCAAGAACTCTTGAGTTAGATGCAAGAGGATCAACAGCCGGATAAATACCAAGTGATGCAATTTGTCTTGAAAGAACCGTTGATGCATCTAAGTGAGAGAACGTTGTAGCAGGAGCCGGGTCAGTTAAGTCATCGGCAGGTACATAGATTGCCTGAACCGATGTAATTGAACCGTCTTTTGTTGATGTAATACGTTCCTGTAATTCACCCATTTCAGTTGCCAATGTCGGCTGATAACCAACTGCTGAAGGCATACGACCTAACAGAGCTGATACTTCGGAACCTGCCTGAGTAAATCTGAATATGTTATCAATAAATAATAATACGTCTTGTTTAGAGAAGTCACGAAAATATTCGGCAGCAGTAAGAGCTGAAAGACCGACTCTCATTCTTGCTCCCGGCGGTTCATTCATCTGACCGTAGATAAGAGCAACTTTATCGATAACACCTGATTCTTTCATTTCATTCCACAAGTCGTTACCTTCACGTGTTCTTTCACCTACACCGCCAAATACAGATACACCTGAGTGTTCAGATGCAATGTTATGAATAAGTTCCATGATAAGAACTGTTTTTCCGACACCGGCACCACCGAACAGACCGATTTTACCACCCTTTTGATAAGGCTGGATAAGGTCGATAGCTTTAATACCTGTTTCGAGGATTTCGACTTCTGTATTCTGGTCAACAAGTTTTGGAGATTCTCTGTGAATAGGAAGATATGTATCTGTTTCAACAGGACCTTCTTTGTCAACAGGCTGACCGATAACATTAAGGATTCTGCCTAAAATAGATTTTCCGACAGGGACTTTAATAGGTTCGCCTGTGTTTATAACTTTCATACCTCTTTTAAGACCGTCTGTTGATGACATTGCAACAGTTCTTACTCTGTTAGAACCGAGCATTTGCTGAACTTCAGCTACAACAACCGTACCGTCATCACAACAAATATTAAGTGCGTTATAAATTTCAGGTAATTCACCTTGAGCAAATTCTACGTCTATAACCGGACCTATAATTTGCGTAATAAGCCCCTCATTTTTATTTAATGTTTCCATAAAATCTCCTATCTCTCTTCTTATGTGTATTATATAATATAAATCATTTATTTACAATCAGTTAACAAAAATACATTCCTATACTTAAATTTTAGTATCACAAATTAAACGATATATTTACCACCACCCACTTGAAAAATTAAAAAAATCGGTAATAATAAAAGTAGCAGCTAAAAATGCTGTATTTATGTTCATTTAAGAATGGAAAGGGCCGAAGAGGCCCTTTCCGTTTTTTGAGTTATTTAAAAGGTTACAGTTCTTTCTGAATTTTTGAGATATTCATCATTGGGAATTTTAAAACCAAATACATTTTTGTTTTCTTCATAACTTTCAACAAAAATTTCTCCGCCATGAGCTTCTACAATTTTCTGAGAAGCATACAAACCCAAACCTATTCCGTTTATTTTATCTGACTGAGAAAAAGATACATATCGTGCAAAAATTTTTTTACGTTTTTCTTCAGACAGGTAAGGACTTTCATTTTCAAATTTGAAACAGGTATAATTATCTTCGTTATAAACATTTATAAAAACTTTAGTTTGCCTGAAAGCATACTTAATACTGTTTGTAAGCAAATTCATTATTACACGTCTGAGCTGAACTTTATCACCATGTACTATTTCTTTATCTGCCGAATTTGTAACAGAAATATCAATTTCTTTATCTTTTGCCATATAAATCATTTCATCAACACATTCGACAGTTAAATCTGCTATGGAAACTTCTTCATTATTAAGTTTTATAGTACCTTTTTCATTTCTGTATGTATATAATAGCGAGCATAACATTGAATTCATGTATTTGCATGAATCAAGTACCATTTCCATAATTTCTCGCTGTTGAGGTAATACCCGCCCGAATTTTCCCTTAAGTATTAGTTCTAAAGCTCTTATTTGTGCTATTGTCGGATTTTTCAAATCGTGACTTATTGATGCAACAAAAGATTCTCTCTGCCGCTCAATTTTTTCATAATCCTCTGCATTACAAATTGCAGCATCGGATGAAATGTCCATTGTTGTTATCTCTCCCTTATTACGCAGTAAATATTACATCAAACATTTTTTATAAAAAATTACCCAACTAACCTATTTATAAAATTTAGTAATTATGCGGTCATAATCCTACGTTCAGAGGATTTGCCGAGGATATAAAAATGTTAATATGTGAATGAGGGAAATAGCGGAGGACTTTGATTTGTACGCATACAGACAAGTACGCAACAACCGGAATTTATATGTTGTACCTGATTATAATGAAGATTATAATCAGCATACCCCTCAACGTAAGCATAAACAAGTTATTCGCAAGAAAAAAGTTAACCCTATAGTCCAGTTATTCCGTCTCACTATTCTTTTTTCTATACTTAGTGCTTATATGTATTACGTATTTCCTGTAAGTTTTAATAATTTGGTAAAACAGATTTTATTCCCGACTAAAATAAATATTAATACTGAAACAATGCAGGGTTTGGCTTTTAAAAATACAAATAATATTAACGGCGCGGATTTGTATTCTATGACTAATCCTTTAACAAATTATGTAAACAATGATTTATTTATGAATCGTCTTATGCTTACTCCGACTATTGAAAAAGTGCATAGTGAAGTTACAACTATGTATCATACAACAGAAATGAAAGAGTTAAAGAATCAGTTAAAAGATTTAATTAAACAATATCCCAGTATTCATCCGGCAATTTATGTATGGGAATATGAAAATGGTCAATATCTTGAAATTAATGCAGACGAACAATTTGCTGCTGCAAGTATAATTAAAATCCCTGTTTTGGTAAGATTATTCAAATCAATAGAAGCCAAACAAATGACAATATATGATGATATGATACTGACTGATTATTACAAAGCATCCGGTTCAGGTGATTTGCAATATTCAGCTACGGGAAGAAAATATTCACTTGATCAGCTTGCAAAAACAATGATACAGGATTCTGATAATTCCGCAACAAATATGCTTATATCAAAAATGGGCGGAATGGATGACATTAACATCGGTTTGCGTGACTGGGGTATTTCAAAAACTTATGTAAGAACTTGGCTTCCTGATTTAAACGGAACAAATAAAACAACAGCAAGTGATTTGGCAAAAATTTTATATAATCTTGATAATCCGGGATTTTTAAACATTAATTCAAGAGAATATATCATAGATTATATGAGCCATGTTAAAAATAACAAACTCATTGCAGCAGGTCTTGGTGAAGGTGCTTTATTTGCACATAAAACCGGTGATATAGGAACTATGCTTGGTGATGCTGGAATTGTTTATGCACCGAATAATAAAAAGTATATTATTGTTATTTTAGCTAACAGACCTTATAATTCGCCACAGGGAAAAGATTTTATCGTAAAAGCTTCTAATCTCATATATAAGAGTATCGTAAAATAATTAAGATGATTAATTCTGTTGTATGTATTTGTTAACATACAACAGAAAGTTTTCTTATTTTATTTTGTGTTAATTTGTAATAAAATTATTTATACAAAAGGAGAATATATAAATGGGTATAAAATTTGGAACAGACGGATGGAGAGCAATACTTGGCAAAGATTTTAACGGTGAAAATGTAGAACGTTTAACCATTGCCATAGGAAAATATATTGCAGATAATTTTGGTTATGACAAGCCTGTTTTAGTCGGTTATGATCCCAGAAACAAAGCTGACGAATATTCTGCTTTTTGTGCAAATGTACTTAAGGCAAAAGGATTTAAGGTTTATTTTTCATCAAGAGTTGTTCCTACACCGGTTCTTGCATATAATGCAAAACTTAAAAATGCATGTGCTATTATGTTTACAGCTTCACATAATCCGCCTGAATATCTTGGTATAAAATTTATTCCTGATTATGCAGGACCTGCAACAAGTGAAATTACAGATGAAATTATTAAAGATTTGGATAAAGGATTCCCAAGCGGAAATAATGGTAAATTTATAAAAACGGATTTTGGCATAAAGTATTATGAACATCTGGATAAAATTATTGATTTTGAAAAAATTAAAGAATTAAAAACAAATATAATCTATGATGGTTTATATTCTGCATCAATAGGTTATTTTGATGAAATATTAAAACAAAAAAATATTCCATTTCAGTCATTGCATTTGTATCATGATTTTCAGTTTGGCGGCGGAATGCCTGATCCAAAACCTCGTTTTCTCAAGGATTTAATAACTAAAGTTAAAAATACTCCAAACTCTGTTGGTTTTGCAAATGACGGTGATGCTGACAGATTCGGAATTATAAATGAAAACGGTGAATATGTTTCTCCTAATGAAATAATTGCAATACTTCTGAAACATTTGCTGGAAAAAGGATATAAAGGCAGTATTGTTAAAACTGTCGGTTCAAGTATTTTAATAGATATTGTTGCAAAAAAACTTGATGTTGATATTATAGAAACTCCTGTAGGATTTAAATATGTAGGAGAGGCTATGAGAAAAAATCAGGTAATTATAGGCGGTGAAGAATCAGGCGGTTTGAGTATTCAGGGACATATTCCCGAAAAAGACGGTTTACTTGCTAATTTACTTGTTTTAGAGGCAATGGCTTATTCCGGAAAATCATTGGTTGAACTCCAAAATGAATTGTATGAACTTGCTGAAAATAAATTCTATAATGACAGAATTGATTTAAAACTTGATAATCAAAAAGAAATAAAACAAATTATAAAAAAGGTTCAAACTTTCAAAACTATTGGTAAATATAATATAACTGATGTTGATACAAAAGACGGAGTAAAACTTATGCTCGGTCAAAAGACAAAAATACTGGTGCGTCCAAGCGGAACCGAACCTCTTTTAAGAATTTATTTTGAAACTAATTCTGAAGAAAAACTTGAATATTTTAAAAATGAATTTGTTGTATAGATAAATATAGGTTAATAATAAGCCTGTCTGCTTCAGCCTGACAGCTTTAAATGTTATTTATATAAAATAATTTTTGGTGTTTTTATTTTGTTCATAACTTTGTTAAATGATTGTAGAAAACTGTATTTGTTTTGAACATTTATCTATATTTTTTTGTTATTTTTATTTTTATTGTTTATAAATGTTCAAAATACACATCTTTTTTACTTATATTTTACAATTTTTTTTACATTAAAAACTCTTATTTTAACACTATTTCAACCACTTTATTACAAATAATTTGAGTTTATTATTATTATTATTTTTTTTATAAATAAATAATAAAATAATAAAAAATAATAGTATTATAGTTCTGAAATTTTTCTGTTACGTTTCAAAATTTTATTCTGATATTTTTGATCATACTGGAATTTATAACCGTTTACAAAACTTTTAACAATGGCTTTTGAAAAAGTTCCCCTTGCAGTCCAGTAAGAAGTATGAGCCAATATAAATAAACGTTTACTCCAAACTCCCGAGTCGTCATAAATAACACCGCTCGGATTATCTATTGTCATACCGAGCCTCTGTTCCATTTCTTTAGCTGTTAAATTGTTACTCATAGGAAATCCCAAAGGATCCTCCCTGAAATTAACAGTTATTAAAAATATTCCGTTTTCCATAATGTACTTAATCATTAATTTATTGTAATAATTAAGCTCATAATTAGGATCTGAAATATCGGAATAAAATAAAACAAGCGGACAAGCAAAATTAACAACACCCTTAACTTTACCGTCAGGAATACATGCTTTTTCTGTCATTTCATCTATCTTAAGATAATTTTTTTTAAGCTGTTCTTTATTCTGATTTAGTATTAAATGTCCTGCACCTGATACATTTCCAATTCCTGCATATTTATAAGAAAGAGCAGATATACATGTATTTTTTCTTGGATTATTTTTTACAAAATCAAGTAATTCCTTATCTTGTCCAAGTTCTTCAAAAAGTTTTTCAAGATTTATATAAGCCAGTTTATTAAATAAATACTCATAGGTTACAAAAGTACCTGCGGAATAACCGTATAAAATAACATCATTACCTTCTTTTACTTCATTTTTAACAGTTTCATTAAGTTCATCCAGTATAGGTAACATGTTATGAGTTTTCTGAACCCATATTGCATCATGTAAATACTGGGCAAATAAACTTCTTGCTAAATATGCACCTGATGAACTTATTGCTTTTGATATATCCAACTGTTTTTTTACATAATCAAGGTCGTTTTTGCTTTTATCTCCCCAGAAATAAATAACCGGACTTTCTTTTACATTAATTCCGCCTATTTTAGAATAATATTTTTTTATAGCAGAACTTTTTAAAAATTTCTTTTTTAAAACAGGGTGAAGTTTATTTACACCTTTTTCATACCAGTTTTTCATTTTTTCATCATTGTTGTTAGAACCGTTTATATAAATAAAACTAAGTTCATTTGATGCAAAAACAGAGTTAACAGAAATTAATAAAAAAATAGTTAATAAAATCTTTTTCATAAAAAATATTATACAACAATAAAAACAATAAAAATAAAAAACTGTAAAACTTATAACGGGTGTATTTTGTGATAGAATTTATAATATGAAAAAGATAATATATTACTTTTTAGTTTTGGTATTTTTAATTTTTATAAATATACCTAAAACAGAAGCAAAAGTAAGTGATGCCGAATTACAAAATGAAGAGATATTTGAAGAAGTTGTTTTATCTCCCCCGCAAATAGAAGAAAACGGGGACGAAACAAATGTTCAGGCTGCTGAAATAAATGAAAATGATGAAAATATGACACTAAGAGATAAATTAAAAAATGTTTATCATCTTGAAATAAATGAATATGACCGCCCTGAATATCTTTTCAGAGATATATTAACACATAAATGTAAAGAAGAATCCATAATGGATAATTGGCATGTTTGGGGTGCTTTTAACGGATTGGTTGACATGTCTTTTACCGATAACGGAAATTTTAATACAAAATATATGGGAAATGCTCATAATATAGGTTTTGACGGTTTTTTAAAAAATAATAACGGTGACTTCAGAATCATGTTAGGAGTTCCTTATCCATCAGGAAGAAACTATGTTCAGACTTTGTTTTCTGATGTTTATTTTGGCACCAATAAAATTCCTCATCACAGAATACAAATAGGACATTTCAGACCTCAAATAGGTATGGAAGGCGGAAATAGTGCATATACTTTAGCATTTTTGGGACGTTCTCAAATAGCAAGAAATTTTGGTACTGCAAGAAGAATTGGCGGCAGAATAAAAGGTGATTTTAAATATTTAGATTATGATGCAGGTGTATATAGTTCAGACACTTTTTTTGAAGAATTTTTTCCGGGTGCTGAATTTGTAGGATGGATAAATTTAAAACCGCTTGCCAATGTGGAAGATAAATACGGAAAACTTAAAATTGGCGGTGGTATTGATGGCGGACATCGTGATGATAATTTTTTTGTAACCGGAGCTTATGTAGGGTATGAATATAAAAAATTTATGGCTGAATTTGAATGGGCAAATGCTAACGGTTATAACGGTTATTACGGTCATTCAAGAAAACATGCAACCGGTTTTTATACAACAATAGGATATATGTTAACAAAAAAACTTCAGCTGCTTGCCTGTTATGATGAATTTACACCTGATAAAACAATATCAGGTAATAAAAAAAGAGAATATACGTTAGGAATTAATTATTTTATAAAAGGCCAGGCTTTAAGGTTAATATTGAATTATGTATTCTGCCAAAATGATAATACAAAAGATTCTCACAGGATAATGCTCGGAACACAAATTTTAATATAAGTTAATCTTTTGGCAAATAAAATTTGAAATGATATTATAGAAAAAAAGAGAAAAGTGAAAAAAAGAGGATAATAAGGTTTAGGTAAAAAATTTACCCCTGTATCCCGACCGGAGAGGAAAGTAATGAATTATCACAATATAACAAAAGACGATATGTTAAATGGTGACGGATTAAGAGTAGTTTTATGGGTTGCAGGATGTACGCACCATTGTCATAACTGTCAAAATCCTATTACATGGGATGTAGCAGGCGGAATTCCGTTTGATGAAAATGCAGAAAAAGAATTATTTGATGATTTAAGCAAACCTTATATAGAAGGCATTACGTTTTCCGGAGGAGATCCTTTACATCCTTTTAACAGGGAAGAAGTTTTCAGACTTATAAAAAAAGTTCGTGATGAATATCCGAAAAAAAATATTTGGTTATATACCGGATTTTTATGGGAAGAAATAAAAGATATTCCTGAAATTGCAGATATAGATGTTATTGCTGAAGGCAAGTTTGTTGAAGAACTTTTAGATCAGAAACTTCATTGGGTAGGCAGCTCAAATCAAAGAGTTATTGATGTAAAACCAACACTGGAAAAAGGTGAAATAGTTCTGCACAACTCCTAAAAATTTATCCCTTTAATTCCAAAACTCCTGTATTTGCATCAAATTCATAAGTTTTTCCGCCTTTTATCACTTTATAAAAAGTTGATGCTATACCGTGTTCTATCCATGAACATTCAAGCGGAACAACAATTTTACCTGTTCTGTCTGCTATACCATATATAAATTTGCTATCAGGAATACCTTCATTATTAATAAAATGAATCTCTTTATGAAGAGTATAATATTTATAACCGTTCATTACATAAATTCTGTAATATTCGGCAGGGATTATAAGATTAAAATTACTGTCAATAATACCTTCTTTTAAATCTTTTTCTATACAAAAATCATCATTTCCCAATCTGTGAAAATAATTATAAACAGGCTGAATATTTATATCACCTGTACTTCCGTCTATTAAACCGTATTTTAAATTCCAGTCAGGTTGGAATTTATATTTTCCCGGAATATCAGTTTTTGTAATTGAATGATATTCAGGTTTTATTGTTATATCACCTTTTTGGTTTGCAATACCATATAAAAACTCACCTGTTTTTGATTTTTTTTCAAGTAAATAATTTTCTTCATTAGGTATTACTTTAATATTTGTATATTCCATTGGTATGATAATATTATTATCCTTGTCAGCAAGCCCGTAATAAAGCATTTTATCTCTTACAATACAAATATTTGTTGAATCATTACACTTTATAACTTTATGTATAGGTTCCTGTTCAGCAATACATACCGTTATAAAAGTAAAGAAAAATAATAATGTTAAAAATTTTTTCATAATTATGTTCTCATTCTTACTTATAAAAATATACTATTAAATTATAAAAATTCAATCAGTTTATATATTTTTTAAATGTTCTATTTTAAGTTCAGGTTTTAATAAAACTGATACTGCATCTATTCTGTATTTTTTATACTCTTTATGCTCCTGAAGATATAAAAATATTCCTTTTTTAATATTATTATATTTGGTTTTTGTAATTGCTTCAAAAGGATGTCCGCAAATATCAGTCTTTCTGGTTTTAACTTCAATAAATACAAGAGTATCTTTTTCTAATGCAATTATATCAATTTCACATAATTTTGAAAATCTTTTATTTGTTTCCAAAATTATGTATCCTTTTTTCTCCAAAAAAGTTTTTGCGATATTTTCTCCGTTTTCTCCGATAGATTTATTTGTCATAATAATCCGTTTTTATAAAATTTATAATTGTTTCCAATACAAAATATAAGAATCTCTGTCTTGTTTTTTATATTCAATATTTTTATTTTGTAGCCATTTCATAAAAATTGCTGCTTCAGGTGATTTTTTAAATTCTTTTATAAAATAAAACCAGTAATTTTTATCTTTTGGCAAATTGTTCATATAATCAACAATTAAATATGTATTATTGTCAGTACACTCAACAAAATCATATTTTAAATTGAACATTTTATACTTTTCTCTGTAGAATAAAAAACTGAATAGTGATGCTTCATTTACAATAATAATATCGTTTTTTTCGTCATATTTGTTATAAATATCCTGTATTAATACTTTTGGTGAATATGTGATATAAAAATGTGAAATATAACGTAAAGAATATAAATAAACAGGATTAAAAAATACAAAAGAACTCAAAAATGTTAAAATAAATATAAAACAGAAAAACGGTTTTTTAATATCATAAGCATCCGCCGGTTTCAATAACAGCAATAAAATAACAGGTAATATAAACAAACCGGTTCGTCCGATTATAGGGTAAAAATGAAACATAGAAAAAAGTATTAAAAAACCAAATGATGATAATAAATAAATATCAAGTTTTGTTCTTATATTTTTATTAAAAATTATTAACAATATTGATACAATTATTAACAGAAAATTAAATAAAATAAATTTAGCCGGCATGAAGAAAGTACGTAAATTATAGGCACAAACCTCATAAAAAGACTTTTTATAAAAATCATCATAATAATGTTTATATGAATTAAGCATGACAATTTTTGCAGGAGCAAGATACAGGAAATAATACAGTGCCATAAATAAAGTGAAAGGTATTATAATAACAAGAAATTTTTTCCAAAACTCTCTGTTTTTAAAGTTATAAAAAATATTTATACAAAAATATGCCGCAATAAAAAAAACAGAACTCAATGATAACAGAGGTATAACAGACAATACAAGAGTTGTACATATAAGTTTTTTTGTATCAAATTTTAATATATCGATTTTGGGTAGGTAATATAAAAGCAAAAGTCCTATAAGAACATCTAAAGAATAGGTTTTAAAAATTGTTGCATAGTACAACTGAAACATATTTGCGGAAAATAAAAGCAAGGCAACAAGTATAATGACTTTTCTTTTAAAATATTCCGAAGATAATTTATAAAAAACAAACATTCCGGCAACGGAAGATATGTAAGATATAAATTTCAGTGCATATTCACTGTAATTTGTCATCTCTGCAATATATTTTGAAATTAACGTAAACAGAGGTGTTGTTGCCCATGGACTAAGCGGTAATAAAACCTGCCACCAGTTTTTATTCATAAGAGATAACGCAAGTCTGCATTCATCATCTTCAAATACGTTATTTTCTATATAAAAATTTGTCCGAATGTATATTCCAAATAAAAAAATTAAAACCAAAAAAACTTTATAAAGAATATTTTTAAATTTTCCCATCTCTGCTCCGTTTAATTTAAAAATATAATATCATATTAAAAAATAAAAAACATTCTTTTTATTGAAAAACATATATATTTATGATACAATTCACTTACCGTACTCCACGGGGAATTAGCGGTTCTCTTGACTCGAACGCTTTATGCGAGGTGCAGAGCCTGCTGTGAGGGGTATAGTGAAACTGCCGATGTCAATAAGGCTGTTTGATAGCTTAGAATATAATGGCGTAAGATGCCGAACCGTGTCAGGATGGAAACATAGCAGCACTAAGACAATCCTTGCGGGTGTTATAATTTTAAGAAGTAGGTTTTACGGGCAAAATCAGTTTTAGTATATTTCGATAGGCAGTGGTACGGTTTTATATATGTATTTTGCGGAGTATATGTAAATGCTTTTATATTGGTTAAAAGTTGGTTTTGGATTTATTGCTTTTTTACTGAGTATTTCTCTTTCGGTAAGAGTTTACGGAGAAAAATTATTTAAGAATAATAATAAATTATCACCTTTTGTCGCTTTTATCGGCGGTTTATTTGTTTTGTACATATTATCAGCTTTATTGCTTGCAGTATTTTGTCCCGGTATATTGTTCAAACTGATAATGTTTTTATTTGCAGTAGCTCCGTTTATTTTAGGTAAACTGGTTAATTATAAGCAGTTGAAAATGTATAGCACAATTCAGATATTATGTGTTATATTAAGTATGGTTTTTGTAATATTTTATTAGGTATGTTATGAAAAAAATTATAACAATATTTTTAATAACAATATTCATTTTCTCATTCGGCTTTAATGAAGTTTATGCAAAGAATAATATTAAAGCTATTGCGGATGTTGATTCAACATTCAGCATTAAATATCAGGATTTACCCGATATAATACAATTTAAAACCACTCAAACAAAAACAATACCTGATGTATTATCAATTCCGGAGGGTTCGGTTGTTACTTTAAAAGTAATAAAGGCACAAAGAGAATTAAGATGGCATAAAAGCGGATTCATTCTGTGTAAACTGGTAAGTTATACCCCCGAAATTACCAATATTCCGGTAGATGTTTCAGATAAGGAAATATATCTGACAATAAGAAAATATGAAGAAATAGATAAAAAAGAAGCAACTTTTATCGGTATAGAACTTGTATTGGCTCAGGGAGCTTCGTTTTTTGCTCCGGGAGTTGATATAGGTTATTATTTTATAAAAGGTGCAATACAACGTAAAAAACACCCACACTGGTTTAAAGCAGGTGTCCATAATGCCTATGAAAATTCAATTTGCTGGTTTTGGTTAAAAGGAAAGCCAATTGAGCTTGAACCCGGAGAACAGGTAAAAATTAAAGATGTAAAGCCGGAAAAAGTTGAAAAATTAATAGCAAAAATGGAAAAAAGAGCAGACAAACAAAATATAAAAGCAGCTAAACGATTAGCAAAAAAAGACAAAAAAGCTCTTAAACGAGAACTAAAATATGAAAAAAAACTTGTTAATTGTACTGTTGTTGAAGAAGGTATTGAAAGCATAATTATAGACAGAAGTTCAATTGCTGGGAATTAAAGAACCGAAATTTATAGACAACTGAAACAAATCAATGTTATAATACAAAATACAAAACAAAAAGGATTGTATATATGAAAAAAGTTATTATTGCACTTTTATTATGTTTTCCGCTTTTCGCTCTTGCTGAAGACAAAATAACATCATTGGAAGGATTTGATGAACCGCAATGGAAGGACTTTGCTCCTGTTGCTTATCGTGATGTAAAAGAGCCGAAAGGATTTGCAAAGTTTAATGATGTTGCAGCATACTGGTATAAACGAAGAGTATCTTTTGAAAACGGAATTGAAGATTGCCGTAAATTACAAAATGATGATGAAAAGTTTTCTTGTTATCAGGATTTAAAAGTTAAGCAGTATCAAAAAAACAGTGACTATAATGCACGTTTAGAAGCTGTTGAACGTTCAAAAATGTATCCTCAGGAAATGCAGGATAACACAACAAATATGTATCCAATCGGAGGAATTTTGAATAATTTTTCAAAGTTTCAGCCAAACGAACTTAATTACTAAAAGCTGTAATTTGGTTTAGTTGCAGGAATATTAAGTCTTCATATTCCTTAATCAAAAATAACAACTATTTGACTAAAAAACATGTTTTATATAGCATGTTACTATTACATGTATAATTAGCTGAAAAGGAAATAGAATTATGAAACGTACACTAGAAGGAACAAAGTTAAAAAGACAACACGTTAGCGGTTTTAGAGCAAGAATGGCAACTCCCGGCGGACAGGAAGTTTTAAACAGACGTCGTGCAAAAGGTCGTCACCAGATTGCTGTTACAGGCAGCAAACGTGCTTAATTAACGTAAATAGCTAAAAGATTTTAAAAACGGGGCAGCCGCAGGCTGCCCCGTTTATTATTTATTTAAAATTTATTTATTTTCCGCAGCAATTTTTGTATTTTTTTCCGCTGCCGCACGGGCATGGTTCATTTCTGCCGACTTTGTTTGTTATCTCAGCCGGTTTTTCTGCTTTTGGAAGAGATATATAATCAAAAATTTCTGAGAATGCATTTGAACAATATAAAACAGTTGCTGATGAATAAATTGTATTATTCAGATAATCTGATTTATATTTTTTCAGCAATTCATCAAAAGTATATTTTTCATCCAGTAAATAATTAATTGTTTCCATGAAATTTTCATATTTTCCGGCAACTCTTTCCAATATTGTATTTGGAATTGAATCATTTGAAAGGAAGTATTCTACACACTGTTTTGCATTTTCAACAGAATCTTTGTATTCAAATATTTTACAGAAGGTTTCGTAGAAAGGAACTGCATACAACCCTCTGTCTTTATCAAAAATAACCGCAACATCATATACTTCATCATGTGATGCAAATCCACCCATTGAATTTTCAAGGAAATTTGCATAGTTATTATCAAGTTCTTTAACGTGGAAAAATTTATAAGTATCCAGATCACATTTTTTATCTGACAAATCAATTTCCTCACCCTCGTTAAAAGCACCGATAATATCGTCAGCATGTTTGTTTGTGGTTAAAATAATATCTGTATCGAAAGTTTTTATAAACTTTTTGTACATATCTTTTATTGTAGATTTAATTTCTTCTTCTTTTTCCGGATTATCAAGATATAAGAGCTGAGGTGTCTGAATAAGTTTCATTACGGCATATCTGTATGCATCTTCTTTTTGTGAATGGGTAAGAACATTTGTAATTTCTACTACATAATATTCATCTTCAAACTTAAAAATTCTTGCAACAATATAATGTCCTGCATAGACACCTTTAAAATTTGTCATTTTGGTAAGTGAAGAAACTGTATAATTTTTTTCATTTAAGAGATTATATAATTCAAATCCATTTCTGAGAATTTTTTTAATTTCAAAAATGGCTGCCTGAGAATTGACTAATGCCTTGGTAATATCAGTAAATTTACCTTCTTCACTATACATTTCTATAATTGATTTGTCATCTAATTTTCTTTCAAAAATATATGGCAAAAATACTTTTTCCATTTGTTTAAGTGAAATATTTTTTGCTCCAAGCGTTGACAAATATTCAAAAAAATCAACCTTAACTTTTTCATTTTGCTGAATAAAGTTGAAAATATCTTTTAAAACATCATTTATTTCAATAATTTTCTCTATAACTGCCATAAAGTCCCCCTCTTATAAGTATAAGAATATATTAAGCATAATAATTTAGCAATAATGCAACAGGAGATTATTTAAAAATTATTATTTTTTCAATTCTTCTTCAACAACTGATAAAATAGCATCAAGCTTGGAAGCATCTTTCACTCCGCCCTGAGCAAAATTAGGACGTCCGCCGCCGTTTGCACCGGTTGCTCTGGCAATTTCACCTACAATTTTACCGGCATTAACCCCTGCTTTTACAAATTCATCAGTAACTTTAACAATTACCATGTGCGGACTTGCAAGGACAATAATACTTTCACCCAGCTTGGATGCCATCATATCAACTCCGGCTTTAACCGCATCAGAATCAATATCTTCAATTTTTGATATAAAGAGCTTTCCGTTAGTTATGTCCTGAGCCTTGGAAATAAATGTTCCGAACTTAGAACGTGCAGCTTCTGCCTTTACTGACGCAAGTTCTTTTTGAAGCTCTCTGTTTTCTTCCTGAATCTTGTCAACACGAGCTTCTACTTCATCAAAATGAAGTTTGAACTTTGCTGCCAATTTATCAATTTCAGCAGATTTGGCATTTAGATACCTGATTGCAGCCTGACCGACAAAAACTTCAATACGTCTTGTTCCGGCAGCTATAGCACCTTCCGAAACTATTTTAACAAGTCTTAAATCTTTCAGTTCCCTTGCGTGAGTACCTGCACAGAATTCTTTAGAGATACAATCACTGTCTTTAACAATAGAAACAACTCTTACGGTATCTCCGTATTTTTCGCCAAACAGAGCGGTTGCACCGGTTAATCTTGCTTCTTCAATGCTCATTACATCGGTTTGAACTTTATATCCTTCACCAATCCACTTATTCATAAGCGCTTCGGTTTTTGCTATTTCTTCCGGTGTCATTGCTCTTGAGAAAGTAAAGTCAAATCTCATTCTTTCATCATCAACATAAGAACCTGCTTGTTTAACTTCATCACCTACAACATGAATTAGTGCAGATTGAAGAAGGTGAGCTGAAGTATGGTGTACTCTGATTTCTTCACGTCGGGGTAAATCAATAATTGCATTTACTTTAGTACCAATTTCAACATCGCCATTAAGAACTTTACAACGATGAACGTATAAATCATTAACCTTAAATGTAGTCAATACTTCAAGTTTAAGCTCACTATTTTCGATAATACCTGAATCACCTACCTGACCGCCGCATTCTGCATAGAACGGAGTTTTGTCTAATACAACATCAACAAATCCATCACCTTCAATCATACCGAGTATTTTTGATTTAGAAGTGTTATCACTGTATCCTACAAACTCAGAGGAACCTACTTCTCTTTCAAGATTTGCATATTTGATATCACCGGTTACGGAAATCTTAGCTGTAGCTGCTTTTGCTCGGTCTTTTTGCTCCTGCATAGCAACTTTGTAGCCGTCTTCATCAACCTTCAAGCCGTTTTCTTCCGCAATTTCTTTGGTTAGTTCAAGCGGGAAGCCGTAAGTATCATAAAGCTTGAATGCGCTCTCGCCGTCTATATCTTTCTTTTCGGTGATAAAATCTTCAAGAAGTTTGTACCCTCTATCTAGTGTCTTGTTAAATCTTTCTTCTTCCTTTCGGATAGTATCTTTGATTTTTTCTTTGTTCTTAACAAGTTCAGGATAAGCTTCACCGTAGTTTTCAACAACTACATCAACCAGTTTGTATAAGAACGGAAGTTCCATGCCCAAAATTTTACCATGTCTTAATGCACGTCTTAAAATCATTCGGAGAACATAACTTCTTCCTTCGTTACCCGGAATTACACCGTCAGAGATTAAGAATGAAACGCATCTTGCGTGGTCTGTGATTATTCTGAGTGAAATGTCTGTTTTTTCTGATTTTTTATAAGGAACACCGCTCATCTCGGAAACTTTATCCAAAATCGGTCTTAAAAGGTCTGTTTCAAAAGTAGATGCAACACCCTGACAAACCATTGTTATACGCTCTAAACCCATGCCTGTATCAACGTTTTTTTTGTCAAGAGGTGACTGATTACCTTCTTCATCCTGATAAAGCTCGGTAAATACAAGGTTCCAAATCTCAACCCATCTGTCACACTCACAGGTATCAATGCCGCAGTTCGGGTGACCGCAAGAATATTCTTCGCCTAAGTCGTAGTGGATTTCAGAACAGGGACCGCATGAACCCGATGCACCGGGAGGTCCCCAGAAGTTGTCTTTCTTACCTTTTCTTTTGATACGTTCGGCAGGGACACCGATACTTCTCCAGATATCATAAGCTTCATCGTCTGTTTCAAAAATTGTTATCCAAAGTCTGTCTTTATCAAGTTTCAGAACTTCTGTTACAAACTCCCATGCCCAAGGAATAACTTCTTTTTTATAATAATCGCCAAAAGAGAAATTACCTAACATTTCAAAGAAAGTATGATGTCTTGGAGTTCTGCCCACGTTTTCAATATCTGAATCTTTTCCGCCGGCACGGGCACATTTTTGACATGAAGTTGCTCTTGCCGGTTCATACGGGCAGGGTTGTATGTTTAAAAATATCGGTAAAAATTGAAGCATGCCTGCCGTTGTTAATAATACTGTCGGGTTGTCCGGCACTAAGCTTGAACTCTCTACAACAGTATGCTGACGTTTATCTTTAAAGTAATCCAAATATAATTTTCTAATCTCATTTCCTTTAAGCATAATACTTTCCTTTTTAATAGCTAATCTTTAATAATTATATATCAAAGAATTTTTTTGTGTTTCTTGCAAGGTTAATACTTCTTACCACTTGCAATATAAATATGTCTGTATGATAATATTTTCAAGGGTATAAATGATATTCAGCCCTTTTCATGAAAAGGAAATAAAAATGCAAATACAACCGGTCACTAATCAGCCAAATTTTAACGGAAAACTGATATTTAAAGAAAGAGCTGAAATTTATAATAAATATTCTTCCGAACAGATTTCAAAAATATTCAATAATATTAATGATATTATGTCATCCAAACCTTATGATATTTTTGTATGGAGCAACAAGGAAAAACCGGATTTTTACAATGTTGCCGCAAATAAATCGTTTGAAGAAGCAAAAAGAATCAAAGAATATACTGTAAAAGTTCATTCAAATGCTATGATTGAATCCCTTGTTGATGCGACAAAAGATGCTGTAAAAATGTATGAAAAATATATTTCTAAAGGCATTAAGGGGTAACTGATGAGAACAGAGTGTATATCGGATACAAATTTTCAGGGCAAATTGATTATTACAAACCGCTTAAGTAATAAACCGAACAACTGTATAAATAAAGTTAAAAGCAGTCTCGAAAATCTTATCCTGAAAAAAGATTACAATCTTTATATAACGCAAGATTACACTCAAAATAAAATTTGTATTTCAGCAAAATATCCTGTAAGCATGCTGAATGAACAGGGAGAAAATCTTCAGATAAATTCTAAGGCTTCAAGATATATTGATGCGGCAAAAAGTGCAATAAGCAAATATGAAAATGCATTGTCGGATAAAGAACAAAAAATATGGGAACAAAACAAAAAAGAAAACAAAAAACAGGAGATAAAAGATATGGCAGGGGTTATACTGTTTTTTCCGTTCTTTATTGTGGGTGATATTTTACATTCTATAAATCCAAAATGGTCAAACAAATTTGAAAAATTAATAGACAGAATAATATAAAATCAAAAAACAAAAAAAGAAAGGATGAGAAAATGAGCAATTTAGACAAAATCATGAAACCAAAATCAATTGCAGTTGTCGGTGCTTCTACAAAAGAACACACAATCGGCTCTGACATCATGAAAAGATTACAAGAATACAAGTTTAAGGGAAATATTTACCCGATAAACCCGAAAGGTGGAATAATTGAAGGCTTACAGGCATATACTTCCGTACTTGAAGTTCCGGGTGAAATCGATTTAGCAATCATTGTTGTTAATGCTAAATTTGTTTTGGATACAATCGACCAATGCCACCAAAAAGGTATCAAAGGTCTTTGCGTTATTACTGCAGGATTTAAAGAAACAGGTAAAGAAGGTGCTGAATTAGAAAAAGCATTATTATCAAAAGTTCAGGAATACGGTATGAGATGTGTAGGTCCTAACTGTTTAGGTGTTGTTAATACATTACCTGAAATCTCTATGGACGGATGTTTCGCTGAAAGCCTTCCTGAAAGAGGACATATCGGTTTTGTTTCTCAGTCAGGTGCGTTAGGCGGCGGTATTCTTAACATTCTTAAAGACCTTAACTTAGGTTTTGCTCAGTTTATTTCAATTGGTAACCAGGCTGATGTTAACGCAGAAACAGCTCTTGAATACTGGGAAAATGATGCAGACGTTGAACAGATTCTTCTTTATATGGAATCAATTCAAAACCCTGCAAACTTCCGTAAATTAGCTTCAAGAATCTCTAAGAAAAAACCAATCTTGGCTCTTAAAGCAGGTCGTTCAGCAGCAGGTGCTTCAGCAGCATCTTCTCACACCGGTTCATTAGCAGGTGCAGATAAAGCTGCTAACGCATTACTCGGTCAATCAGGTGTAATCAGAGAATACTCTTTGAAGAACTTGTTTGCTACAGCTAAAGTTTTTGCTAACTGCCCGATTCCGAAAGGTGACAGAGTTGCAATCATCACTAACTCAGGCGGTCCCGGTATCATGGCTACTGATGCAGTTTGCGAATACGGTATGCAAATGGCTAAGATTTCTGATGAAACAAAAGAAAAACTCAGAAGCTTCTTACCTTCTGCAGCATCAGTTAAAAACCCGATTGATATGATTGCATCAGCTCCTATTGAACACTATAAGCAAACTCTTGAAACAGTTATTGCTGATGAAAACGTAGATAT
>JAEEHV010000053.1 GCA_016280955.1 Candidatus Gastranaerophilales bacterium | reverse complement strand
CAATTACAGACGCAGACTTAGAGATGCAGATGCTCAAATATATACAGAAAAAACCGGCTCATTCTCTTTGGGATTAGATCGCTCAATAGACATGAAAACAACAGCACCTATTGTAGGAAATGATTTTTACGAACTTGCAAATGATTATCAAAGCGAAGGAAACTTCGTAAACAGCAGCAGAAAGGACAGCAAAAACCTGAATGAGAATGTTGACAGGTACAAAGCATATGAAAAACAAAATTATCAGGAAGAGTTAAAACGTACCTCTGTGAGATTTGATGTATCAAAAGATGCAGAGTTGATATCTAATGTAAAAATCTACGATATATCGACAACGGGTGCATTGATTAAAAATATAGACGGATTAAAAGTCGGTGACGAAACCAGTGTAAGAATAGCATTTGACGATTTGGATGTAACTCTAAAATCAAAAGTTGTCAGTATAACCGGTAATAAAGCCGGTGTAGAATTTATAAATATAACACCTGACGTAGCAAATAAAATTTTATATAGATATATGTTACAGAAAAACAACATGAAAATAAGTAAAAAGTAAGCAAAAAAGGAGAGAAAATGAAAAAAGTATTATCACTAACATTAATGGCATTAATTTTAGGTTCAGGTATAGCAACCGCTGAACAAAAAATTGCAGTTGTAGACGTTCAAGCTGTTGTTTCAAAATCTGCACAAGTTCAAGCATTGAAGAAAGAACAACAGGCAAAAATGCAAGATTTGGAAAAATGGTTAAAGACTGCTCAGGCAGATGTTGAAAAACAACAAACAAAAGAAGGCAAAGAAAAACTTTTAAAGAAGTATAATGCAGAGTTTGCAAAGAAGAAAGAAGCAATCGCAAAAGATTACGCAGCAAGATTACAGGCTGTTGATAAGAGCATAACAGAAACTATTTCAACAACAGCAAAAGCTAAGGGGTATAACATGGTTATTTCAAAAGGTGTTGTAGTCTTTGGTGGTGATGATATAACAGCTGACGTACAAAAATCTGTGAAATAGGAAAAATTAAATTATTAAAGATAAGAGGGCTCTGTTAAAATACAGGGTCCTCTTTATTTTTAAATAGAGGTATTAAGATTAGTTTGCAGAAGATATACAAATAAAAGAATTGCGAAAAAATTGTATATTAGTACACATACAGTTAAAGCGCATATTTCTTCTATTATGTACAAATTGAAAGCAAAAAATCGTACAGAAGCTGTGTATAACGCATTAAAACAATTTATAATAGAATAAAGCTTAAATTTTATCATTAATTGGGAAATGGTTTATTCCAAGAATTTCTCGTTCAATCATTTGAACAAAATCTGGGGTTAAGCAACCGGTTGGTTTTGGAGTTTGTTCCTGTTGCAAAGAATCGGTATATTGTTTTACAAGTGGTATTTCTTTAAGGATATTTATCAGTGAATAAATTTCCGGAGGTGGAGTTTTTTGATTTTTATCAATATCTGTTGAAATTTTATTCATCATTTTTCTTGCAAATTCTAAAAGTTCTTCGCTAAATTGATATTTTGTATGTTCAGCATCAAACCGTTTTTTATCCCAATTGTATTCCTTTTTCCAATAAAACAAAATCCTGCGGGAAAGTCCGAGTTCCAGACCAATCTCCGCCAGAGATTTTTTGTCATAAATATACATATGTTCAGCTTGTGTCTGTTGATTGTATTTTGTCATTTTATACCTCAAAAATTATTCTGTTAATACTAAATTTGTTTTTGTTAGTAAGTCTTTTTACCTGAAAATTACACGTTTTATCAATAATTCCAAGATTCTGATAATATTTTATTAGTTGGTTTAAAAGTGCCATTGTATTTTTGAGCCGTCTCTCGCCAATACATCTTCGTCTGCAGCATTTATAAAACCTGATAATTGTATCTGAATTGATATTCTGGATTGGCATATTCCTAAAATACGGAATAATGTTTACTCTGAATATCGATTCATAAGTTTCGTAAGTCCTTTGTTTACAATACTTTTTTGCATAATTTTCAATGAAACCGATTACTGCATCTTTAAATCTCAATTGCGGATTATAATTCTCATGTGTTGCAAAAATTCCGTATTCGAGAACATCATCCTTTTCAATATATTTATATAATCCCTGTTTAAATACCAAATTTCCCTCGTTCAAAAGGTATTCAAGCTCAGTTTTAACATCGCATTCCGCAATCATTTCAATTTCATCAAGCGTAAATTCTTTTAAATGTCTCGCCAATTTAAGTATGTTCATTTTTGTTCCTTTCTGTCTTGGATTATTCGGGATGTCGGCACTCTGCCGAACAAAAACATACAGTGAATGTTTTTGTGAGAGGTAAACGTCCGACCGACACCTTACGGGCTGGGTTCGCTTACGCTCACACGGCGTCCTACCGAAAATCCGCTTCATATAATCTGCTCCATAATTTCTTTTGTAATTTCTGCTAAATTATTGTCTTTAGCAAAAGTTTCCATTTGATTAACAAGCTGAACAATTTGTCTGAATCTGTTAAATTTTGAATGGATATATTCAATTGCATCAGGAGTAAATGTAATTTCCGAAAGTTGTCCGATTATTTGCGATAAATCATTTACTCCAAAAGTTTCAAATTTTAAAATCTCTGAAAATCGGTCATAAAGGTGCTTGTATTTTTCAAGTTTTCTGTGAGCTAAACCCATTCCAATAAAAATTATTGGGCAGCCTGTTTCATCGTGAATATCTCTGAGTGTTTCAATGGTTTTATAATTATTCATAAGGTAATCAATCTCATCAATAAAAATCACCTGCGGATTATTTTTCAGCTTTTTAACCACAATATTGTAATTATCCGAAGTCAAAAATCTTGGTATTTCATCAAGCTCTTTAACCATTTCCTCAAGCAGCCATCTACCCGTCATAAGATTTGATGCCCTTAAATAAATTCCGTCATATTTGCAAGATAACCATAAAGCCGTTTGAGATTTTCCAAGTCCCGGCTCGCCATAAACAAGTCCCATTTTAGGAATATTTTTTGGTTTATTAATCAGATTTTCAACAAGTCCGATAAAGTTTTTGACATTAGTAGTTTTTATGAAGGTTTTATTCATGTTTTGTCCTTTCTTGACTTGCTCGTATTAAACTGGCACGCTCACGCTTCGGCCCTCTGCTCGCAAGCCGCTATTCATATAACAATCTATACTCCTTTGTATTTTTAAATTCTGTTATCCAAGAATTATTTGGATCATATGTTATCAAATATTCATATTTATCAGCATTATTTTTAAAACTCTTGTAAACACCATTTGAATGGGTATTAAACATTGGTTGAAGGGGTAAATCATTTTTGGTTTGGATTCGTGTTTCTAAAAGTTTAATATCTTCCGCTTCCAGATATTTTTTAACCGATTCAACTGTTTTCTTTTTGAGTTGTCGTTGCTTTACAATTTTTTGTTTGTAATCCTCATAATCTTTTACATTACCTAAAAGCTTTGCCATTGGATGAGTTTCTGTTACTCTTTCTGCGGTGCATAAATACTCGCCTTTTGGGGTGTAAACCTTAATACTTGTAAGGTTAAATAAATTGTATTTTATTAATACTTTGCTCTTAAATCCATATAACCTTTCATCAAAATAGTCGCAGTTCAGAAATCGGATTCCGTTTCGTTGAATTGTTTTGACTTCGGTTGCAAGCATCAAATCGTCAAGCGTATTAATATCAATATTTTGCCGTTTTCTTTCAGATAAAACTTCTGCAATTGTTTTATCCGGAGTATTTGGACAAGGTTGAGAATTCTTAAAATTCAGCCACATATCAATCATTTTTATTGTTTCTTCAATCGTCGGGATAAGTTCCTCTTGGTTGCTCGCGTTAAACGGGTCTGCACTTACGTTCCGCCCTCTGCTCGCAATCCGCTTATGCCAATTTTTATGGAATTTTTCGTTTCTCATCATATAGGCCGGTTTGTTTTGAATATTACTTCCTATATAACTCGGTAACAATTTTTCAAAACCTTCCTGAAACTCTTTGAAAAATCTTTCAATAACTTTGGCTCTTGCATTATATGGACGTGCAAAAACAGTTTCAATTCCGAGTTTTGAATACAACCCCTGAAAACCTAATTCAGTGAAGCCTTTATCGTCAGTGAAGTATTTAGCTCTGAATGCTCTGCCGTTATCCTGATATACAACTTTCGGTATCATATCAAGATTGATTATTGAATTACGAAGAGCCGAAGCTATACACTGTGTGTTTTCTTCAAGCATAATTTCGTAACCGACTAACGCCGTTGATTTCCAATCCAAAAATCCAACAAGAGTTGCTCTACAGGATTTACCCGTGAACGGATTTATTACTTGAAAGGCTAATTTATGTCCGTCTGCGACAAGAATATCCCCGACTTCTAAAAGCGAAGCATCACGTTTTATGTAGGGTTCAACTTTATCAGATAGTGCTTTTTCTCCGTCACGGGCAAGAATCCATTTATCGTAATTATTATCCTTAAACCATTTTGCATATCTTCTAAAAGTAATATCAGCCGGAATAAAACTTTGTCCCTGCTCTTTTAATCTATATTTCGTTAATGCGATTGCTTTTCCGATTGAAAGTCTATTCGGATGCAAAAGCAATCCCATAAATATTTTTATTTCTTCATCATTAAGTACAGTCCGGTAATCATTTACACTACTATATTTATACTGTGGCAAAAGTTTTGTATAATCTTCAGTACCATTTAGCATCGCAAGCCAACGATGCAAACTGCCCCGGGATATTTTCCCTAAAATCTCAAATAGGTGTGAATTTGAGGTATTATGCAGCTTCACAAAATCATAATCGGCTTGAAGTTTATTTTGAGATTTTTTTCTAAACTCAAGCCATTGATGAACTATGTCTAATCTTGCTAATGCTATTTGTTTACATTTTTCGGGAGTAAAATCTGCCATGTGTATGCTCCTTTGCATACACATTAATCGCTCTTGTTCGCAGAAACATCAAGTCCTAAATCTCTTTTCCGCCTGTCAAATCACAGATTTGAAACGGCGGCATCGTAGTGTTTCGTGCCCTGATCGTCTTGCCCTACAGCAAGCCGACACCGGCACTTCACGCCGGCTCACGCATCTTAATCTCAGAGACTATTCGACACATATCAAAATGCAAGATAATTTATTTTTGCACTTTATTGCACAAAATTGCACAAGGTAAATGTTCAAATATATTAGAGGTTTATGGCATAAAACATGCTGAAAAACAAAAATATTAGTGCAAAAGAGTGCAAAAATACGGACAAAAGTGCAAAAATAGTCTGGCAAATCTCTACACAATAAATTCGCCTTAAACTCCCAACAACTCGGCATTGTAGCCAATAAAAACGCGTCCAAACTGTCCTGAAAACCTATAAAGAAAATCGAAAAAAGCAACAAAAAAGCGGACGACGAGACTCGAACTCGCGACAGTCTGCTTGGAAGGCAGATACTCTACCAACTGAGCTACGTCCGCTTAACACTTATATTCAACATCAAACATAAAACTTTTTCAAGTGTTATTAAAAACAAAGATATGACATAAATAAAAAGACCTCCTATCATAGAGGTCTTTTTATTTTATTAAATTAATTTAATTTATTCTTGAGGGATTGGTTGTTCAGCACCTTCTATTGTATTTTCACTATCTTCCTCTTCATCATCTGTTATTGAACTTTCTGTATCAGTATGTGCATACAGGCGCAGGCTCAATTTTGAAAGCAGTATCTTTTTATCTCTCGGATAAGGTTTAACATCGACACTGTTTATTTTTATGTAATACGGATACTGGTAAATATCCTGTATTAATTTACCAAGATTTACATAATTTGAAACTATATCCATATTAACATCACATACAAAATATAATCCGCCCTGTTTTGTGAATATGTCATCAGACGGGTTATATTTATAATCTATGGATTTTATCTTTATTGAATTTGCATGAAGCATTTCCATAACATCACTGTATAAAGTGAAGAACAACGTATCATTTTTATCATCGCCGTAATTTTCAATTGGAGAGTATATCTTCTTTTGAGATGTAAGAGCAGACTGTTTCAGTTTTGCAATCTTCTTAACAATGATATCTCTTTGTGCCCGTTTTTCTTCAAGTATCGTTTGGGTACTTGACAATTTTCCCTGAATTTCTTCTACTGCTTTGAATTTTGGATATACTGTCAGGTATGAAAGCACAAACAGTCCCACAACTGCCAAGCAAAAAAGAATTATTCCTATGTATTTTTGATTCCCCATATTTTACTTATCCTTATTTAGTTAATCAGCTCCAAATCGGAAAGTCCATCTTCATCCTCTGTATTTGCAGGTTTTTCCGGTAATTCATTTGATATTTTAAATTCGTAAAAATCAGCATTTAATGTTGTTAATACGGAATCTGTATCAAATGATGCTTCCTCTCCGTTTTCAAGTTTAATCGGAGGTGTAATCGGATTAGAAGATGCAAGACCGAGTTTTTGAAGTTTTATATCCGAACTTGTATTATAATCTTTAATATTTCTAAAGAAGCTATATACACTTTCCAAATTATCTGCCTGACCTTCAATTGTAGTTCTGTTGCCGAGCTTTAAGCTGGTCAACCACAGCTTTTTCGGTATTTCCGTACCTACAATTGTATAATATGAATAAATGTTTTTATTATGCTGCAAACCAAGCTTAATTTCATCTCCTTCATCGAATACGTCAGCAGAAAGGTCTTCATGTAGCTTTAAATATGCCTCTATTTGGGCTATTTCTTCTTCTTTGGCTGTCAGTTCCGACTCTAACGAATTGTATTGAGACTGTTTTGCAAAATACAAACCGGCAGAGATTAAACCGAGGATAAGTGCAATAATTATAAACAATCCAATCAGTTTATCGTTTGTTACGGATATACCAAAGATTTCAGGAGGTTGTTCCGCCAAATAAATCTCACCCAAAGTTTTGTTAAACAGGTTGAAGTTTTGCGAATTTACCATCGAAAAATCAGCATATATACTTGCACCAATTACACCGAGTGACATGCCTTTTGTAAATTCTGCATCAAGTGACGGAGGAACCATTAAAAGCGGTTCTCTTAAGAATCCGTTAGCTTCCTGATAAATAATTGGTGCCGAATATGTTATTTTATTAGATAAAACTTCTGCACTTATTGCATTTGTTTTTGATACTATGCAAAGGTATTTTGAAGGCAGGTTTTTGAGGAGCGGTTCAACTGCAGAAATAACTGTAGCATAATTTTCTGCATCGCTTAATACTTCACCGATACTGATAAGTTCTTCATACTCGTCAACATAGTCTCTGCCAATCATTGATAATATTCTGCAGCAACTGTCTTCAATAGTTAATAATGTCCATTTTGTATCAGGAGCAGTGTTAACTTTATCCAAATAAATTAATGCATTTAATTCGGAACTTACTGAAGTATCAATTGCAGCCAGCTTATATCCCATTTCTTTTATTGATAAAGCAATTTCTATCATTGTAGATTTCTGTGCCGCACAATATGCAACTCTGTTGAATTGCATTGTTGAACTTGGCAGAACTACATAGCTGTAACAAGGTTCATAATTTTTAAGAAACTGGTTTTCATAAGCATCTTCTTCTAATGCTGTTTCAACTTTAACCTGATCCATTGAAGCAGGATAGTCGTTTATCTTAAACAAAATAGTCGGAATATTGAGTACAATTTCCGTACCTTTAGGAATTGCCATTTCTAAAAGTAAATCCTGCAATGTTCCTTTAAATATATCTAAATCACTAATTTCACGGCGTAGCACATTGTAATCTAACGGACGACGACCATAATTTATTACAGTGCGTGTTGCATAATCTACAAATGCAGCCTCTAGTCCCATTTCCGGTGATACTGATACACCAACAACTCTCTTCTTTGCCACTATATTTTCCTCTTTTTTTTTATTGTACAATAAAAATTAAAATTTGTATATATGGCATGCTTGTAGTTCTAAAATATACACTATATGTATGAATTATTGTAACAAAATGTTAAAAATCAATATTATAAGATTTTAGGATGACCAAAATGGACTTTACAATTATATATGGAAAAAATTCGGTTATAGAAGCATTGGAAAAGGGCAGCAGAGAGTTTAACAAAATTCTTATTGCAAATAATGCAGCTCCTGATACAAAAATTAAACTTATAAAGGAGCTGGCACAAAAAAACAATGTTGTGTACAGTTTTGTGGCAAAAGAAAAGCTGAACGCCCTTGTTCCTGAAGGAAAGCACCAGGGGGTTATTGCACAGCTTGCTCCTGTAAAATATACTGATTTGGAAGATTTTATACAAAATCACAAAGGGAAAAATTCGTTTGTAATAGTGCTTGATGGTGTTGAAGATGCTCATAATGTAGGTGCTATTGTTCGTTCTGCCGTATGTGCCGGTGCGGATGGTATAATTTTGCCTTCAAGAAGGGGGGCATTGATTAACTCAACCGTTGAAAAAACAAGTGCCGGAGCGATTAATCATATAGATATAATCAAATCAAACAGTCTTGTAAATGCGATACAAAAGCTAAAAGAAAACGACTACTGGGTAATTGCTTCCGACCATCATGCGGAGCATCATTATTATGATATTGATTATACAGATATGAATTTTGTTTTGATAATGGGTGCCGAACATTCGGGAATTTCAAAATCATTAATGAAATTGTCTGATTACAGAGTAAAAATACCTATGCTGACAGATTTTAATTCATTAAATGTGTCAAATGCAGCCGCAGTTATTCTGTTTGAGGCTGTTAAGCAAAAACTTTGTAAAGATAAGAAAAATACATAGACGTAATTTTGCATATTTAGTATAATAATATTTATAAAGAGAAAATAATACATATCTGTCCGGTTATGAGGAAAATAAATATGGTAAAAAAGAGCGAAACACTTAATATTATAGGTGATGATATTTCTGATGAAGGAATAGATTTTAACAGCATAGAAGCATTAGAAGATGATGATGACGAATCAATAGAAATCGAGGAGCCTAAAACTCAGGAAAGTCTGAGTTCTGTCAGTTCAGATGATTCTGTGAGAATTTATTTGCAGCAAATCGGTAAAATTCCGCTGCTTTCTTCGGAGGAAGAACTTGATGTTGCTAAAAAAATATATGAAACTCAGAACCCGATGGCAAGAAAAGTGTTGATTAATGCAAATTTAAGGTTGGTTGTCAGTATTGCCAAAAAATATATAGGACGTGGACTTTCTTTTTTGGATTTAATTCAGGAAGGCAATATGGGCTTAATTAAAGCAACCGAAAAATTTGATTACACAAAAGGTTATAAGTTTTCTACCTATGCAACTTGGTGGATTCAGCAGTCCATTACAAGAGCAATTGCAGACAAGGCAAGAATTATAAGGCTTCCGATTCATTTAATCGAATCTATTAACAAGATAAAAAAAGCTACAATGGATTTAACAACAAAACTCGGAAGAATTCCGAATAAGCAGGAGATTGCGGACGAGATGGGAATACCCGTTTCAAAGCTGACTTCAATAATTAAGTCAACCCAATCTACTATAAGCATTGATACTCCTACAGGTCAAAAGGATGATTCAAATAAAATTATTGATTATATTGTAGATGAATCAACGATAGCACCTGACAACATAGTTTCTCAGGAAAGTATGCTGGAAGATATTAAAAATATGCTGGATCAGCTTAGTGAAAAAGAACGTGATGTTTTGATTCTGAGATTTGGTCTTAATAATGACGGGAATAAGAAAACCCTTGATGAAATCGGTTCAATATATGGTGTTTCCAGAGAGAGAATACGACAAATCGAAAATCGTGCAATTGCAAAACTTAAGAAACTCTGCAAAAACAGAAATTTGACAACGGGACTGAAAAATTATTTTGGCGGCTAGTACAGATAAAAGGATAATGGAATGGCTGATATAGATAGGATAAACGAACTTGTAGGTAATAAGGATTTTGAAGCTGCATACAGTTTAATAGTACCGGCTTTATCAGAAGAACCTGATAATATAGAGCTTAATAAACTTGCCGGATTGACAGAGGTTAATCTTGAAAAATGGAGTGAGGCAAAAACAAGGTTTGAAACGGTTGTGAAATTTAATCATGAGGATGCGACATCCTGGTTTTATCTTGCGAGTTGTTATGATAATTTGGGTGATTTTATTTCTTCCAAAAATGCATATTTAAAGGTAATAGAACTTCGTCCCGAGCATGTGGAAGCATATAAGAGTTTGTGTATTTTGCTTTTAAAACTTGGGCAAACAGAAGAAGCAATAAAAAATGCTTTTGCGGCAACAAGTTACGCACCTGACGATTACATATTTGATTTTGTTATCGGTACGGCTTATATGAAGTGTAAAAACTTTGAATCAGCTATTGCGCCTTTAGAACGGGCATTAGAAAAAAGCTCAGACAAAACCGGCATATATAACAGTCTGGGCACTGCATATATGGCAACCGGAAATTCTCAAAAGGCAATATCATGTTATCAAAAAGTTATTGAAATAAATCCTGAGAATCCGATGGCATATTTTAATCTTGGTTCATTATATCAGATAGAAAATAATCATGAGACTGCTGTAGAATATTTGAAAAAAGCTTATGAAATTGATGAAGATGATGAGAGTTTTATGGTTTCTTACGCAATGTCGCTTGTAAAAACCGAACAATTTGAAGCGGCTGCCGGAATATATAAAAAACTTATGACACAGCATCCCGAGAAACAGACATACAAATACAATTTGGTTATTTGCTATGAGGCAACCGGTGAATTGAATACGGCAATTACAATGCTGGAGAGTATGGTATATTTGAATCCGAAATATACATTACCCGCACAGAAGCTTGCCGGTTTATATATTCAGACTAACCAATTGAGCAAAGCGAAAGAAGTATATGATAAAGTTCTTCTGAAAAATGCAGCTACAGCTGAAACTTTGCATCAGTATGCTGTTTTGTCATCAAGTCTTTGTGATACGGATACTGCGGAAAGAATACTTAAAAAAGCAATAAAAATGAATCCGAAATTGGCAAAAGCACATAAGGATTTGGCTATAATATATTTGAATAAACGTCTTTTTGACTATGCTGAGGATGAGTTTAAAACTGCATTACAATTACAGCCGAATGATTTTGAAATAATATTTGAATACGGAAATTACCTGTATTCTATTTCAAAAAACACCGAGGCGGAAAGGTATTACGGAGAAGCTCTTGAGATTGAGCCAAAAAATGTTCTTGCATTGACTTTTATGGCATTAAATAAACTGGTGCTTAATCAGCTGGATGAAGCCAAGGACTATATAATGAAGGCGTTGAAGGAAAATCATCATCACGAATATATTTTATTCTGTGCAGGAAGAATTATGTATGCAAGGGGTGAATATGAAGATGCAAAACGTTATTTGATAAAAGCCGTTGAAAAAAATCCTGACGTGGAAACAAAAAATACACTTGCACTTACATATTATGAGCTTGGAGAATATAATCAGGCGGCAAATATTTTCAATAATATACTGGAAAAATTCCCTGCAAATGTATCGGTTTTAAAAAGCCTTTCAAAATGTTATGCTGCACTAAAGGATAATGATAAGGCTTTGGAATACTTGTATAAACTAGAGGACATACTTCCTGAAGATGAAGAAACCCACGAAATGATAAGAAAGCTGTCATAGCAGAAGCTATGCATTAGCGCCGGATTTAAGGTTTTGTAAATCCCGTTTGACTATGAAATGAATTTTATTAAATAATTCACCGATATAATTTTGACAGCCCGGGTTTTCGACCATATTTAAAGCCTGATTTCCAATGTTTGATATATAACTGTCTAAATTAACATTTTCACCTGCGATTTTTTGGATTTCATTAATATGCTTTTGTATGTCGGAGCATAATCTTGACACAACAAGCTGATTTGACGTTGGGATAGCTATATTCCCACCGTTTAATGCCAGTTCAATATCTAATCCTGCCTGATAAGCACGTAATTCCAACGGATTTGAAAAATATTTAATCGTATTTTTTATTGAGCCAAAAGGTTTAACGTATTCACTCATTGCTTTTATGTACGGTTCTGCATCAAAACCATCTGTATTTACATGTTCAATAATTTTTTCCAAATTTTCTTTGTCAAACATAGCCAATTGTTTTTCTGTTTTACAAACAAGGGTTTTATAATTATCAAGTCCCATGGCTTTGGCAGTTTTTGCCATAACTTCCAAGTGGTCAATTTCGTGTCTGATTGCTCCGATAAGCATATCATCCGGTGCATTCAGGATTGTAGGGTGATAATACAAACGACCTTGAGTTTCTTCAAAGGAAGCGCTATATACTCCTATCTCATATCCTTCCGGTGCCGGTGACAGTTTTATCAATTCAGGAGGTATTCCTGCTTTTTTACAGATAATATCTTTTGATTTTTCCAGTATTTCTTCTTTCGGTAAACCTCTCAAAGCACGAAGTTCTTTAATCATAACTTCGTCGGTAGTTTTTCCGATTGTTATGTTCAATTCTTCAAACATTTTTGATATAAATTTTTCATCAACATATTTTAATCCGGTTAATACCTGTTTTCTGTCCCTTAAACAAACAAGAAGCCTTCTGACATCCGAGTATTTTTGCATTTTTTTGTTTATTCTTGTAATTGTTTTTTTAGACAAAGCTTCTCCTGTTATCGGGTTGGTTGTCGGTGCCTGTCTTACATAAAAATGTTCTTTCCAGTTAGGGATTTTTTCACTTGTTCCAAAGATTTCCGTGTATAATTTATCAAACTCCACTTCAATCTTTTCCATTTGTGCTGTTTGCAGATTAAGTTCTTTATCAACGGCTTTCAAATCCATTTTGCCGACTTTGGCAAGTTTTTGCTGTACAATCGGATCTTTGGCTTTGAATGATTTTTTGAGCCAATCCAGATAGGGTTTTAATTCATTCGCATTTGACAAAGCTTTTACTTCCGCCTCAACTACCTTTGCATCAGCTAAGCCTATATTTGTTTTCATCCAAAAAGCGGCAGCTTTATTTATGCTCGGTGCAGTAATATTTTTGTGATATGCTTGTCCTGCATCTATTGATGCCGTTGTTATTCCCCTGTTGTGAGAAACAGAAGCCCGAATATCCGAATCCGGTATCCTTGATATGTTTGTGTCAGCATACTCATTAACGCTGAATATTTTTTTATTTCCGTCAAAAAACCGGCTTCTCATTTGATATACAGGATTTTTTCCTCTTGTTACATCATAACTTACAGCAAATGACTGAACAGGTTTTCCGGACGCATCACAAACTGTTGCACCCCAAAGACTTTGACCTTGTGAATTATTGGCACCGATTACTAATCTCGGATGTTTTATATTCCCAAATCCGCTTTCCAACCCGAGAGCCTGAAGTTCCTCTCCTTTTAAAACAAATCTTGTTCTTCCTGATAATTTATTTAAACTTTTTTTTGCGGCTTTGGTTACCAAATCTTCAACCGAGTACACCCCGAGTTCTTGCAAAAATCTTACAGTATTTGTAATTCCCATAATATGTCCCCAAAAATCTTAATCTATATTAATAAAGTTATTGTGAATAATAAAATTGCTTAAAGGCAGCATAATATTACAAAATTTTAACAATCTCTGGTATAATAAAAAACATTAAAAACGGAGATAAAAATGAAACGTTGTTTTTGGGTTGATGAAAAATCCGATATTTATGTAAAATATCACGATGAAGAATGGGGTGTTCCAAAGTATGATGACAGGGAACTTTTTGAACTGCTTATTCTGGAAGGATTTCAGGCAGGGCTTTCCTGGATTTGTGTTTTAAAAAAGCGTGAGGCTTTCAGAAAAGCATTTGATAATTTTGATGTTGAAACAGTTGCCCGTTACGACAGCAAAAAAGTTGAAGAACTTCTTAAAAATGAAGGTATTATACGCAGTCGCAATAAAATTGAATCAGCAATAAAAAATGCAAAAGTATATATGGAAATTCAAAAAGAATTTGGTAGTTTTTCAAATTATATCTGGAGTTTTACCGAAGGCAAAATAATTAAAAATACGACAGATAAATTTGAAGTATCGACACCGCTATCTGATAAAGTATCAAAAGACCTGAAAAAACGAGGCATGAAATATGTCGGTACAGTAATTATCTATTCGTACCTGCAATCAATCGGCATTGTAAACGACCACGAAACGGGTTGTTTTAAATATTAATTTACTTATATTTGGTGTAATATATTTACTATGGACTGTTTTTTCAGAAATCAGCATGAGGCTTTATACAGAGCAACAAAGCCGTACCAATATGTGGGCGGAGAGTTTTTGTCGTATAACAAAGACTGGGAAAGCTCCTCCGTAAAATTTGCATTTGTTTTTCCCGATAAATACGAGATTGGTATAAGTAATCTCGGTGTAAGGATAATTTATGACAGAGTTAATAAAATTGAACGAATGCTCGCAGACAGAGCTTATGCTCCGGAGCCTGATTTTAAGCCTGATTTTTTATACGGAGTTGAATCAAAACGGGCTTTAAAAGATTTTGACGGAATCGGTTTTTCTCTGCAATATGAGCTTTCATATCCGACGGTTTTAAAAATGCTGGAAATGTCAGGAATAGGGGTAAAAAATTCTGACAGAGGCGAAACCGAACCCATTGTTTTTGCAGGTGGTCCCTGTACATTTAATCCGCTTCCCATGAGTGATTTTATAGATGTATTCTGTATCGGTGACGGCGAAGATATGATGGTCGAGGTTTGCGAAGTTTTGGAGAAAACCAAGGGCAAATCAAGGCAGGAACGAATCGCCGAGCTTTGTAAAATCGAAGGATGCTGGGGGGTAAATAGCGGGGTAAACAGTGTAAAAAAACGCATTTCTCCTTTAAATAAAGAAAATGCCTCAACTTCATATCCTATACCGTTTTCAAGCTCGGTTCATGACAGGGCGGTCGTTGAGATTAGGCGTGGCTGCGGCAGAATGTGCCGTTTCTGCCAGCCGGGACATGTGACTTTGCCGGTTCGTGAAAGAGAAGCCGAGGATATAATTAAAATTACAAAAGATTTGATAAACAATACAGGATATGAGGAATACTCGCTTCTTTCACTTTCATCTAATGATTACAAAAATATCAATGAAGTTATAAAAGAGCTGTCTGTAGATTTTATAAAACGTAAAATAAATGTATCACTTCCGAGTCAGCGAATTGACGGATTTAATCTTGAGCTTGCAAACCTGATGCAGTCTGTGAGGAAATCGGGAATGACGCTAGCACCGGAAGCAGGGAGCCAAAGACTGAGAAATGTAATAAAGAAAAACATTTCAGAAGAACAAATAGTTGATGTTGTTTCGACATTGTATAAAAACGGCTGGAATAAAATAAAATTTTATTTTATTGCCGGACTGCCTACGGAAACAATTCAGGATATGGATGAGATGGCAAATCTGCTCGGAAAACTTAAATATTTGTCAAAACAAATTAAGCAGGAAATGAATCTGAATTACGGTCTGGAGATAACCTGTACGGTTTCTATTTTTGTTCCTAAGCCTTTTACTCCTTTTCAGTGGTGCGGACAAACAGACTTGAATATAGTTTCCGAACATATCGGATATCTGAAGGAAAAAACGAAACATATAAAAAGTCTTAAGATTAACTACCACGAGAGTGCCGTTTCCCAGATAGAAGCGGTTCTGACACGAGGTGATAAAAATCTTTGTGATTATATTTATGCTCTTTATAAAAAAGGCTGCTACCTTGATGCCTGGGGTGAATATTTTGATAAAAACGTATGGAAACAAACGGCAGAGGAATGCGGTTTTACCCTTGAAGAACTTGCACAAAAGGAATACAACTTGGAAGATAATTTACCATGGGATTTTGTTAATGTCGGACTTTCAAAAGAGTGGCTGCAGAGAGAATACGAATTATCAATGATGCAGGGTGCAGAATTTAATCTTCAGAAAACCTGTGAGCATAATTGCGTGAATTGCGGAGTTTGTACAAACTTAAAAACAAAAAAGGTTTTGGCAAAGCCGTATAAAGCCTCCGAACAGGCGCAGGGAGTTTTAAACAAAAAACCCGTTGATCCTACAAGGGCTAATGTTGATACTTCTGTTCCTGTTTACAGATATCGGTTAAAAATAACAAAGAAAGGTTTGTTAAAGTATTTTTCACATCTTGACTGGCAGAATACTTTTCATAAATGCCTTGCAAGAACAGGGCTCAGGATGGTTTATACACTGGGCTTTAACCCGACAATGAAGGTTTCTATGGGAATTGCCCTTCCGCTTTTTGCCGAAAGTGAAGGGGAATTGGTTGATATAGAGATATACGATAACATTTCCGAAAATGATTTGGCGGAATTAATTAATTCAAAACTTCCTGACGGTGCAAAAGTTATCAGTATAAAACCGGTTGAAAGATATGCAACGGCAGTGGATATTGAGGCTCAGTGGGCGGAATACAAAATAACCCCTTATCATAAAACCTCCGAAACTGATTTAACGGAAAGTTTTAAATCTGATATAGAAAATATACTCACTCAACAGCAGATTTTAATAACAAAGAAAAATAAAAAAGGCAAAGAAAAAACAGTTGATTATAAAAAATCAATCGGTTCATACAGATTCGAAAATAACAGCTTGTATATTCATCTGAAAGTCGGTCAGGGTTCTGACATTCCGGCATTCAGAGCAGATGATTTAATGAAGCTGGCAGCCCCTGATAAGATTTTTGAAATTACAAGAATCAAATTTCTTGATGAAAAACTGAACGAAATGTAGTTCTTTTAATAAAAACAAAGCGGGCAGGAACTGCCCGCTTTGTTTCAAACAACTTTAAAAATTATTTTATATTTGCTGCAAATCTTTCAGCAGTTTCAAGGATTGGCTTTGCATACTGTACAAAAGTATTATTCAGTTCGAAAAACGAAGTATATCTGTTAAGTTCTTTTGCATATTTGAAAGCATCTTTGCTGCAGATATCCAAAGCATTACCTGATACCAACGGTGTTGAACGTAATTCTTCAAAACCGTCCGATGCTAAACCGTAATAACGTTGATTAGAACTGTATTCCAATTCTCTGTACACTCTGCCGTTATTATTTTTGCCTATAGCAAGGTTGACTTTTGTATTATCACGACCTTGAATTCTGAGTTCGATATTTTTGCCGTCAATTACTCCTTCAAGAACAGCGACATCAGCATTTGCCGATTGGCTTTGTACGGCAGACCTGTCCAAATCTACTGATTTTCCTGCAAGTTTTTCAAAAACATCATTTGCTTTTTCTGCCAATTTTCTTACTTCATTGTTTATGCCGGGATTTCTTTTTCCGTATTTTACAGCACCGAAAGCTGTATTGTTGTTTGTTTGATTTGTGTTGATTGGTAATATGTGCATTTTTCCTCCTTTTATGCATTTATATCGGCTGTTATATTCTAAAGTATATCACAAAATATATCAATGCAACATTATAAATTATAATTGTTGATTTGAACTAAAAAAAACGGACATTTATTATACTGTCCGTTTTTTTTGGTTACATTAATATAGAATTTAAATCTTTCAGTGACTCAATCATTTTTGCTATTCGCTCGGCAGCTGTTCTGATTGGCGGTTTATATTCCTCATTTCCTTCTCTTGTTGCAGACAATTCTTGCTTGCGGAGTTGGATTCCTTTTTGTTTTACACTGAAAGAACCCTCCCGGTTAATTTTTCCGTCAGAGAATTTAAAATTTAAAACATCTGTTTGTGCATACTTATCGTGGGGACTTTTATTGGTAACTTCATATGAAATATTAAGAACTTCATCTTTTTTGAACATACTAATAAATTTTTCCCAAAGTGTAGCCGGTTTGCTGTTATGTAAAAACTTTTGAATCGCAGTGCTGTTTTGAATAGCACTTTTAATTTGCGAAGGGATATTTTCCGGATTTTTTATAATCATATATCTTCTTGATTGAAAAGAGATTCCGCTGTAACCATTTATTCTGTTATCCATAATAAAACCTTTCTATGTTATCTATTATAAAAGATGAAAAAAATTTTTTTGCTAGTATTTTTTGAAATTGTAACATTGTTACATTTTTATGTTTTTGTAACGATTTCAAAAAAAACTTTACATGTTTGGGGTAGAATAAAATGGTATGGTTGGAATTGTAAATATTACACTAGTAAAGCGGCACTTAAACACGTATTCCGCCTGATGTCATACATAAAAAGGAAAAGAGAAAGATATTATGATGAGATTTTTACTTATTATGTTTAGTATGTTGGTGACATTTCAATCCGCATGTGCAATGAATGTTGATGAATTTATGGATAAACATATTGCACCCGTATCCGATTTTGTTGCGGACATTATCTTTTTCCCGATAACTATATGCGGAAGCAAAGTTCCGTTAATTATATTTTGGATTTTATTTGCCGGTATATTTTTTACCGTATATTTCAGAGGTATGGCAATTTGGGGCTTTAAACACGCAATTGATGTTGTATCAAAACCTGTAAACAAGGGTGACGGATGCGGTGAAGTTTCGTCATTTCAGGCGCTTGCAACAGCTCTTTCCGGTACAATCGGTATCGGAAGTATTGCCGGTGTTGCTATTTCAATTTCAATAGGCGGACCGGGTGCGGCATTTTGGATTTTTGTCGGTGCGCTTTTAGGTATGTCAATTAAGTTTGTGGAAGCAACTCTTGCCGTAAAATACAGAAGATTTAATCTTGACGGTTCTGTATCAGGCGGACCTATGCACTATATAGCTCACGGTTTAACCAGAAGAAAAATGCGCTGGCTCGGACAACCGTTATCTGTTTTGTTTGCAATACTTTGTATAGGCGGTGGTTTAACCGGTGGTAATATGATTCAAATCAATCAAACTGCTCACCAAATAGTTTTTATTACAGGTGGTGAACACAGCATTTTTCACGGTTTTACCTGGGTAATCGGTCTTGTTGCAGCAATACTTATCGGTATGGTTGTTGTAGGCGGTATCAAGAGTATAGCTAAAGTTACTACAATTTTAACTCCTACAATGTGTGTTCTGTATATTATTTCAGGATTAATTGTTATTTTTGCAAATATAAAAAGTATGCCGCATGTAGTGTCGCTTATTTGCCATGAGGCATTCCATCCTACGGCAGTTGCAGGAGGTGTATTTGGTACTATCATCATAGGTTTAAGACGTTCTGTTCAATCAAATGAAGCAGGAACAGGCGCAGCTGCAATTGTTTATGCAACGGCTCAGACAAAAGAAGCTGTTTCGCAGGGTTTTGTTGCCCTTCTTGAAACATTCCTTACCGGTGTTCTTTGTATGTTTACTTCTTTGGCAATTGTATCATCAGGAGTTCTTGATATGAGTTCGGTCGGAGAAATTTCAGGTATTGAACTTGCTTCAAATGCTTTCCAGTCAGTAATTCCGTTCTTCCCTGTAATACTTTCACTGATAGCGGTATTGTTTGCAATGTCAACTTTAATTTCCTGGGCATACTACGGTCAAAAAGCCTGGACATTCTTAATGGGTGAAGGTAAAAAACGTGTTCTTACATTCAATTTGATGTACTGTTTGTTTATCGTTATCGGTTCGGTTATGAATGTTAAATCCGTAATTGATATTACAGATGCTATGATGATTGCACTCTGTATTCCGAACGTAATCGTTTTATATATTCTGGCTCCTGAAATCAAACGTGATTTGAAAGCATACCTTGAAAAACACAATATGAACTTTATGAAGTTCTAGAAAATCACTTTTTGGCAATATTATTATCATTATTTATATTGCCGGCAGAATCTTCTTCAGGTTTAAAATAATCCTTTAAAGCATGATATGCTTTTTTGGCACAGTGTAACAAAAATCCGGATTCACCTATTGTATCATAATTATTGACTGCCTGTCTAAGTTCATACAACCTTATGCCATCGGCTGTGTTTTGCGGTTTTGTAAATAGCAGATATTCCTTGGCAGCCTTAGATTCTTCAGGAGAACTGATTCCTTCTTTTCCGTCTAGTTGTTTTATAATTCTGATGTTTTCTTGAATTGACGCATGTGGATTAATTTCCGGATGCATAATTTATCCTCTTTTCTTAAATATATAAAGTATTGGTCGTCAGAAAAATTGCCTGGTAAGTAAATAAATCTTAATGATATGTAAAAACCTCTTTCTATATTTCACTCTTTTTGCTAAACTCTTTGTATGACTTTATACTTAGATGCCGGAACAACATATTCCAAAATAATATCAAAAGACAAAATCTTTGATGATAAATTTTGTCTGAAAAATTTTGACGGAAAAAATTATTACATACTTCCGTCAAAAATAATAAAAGAGCAGAATATTAAGCCTACACGTTCTTGCGGACATATGGCTGATGCAAGTGAAAATGAGATTATTGCACTTGCGAACGGTGCAAAAAAAATGAATATTGATAATAATGCGACTGTTTTGGACTTGGGAAGCCGGGATGCTAAATGGATAAATTTTAAAAACGGAAAATTCCACGATATGGACTGGAATACTTCCTGTGCAAGTTCAACAGGTGCAACAGTTGAGATGCTGATGAAGTTTTATGATATAAACTATGACGATTTAAGTTTTAATGAAGAAAAATTTGTTGTAACATGCGGTATCTTTGGTATGGAAAAAATAATGGATTCAATCTCAAACGGTGAAAAACCCCAAACGGCAATATCCAAATTTATACACGGTATAGCATATAATGCCTGGAACTTTGCAAAACGCCCCGATAAAATATATCTTTCCGGAGGATTTTGTCAGAACAAATGCCTTGTAGATTCTCTGGAAAATTATTGTGAAGTTGTTCCTCTCGGCAGATTTGTTTTGTGTGAAGGACTTATTTAAATTTTAAAGCTCATCATAGATGCTGTTAAAAGCCTGTATTTTTTCAAAATTCCAACTGCTGTCATAGTTCATTGCATTTTTAACTATGATGTTCCAGCTTGAAGAATTATTAAAATAAAAATTCAGTACTTTAATTATAAGTTCTTCATAATTTTCTATTTCATTGGTGCTGTCATAAGGGAGTTTAAAACAACAACCTTCATTCATGTCATCAAAAATATCTTTAAGAATGTCGCTTTTTTCGTCATTTTTGAATATTACGGGTATGCAGCCGTATTTTAATGCTGTGTAAATAATTTCTTCCGACTGTATATTTTGTCCGCTATGTATCAAATAAATATTTGATGCAGCAAGGAACTGAGGCAGATTAATCTGCCCGTCAATGAACAGCCATCTGCCGTCCAATGCACGTTGTGTTTCAAAAAAGTCTATAAGTGATTTTATATATGAATTTTTAGATGCATTTTCTGTATTCAGAATAAACTGTATATCCTTGTTAAGCTCAAATGCCTTAAGGACAGGGATAATGACTGATTTGTATTCGTCTTCCGTAGCATTTCCGTCAAAATTAGCAAATATAATTGCACTTGTTCTCAGAGTATCTAAGTATCCGCATATTTCAATTTCGTTATCCTGCAACAGGCTTCTGTCAGTAAATTTTGATTCAATTTTACCTTTTCCGAATTCCCGTTGAAGATAATTTCTGTTTATGGTTCTTATGTTTCTGAAATTATTAACGTTAAAGTTATAGACTATTTTATTTTTGTATTTGTTGTTTATACCGTTTTGTAAATACTTGATTTTTTTGTTAAATTCACCGTTTTTAACCAGAGAATTAGAAGTAATTATTAGCCTGTTGGATTTTTTAGCGGAATAATATTGAGCATCAAACTCTTTATTTTTTTTGCTGAATGAGCCGGGGAACAGTTTTACGATACGTTTATTTAAACCGCGCAAAATTGAATTTTGTTCAATATTTTTATCTGTGCTGACTTCACTTCTGAATTTATCATAGTTTTCGTAAAAATAATCAAGACATCTTTCGATTGTTTTTTTAGATTTAATCTTTTTTATATTAAAAAGTTTTGCCAGATATTTTTTTATAATACGGTCTTTGGTGATTTTTTCAATATTATTTTTGTCAGCAAGATTTATTGCAGCCCAAAACGGTTCATACACAGGAAACATTTCCATGTGATGATAAGACTGAATAATTTTAGATTTAATCTTTTGTTTCGTTTCAAAATCCGAGCCGAGAAGGAACGGTATATTATCTGCATGTATAATATCCGCATTAAGTTTTTCGGCAAATATTCTTGCACATTTTGCGTATGCGGACATGTATTTCATTTGATAAATTTCTGAAGATTTTAAAATTTTTGAGAATGCTTCCGAATAAATTCCATATACTTTAATATTATTTTCTTTAGTCGGATATTTTACAATTTTAGCTTCATGGTTTGTGTTTCTGTAAAAATAATCAAATGACAGGTAATAATTTTTTAAATTTTCCGTAATTCCGCATAAGGGAATGATTACGGTTATTTCTTTATCGGGATATTGTTTTTGTAAAGATAAAATATAATCTTCCGGTATATCTTCAGATGAAACATACAGAATTTGTGTCAGGCTTGTACGTTTATGTCCTTTTAACATGTATGACAATTTGCGTGACAGAATTTTATAATTAAGTTTAATTTTTTCAGACAGTCTGAGAACTCTATGCCTTCTCGGTACAACCTTTATTTCGCTAATTGGCAAATCTTCTGTCCGGACGGTTTCCGTACTCAGGCCCTCTGCTTGTTCTATATTTTCAACGATACTCATAGCTTAAAATTATCATGTTAATATCTTGAAATCAAGTTTATTACAATTACGAAACATGATACAATTAAAAAATGGAAAATTTTTCAGGAAATATTCATTCAATAGAAACGTGCGGAACCGTTGACGGTCCGGGAATCAGATTTGTTGTATTTATGCAGGGCTGCCCGATGAGATGCCTGTATTGTCATAATCCCGATACCTGGAGTACCGAGACAAATAATAAAATGACTGCAGAAGATCTTTTAAACAGGTATGACAGTGTTAAAGAGTTTTGTAAAGGCGGGATTACCGTAACCGGCGGAGAACCTCTTATGCAGATTGATTTTGTTACGGAGTTGTTTAAGGGAGCAAAAGAAAAAAATATTCATACGGCTCTTGATACTTCCGGTGTTTTGTTTAGTCGTGAAGCAGGCTTTTCAAAGATTGAAGAATTAATGAAATATACTGATTTGGTTCTGCTTGATATAAAACATATTAAAGATGATGAACATAAAAAATTAACTTCTCATTCGAATAAAAATATACTGGATTTTGCCGAATATCTTTCGGAAATAAATAAGCCGGCATGGATTCGTCATGTTGTCGTCCCGGGATTAAACGACAAGGAGGAATACTATACGGAATTAGGTATGTTTATTGGCGGATTAAATAATATTAAAGCACTTGATGTGCTTCCTTATCACGATATGGCAATTCCAAAGTACCAAAACCTCGGAATTGATTATCCTTTAAAAGATGTTCCGCCGCTTTCAAAAGAAGATGCAATAAAAGCACGTGATGTTATACTAAAAAGCTATAAGTTAACGAGAAGACAGAAACAAGCGGTTAATTAGACATTAACAGCAGCTTCTTCCTGATGTTTAAACTGCATTTCGTAAAGAGTTTTATAATGTCCGTGTTCAATATTAATAAGCTGGTCATGAGTTCCGAGTTCAACCAGTTCGCCTTCGTTTATAACTGCAATTCTGTCAGCATTTTTAATTGTGGAAAGTCTGTGAGCAATTATAAATACCGTTCTGTTTTGCATTAAGTTATCCATTGCTTTTTGTACAATTGCTTCAGATTCATTATCTAATGCTGATGTTGCTTCATCGAGAATAACGATAGGAGCATTTCTGAGCATAGCTCTTGCGATAGCAACACGTTGTCTTTGTCCGCCGGATAATGTTGTTCCTCTTTCTCCGAGTTCAGTCATTATTCCGTTCGGAAGCTCGCTTATAACATCCTGCAAGTGTGCGGATTCAATTGCCTGTTCAAGCTCTGTATCAGTTGCCTGATAATTTCCCATCATAATATTTTCTTTAATTGTTCCTGAGTAAAGGAAATTATCTTGAAATACCATAGAGATATTTTTTCTGAGAGAACTCAGTGTAAATTCTCTTATATCAGTACCGTCAATCTTTATTGAACCTGATTTGATATCATAGAATCTTGGCAGAAGATTTACCAGTGTTGATTTTCCTCCACCTGAATTGCCGACAATGGCAATAGATTCACCTTTATTAATTAAAAGACTGATGTTTTTGAGTACCGGATGCTCCGGAATATATTCAAAATTAACATTTTCAAAACTGATTGATTTATCCAGTCCGTTTAATGTTTTGGCAATCGGAGCATCTTTAATTTCAGGTTCCAAATCAAATAATTCAAGAACACGACCGAGTGCTACAAATATAGTTTGGATACTTGTAAGAGTATTTCCTAATGTTTTAACAGGTTTATATAACAGCAGCAGAGATGTAACAAAAGATGCAAAGCTGCCGGCAGTCATTTGTCCTGATGTAATGAGCCATGTTCCTACACCCAAAACCGTAGCAATACCGAAGGATGCAATTATGTACATAATTGGTGACATCCAACCGGCACGTTTGTAGAGTGACATGTTTACATTAAATGAATCCCAGGTTTGTTTTCTGAAATCGGCATCCTGACGTCCCTGAAGTTCATAAGCTGCCATAACTTTATTACCGGAATATGTTTCATTAATGTTAGTTGTGATATTACCGCCTATAACCATGTTTTTGTTAGATGCACTTTTGATTCTTTTTCTTATAAGAGCAATCGGAACAAAAGCTGCACATAAAACAACAACACCAATGATTGCAAGCATCCAAGAGCTGTACAGCATTACGGCAATAAGTCCTAATGCGCCGAACAAACTGGTCGTTATAGTTTTAACTTGGTCAACGATGCCGGTTGAAGCGGTTGCAGGATCTCCCATATATCTTGAGATAATAATTCCTGATGAATTTTCATCAAAAAACTGAGGGTGCATGTGTATAAGTCTGTCAAACAAGTCAAATTTCATATCATTTGTAATTCTTTGACTTGTCCAGGTTGAGATATATCCGTTAAGATATCTCAAAACGCCCTGAAATGCTGCAAACAGAATGACACCAATCGGGATTATGATAGCCATTTGCATACTTGTAATGGTAATATCATGTCCAAACAGTGAAAATTCACAAACCTTTCCGCCTACAACATAATCCATATATGGCTTTAAAGCAAATGCCGTAACGCCATCAAGAAGCCCGAGCGGAATAGCAACGAGAAATCCTATAAGTATTCTGAACCAGTATGGTTTTATATAAGGCCAAACACGGGATAACAGCCATCCGTATCGGAATGAATTTTGTGCCGTTGTTGCGGATAATTTCATAATTACTCTCCTCAATTATCTGAGTATAAAAAAACTCCCGGAGATGGATTCGAACCACCGTTGGAAGAGCCAGAATCTTCAGTCCTGCCACTAGACGATCCGGGATTATGCTTTGATAATATACCAAAAAAACTCTGTGTGCAAGTATTAGTTAACTTCAATTATGCTGACATATACCATTATTGTTAAAAGTTATTGTAAACCAGTCAGGATACTACAATCCGGCTAATTATAATTTTGTATAAAAAAAACAGGTGCAACTTTGTTGCACCTGTTTTTTTTAAAGATATAAATAATTATTTTTTCTTATTCCACCAGTGTTTTTTCTTTTGTGTGGAGTTAGTTTCTGTTGAAGCATTGTTTACAAAGTTTGTGTTACCGTATGAGCTTGAATATTCGGAAGCACCTTTTTCATAAGTCATTGTACTTTTATACTTATTTGTTGTATTAACGGTAGCATCATCTACATTGTTGTTATATTTTGTATTCCAGTATTTTGTAGTGTTGAATCTTGAATCAGGGAATGTGTTTTCATAGTTTTTAAGCGGATGCTGGTCGTAAGAAGTATCATTAACCATTCCGTTCTCATCTGAATTTTCATACAATTTTCTTGTTAAATCCTGTTCTGCATTGTTTGTATAATTTGATTGATTTTTTATATTGTTAGCTGCATCTCTTCCTAAAAAATGCAATCTTCCGATTCCGTCAGTATAAATAGTTGATTCTGCAGGTGCAGACAATGTTACAGCTGTTAAAGCAGCGATTAGTCCTAATGTGATTACTAAATTTTTGTTCATTGATATGTCTCCTTAGTTTGTTTGTTTTTAATGTAATTATACCATAAGGCAATATAAATCAATATATCTTTATAAAAATTTTACCGTTTAGCCTAAATCTTACTTATAATTATAAAGTTTGATTATGCTTAAAAATTGCCGTAATATTAAGAATCTGTAACAAAAATGTTTTTGGATTTTAACAGACAACATTTTAGCAGAATTTTATACCGTTGTCATTTTTTCCTGTAAAGAATTTGCCGAACCTTCAAATCCGGCTCTGCCCATAAGCGCATAAACATAATTTTTAACCTGTTCAACACCGGGTTGGTCAAATGTGTTAATGTTGTATAACTCTCCTGTGATAGCAGTCTGAACTTCAAGCATATACAGGAGTTGTGCAATATGATATTCGTCAATTCTGTCAATTGTAATTGTTATTGAAGGTCTTTGGTAATCGGCAAGCGAAACTCTTGTTGAATCAGCTTCCGCATCCATTAAATTGTTAAGAGTATTTCCGCCTAAATATCCGATACCTGTGTATTCGAATATTTTCGGAATGTTTATCGTAGAATCAAATTCCCCAACTCTTATAAATGTTGTTAATTTATCGTTTGGTCCTTCGTTTAAGAGCTGCAATTTTGTATGCTGATCGGATGCACCGACTGCTTTTACCGGTGTCAGTCCTGTGTTAACTTTTTCACCATCTCTGTTATATGCTTTGCCGAGAGATTCCGCAATAAGCTGTACATACCAGTCAGGTATGTATTTCAGCCTACTGGAATAAGGCATTAAAACAGTAATATTTTTTCCTTTTTTGGTGTCCATCAGATAATGAATTAATGCACCCTGTGCGGCAATATTTTGATGAATGTCCGTATTTTTTAATTCCAAATCAATATCTTTTATTCCGTTGATAATTTTTTCTATATCAAGTCCAACGAGGGCAAACGGAACAAGTCCGATTGATGAAAAAACTGAAAAACGACCGCCGATATCGTCAGGCACATAAAATATTTTATACCCTTCCTGATCGGCAAGCTGTCTTAAAATCCCCATTTTTTTATCGGTGGTTGCGATTATATTTTTTCTGTAGTCATCACCGAGAGTTTTTTCCATAAGGTCTTTTATAACCATAAACTGCGACATTGTTTCTGCCGTGTCACCGGATTTTGTAATTACGTTTACAAGAGTTTTTTTCAAATCCAAAATTTCAAGAATTCCGTTAATAGAGTCAGGATCAATGTTATCAAGGAAAAAAATTCTCGGGTAATTATTTCTTTGTTCTTTTGTAAGTAAATTCCAGTATGGTTTTAAAACAGCCTCAGTAACAGCAAGTCCGCCAAGAGTAGAACCGCCGATTCCGAGAACGAGAATATTATCAAATCTTCCCTCAACGAGAGAAGCAAATTCTTTTACATACCATACGGTTTCTTCGTTGTATCCCAAATTCATCCACTGGAGCCATTCTCCGGGTTTATCTTTTCTCTGGTTAAGCCCTCTTATTATGTCTGCAATTTTTGCGGAATAATTATTGAATTCTTCTTCAAGATTAAGTCCGTTTTCTTCGCCAATGATTTTTATATCCGTATTTATACAGCTATATCTCAGCATTATGTGGGAATCCTCTTAAAATGTATAACGTTATACAATAATTTTACATAAAACAACTGTATTTTACATTTAATTGTAACAATTTTTGAAAATTGTAAAGATTTTTTGTCTGATAAATATTTTCAGACAAGGTTCTAAAATTGACTTTGCCCCTGTTTTAAGTTAGCATTAGATTGTCTTGGTTAAGTTATGAGGGTGTTTAGTATGAAAGTCAGTTCTGTATCGGTTTTAAATTTTACACCGAAATCCGTAGTGAAAAATTTTTCTTCAAAGAATAATATAAACTTTGAGGGAAAACATACTTGCCGAAATGCCGGAATAGGAATCGGCAGTGCGGTAGGATTGGTTGGATTCGGTTTGTGGAATCTTGCAACCGGAGGTGTTCCTCTTTTAATAGCTGCATTAGCGGCCGGCGGAACTGCTGCTGCAGGTGCATTCGGTGATACAATCGATAAAATTGCCGAAGAAGAAGAAAAGAAAAAGAAATAGCAGAGTTTAAATTTTCTTTTTCATAATTTGTTCAAATTTCGGGATAGATAGCAGAAGAATAATGCAGGCAGCTGCCGATATTACCGCAAATATTCCAAACAGTGTTGTGTGCGGTAATGTTTCGTATTTACCGCCGATTATACCTGCAATAAGATTTCCGAAAAAGCTTGTCAAAAACCAGCATCCCATTGTTAATGACAGAAATTGTACCGGAGCAAGTTTTGATACCAGTGAAAGTCCGATAGGTGAAATGCAGAGTTCTGCAATTGTCATTACAAAATATACTGATGCGAGCCACAGACATGATACGGCATTTTGTTCCGCATAATGTCCCGCAAAAATCATTATTATATATGCTGCAGACATCAAACATAATGCGGCAGCGAATTTTTGTACAGAGGAAGGTTCTTTGCCGTGCTTTCTGAGATTTTCCCAAAAAATTGATAAAAGCGGTGCAAAAATAATTATAAATAACGGATTAAGTGACTGGAAATAACCTGCAGGAATAATATATCCGAAGATATTTCGGTTTGTCTGATATTGTGCAAAAAGTGTAAGAGAGCTGCCGGCTTGTTCAAAGCATATCCAGAATGGTATGGTGAAAAGCATTAATGCACCGAGTGCCAAAAATTGTTTTTTGGAATCGGCTGTTGCCGGATTATTTTCGGTAATTGTTTTTGCCGGTTTTTGGGAAGGCTCTTTCCCCGCATCTCCCAAAAAAGAGTTTTCAAAAATTTTATATATAAAAAGCCCGATAAGCATACCGATTCCCGATGCTGCAAAGCCGGCTTCGTATCCGTATTTTACGGCAAGTGTTCCGCAGATAAGAGGGGATAAAAATGCTCCCAGATTTATTCCCATATAAAAAATCGTATATGCGGAATCTTTTTGTTCTTCATTGTTTGCGCATAAAAGTCCGAGAACTGAGCTTATGTTTGATTTAAAGAAACCGTTAGCCGTAATCATCAAAAACAGTGAAAACAGAAATAAATTTTTATGTCCGAACGCAAGCAGAAAAAGACCGCAGCTCATAAGAATTGCACCTGTCGTTATACATTTTCTCTGACCGAAAAATCTGTCTGCAAGATAACCGCCTATAATCGGGGTAAGGTAAACAAAGCCGGTGTACAGTCCGTAGATGTTACCTGCTTTTTGAGTGGAGAACATTAAATTCTGCACCATGTATAAAACAATTAAAGCTCTCATTCCGTAATATGCAAATCTTTCCCACATTTCAACGAAAAAGAGCAAATATAAACCTTTAAAATAATTGTTTTTATTTGTTTCTGCCATAAAGGCATTTTATCATGAACAGGATTCCACAATTAAACTATAGAAATTAAAAAATAAGTGTATTATTATAGTTATATAAGATGAGGGATTTGCAGATGTATAAATTAAGATACTTTTTTGTATTTGTCGTAATTATTTTGTTTACAATGTTTGTAGGTGCATCGGAGTACAGTATTCATAAACTTCCGAACGGTCAGACGGTTGTAATATATGAAATTCACAATAATCCTATAGTTACGATAGATACCTGGATAAAAACCGGTTCAATAAACGAAAATGATACAAATAACGGAATTTCTCATTTTTTGGAGCACCTGTTTTTTAAAGGAACCAAAGCACATCCGACAGGAGAAATGGAACGAATACTTGAATCAAAGGGTGCAATTGTTAATGCTGCGACAAGCAAAGACTTTACTCATTATTATATAACAATACCGTCAGAGGATTTTGATATTGCAATGGAATTGCATTCGGATATGCTTCTCAATCCGCAGATACCGAGGAAGGAGCTGGAACAGGAGCGGAAGGTTGTTTTGGAGGAAATATCAAAAGATATTAATTCTCCGGCAAAGCTGGTTTATGATAACTTAAATAATTTAATGTACAATTATCATCCCTACAAGCGAAAAGTAATAGGTACTGCAGATATTGTCGGGACAATGCGGAGGGAAGAAATTCTTGATTATTATAACAAGTACTATACACCTTCAAATATGATAACATTGATTATCGGTGATGTTGATACGGAAAAAACAATTAATAAAGTTCAGGAATTGTTTAATCAGACTTATAAAAAGCCTGTAAAAAACAGTTACAGAAAAGAACATTCAATTCAAAGCCGCCGGACAAATACGGAATATACCGACACACAGACAGGATATATGATGATAGGTTTCCGGGGTGAAAATATATCTGATGATACAACATTTGCTCTTGATGTGCTGGCGGAGATACTTGGCGGCGGAAAATCATCAAGATTATACAGAAATGTTAAAGAGCAGAAGGGGCTCGCTCATTCAATTTCTGCATCAAACGGAAGCTTCAGGGATGACGGTATATTTTACATAACTGCAAATTTTTCACCCAAAGCAGCTGAAAAACTGGAAAAGGCTATATTTGAAGAAATTACAAATATACAGAAGTACGGAATAACGGATGAAGAATTAAAAACTGCTGCAAATAAAATTATACAGGATACATATTATTCCAGAGAGTCTACTTCCAATATTGCATCAGAGCTTGGATATGTAATGGCACTGACGGGTAATTCCGACCTGTATAAAAATTATATTGACGGAATTAACAAAGTAAGTTCTGCCGATGTTCGCAGTGCGGCACAGAAATATCTGGGATTAAACAAAAGTGCAATTTCTCTGGTTTTACCCGAATCAATGAAGAATAAGGGTTCTGAAGATAAGGCTGAGATAAAACATAAAGCATCAAAAATTTCCGAACATAACGGAACGGTAAAATATCAAATTGATAACGGTTCAACACTTTTAATTAATTCCAATAAAAATAATAATATAATAGCGATAAATATTATTGCTAAAGGCGGAGAATTTATTGAGACAATTCCCGGAGAGGGAACACTTGCCGCGGAAACAATGCTTAAAGGTACGGCAAAATATTCTTCTCAGGAGCTTACAAAGCTTATGGAAGAAAACGGTATAAAAATTGAGCCTTCTTGTGAAGAAGATTATTTTGTAATAGAAGTTCAGACGACAACTGCCCAAATAGATAAAACTTTGGACATTTTGGATGAGGTTTTGAATAATGCGTTGTATGACGATTATGAAATAGAGAAGAAACGAGCTGAGATTTTATCAAAAATTAAACAGCGCCGTGATATTCCGATGAATGTTGCCGTTGAAGATTTTAAGACTTCAATATATGAAAACAGTGTTTATTCCCATACGAATAAAGTTTTGGAAAAAACTTTACCCTCAGTAACCAGAACAAATGTCGTAAATTATTATAAAAGAATTCTTGATTCGAAAAACATTATCGTATCAATTAACGGAAATGCAGATTCAGAAAAAATGATTGACAGATTCGGTTCAATGCTTAAAGACAAACACTGTCAGAAATTTGATTTTTCGGACTATCATGTTACCCGGATAACATCGCCAAAAACGACATCCAAAACAATAAAAGATTTACAGACCGCCTGGCTGATTACAGGCTGGCAGACGGCAGGAGTCGGAGAAAAGGATGTCAAGGATTTTGTAACCCTAAAAGTTATAAATACAATACTCGGTTCCGGTATGAGTTCAAGACTGTTCCGCAATATTCGTGAATCAGACGGACTGGCTTACCAGCTCGGTTCCAATTATTCACCCAAAATGCTAGGCGGTATTTTTATGACATACATAGGGACAAACCCGAGTTCGTTAGAACAATCCGGTGCAAAAATTATGAAAGAAATTAACCGGTTAAAAACAGAATTTGTGTCTGACAGTGAATTACAGGATGCAAAAGACAGACTGAAGGGCGGTTTTATTCTTGCAATGGAAACTAACAGTGAAAAGGCTTCAAATATAGGATTTTTTGAGGCATACGGACTGGGGTATGATTTTTTAAATAAATATACCAAAATGATAGATGAAGTTACGGCATCTGATATAATAAAAGTTGCAAATAAATACTTTACGTCAAATATTGTACAGGCGGTTGTGAAATAACAATTGTTATTATGTTGTATATTTCTCACTGCTATTGACCTTATTGTGTTTTGCCGTTAAACTTAAATTAATGTATGGGACAGATAAGAGGGGTTAAAATGGAAGAGTTAAAAAAATTTAATACAACAAAATTTTTGAGTTTTGCACTTGGTTTCTTCGGGCTGCAATTCGCCTGGCAGATGAGAATTATTTTGTCGGGACCTGTTACGGAAAATTTGGGAGCATCACCGTTTATTTTTGGTCTGATATGGCTTGCCGGTCCGTTTACAGGCATGGTTGTTCAGCCTTTGATAGGTGCATTATCTGATAAAACAACATTACGTTTCGGCAGACGCAGACCGTATCTTTTAGGCGGTGCTTTATTGTCCGCACTGGCATTGTGGGCTTTGCCGAATTCCGAGCTTATAACAAATACAATCGGAACAAATATGAACCTTACAATACATCCGCTTGCCGCACTTTGTTTTGCAGCGGTAATGATATGGATTCTGGATGCGTGTGTTAATATTGCACAAGGTCCTTACAGAGCTTTGGTGCCTGATGTTGTTCCGCAGGAACAGCACTCTGTTGCAAATTCATATATCAGTCTTGCAATAGGCTTGGGTTCTGTTGTTGCAGCCGGGGCAGCTCCGTTTTTAAAATGGGCATTCAATTATCAGATGTCAATCAATGCTCAGTTTATTATGGCGGCTTTGGCATTTTTGCTTGGTATGACCTGGACTTGCATGACTATAAAAGAACGTAAGTATGAACCTAAAGAAGAAGAACAAACTGAAAAATTTGATTTTATAAAATCTTTGAAAGACTTTTTCGCATTATCTCCGGAAGTTGGTAAAATATGCTGGATGCAGTTTTTCACCTGGATTGGAAATATGTGTATGATGATTTATTTCACACAATACGCAATTCACACCGTATACGGTGTGCCGGATTTATCGGCTGTCAGCGAAGCAATAAAATCTTCATACGACCACGCAGTTCTTGCAGGTACAAACTTTTCATCAATTTGTTTTGCAATATTCAATTTAGTTTGTTTCGTTGTAGCAATTCCGATTGGATTTTTGTCAGTAAAATTCGGAAACAAAAAAGTTCATATTATCTCAATGCTTTCAATGGCATTGGCATTTTTGGGAATGGCATTCTGCCATGAACCGAAATTTGTTGCTGTGTTGATGGGCCTGTCCGGTTTAGGATGGGCAAGTATTTGTGCTCTGCCGTTTGCAATGCTTTCTCAGTATATTAAACCGGGTACGGAAGGTTCTGTAATGGGTATATTTAATATCTTTATTGCTGGTCCTCAGGTATTTGTTTGTACACTTGTTTCCTGGTTTATTAACAAATGCTCATTTAATGTATTCGACGGATTAAATTATCACTGGGAATACACCTTCTTAATCGGTGCTGCATGTCTTGTAGCAGCATCATTAATTGCATCAAGAGTTAAAGAAAAAGGGGTAAATCAGGGGTAAACTAGAGGTAAATTAAGAGTAAATTAAGGGTAAATAACTTATGACAAAAATTCAACCTGTAAAAAAACTTGCCGGCTACAATATGACACTTTATGAGGAAGTCAAATCTCTGAGAGGTTCGGTTGAGCATGTGAGAAAATTATATGGTGATATCGGTGTTGATATATATGAAGGCAGAACACCTACAATCCTGAGCGAACAAGAAATAAAAGATTCCAAAAAACTGATTAACAGAATAAAACACTGGTGGAGCGGAATAGGACTGTTTGACTATGAACAGGGAGACAGATTGAGAGATGTAATTCTTAAATATGGCTGCAACAAAAAATGCGGACTTGTTAAGGATATAGAAAAACTATTTGGTTCAAACGGTGTCAGAGAGCTTGATATTATGTCCAGAATGGGTTATATAGACATTTAAACTATGACTGATACAGAAACAAATAAAAAGCGAGGAAAAGTATTTTTGATATATCCGCCCTCACCCGTTTTAAACCGTGAGGACAGGTGCCAGCAGCCTACGAAGGATTTAATTGTAATACCCCCGCTTCCGCCTACTGATTTGTTATATCTTGCGGCGATAGCTGAAGAATGCGGATATGATGCAAAAGTTTATGATTACAGTATCGGCGGAAATTTTTTCAATGATTTATTGGAATATGCTCCTGATTATCTGGTTGCAAATGTTGCAATGCCGACATTTAAGTCTGATATGGAAACATTGGCGAGAGCAAAACAGATGTTACCATCAGTCAAAATTATAGTGAAAGGTGCTCCCTTTTTAACGTATAATGCAAACGTAACTTATGAAAATCCGTTTGTAAGTTACGTAATTATGGGTGAGGCTGAGTATACTCTCAGAGATATTTTAAACAGTGTTCCAGATAATGAAATTTTAGGTATTTGTTATACTGATGATAATATGCAGGCAGTGAAAAATGACACAAGACCTTTTATAGAAGATTTGGACAGCTTGCCGTTTCCTGCCAGACATTTGGTTGACAATTCTTTGTATAAACGTCCCGATAACGGAAAAGTTCAGGCTGTAATAAAGGTTTCAAGGGGTTGTCCTTATCATTGTTTCTTCTGCCTTGCAACACCTGTTGCCGGAATGAAGGTCAGGAAACGTTCGGCTGAAAATATTATCGCCGAGATAAAAGAGTGTGTGGAAAAATATAATATAAAAAACTTTATTTTCTGGTCGGATATTTTTAATATAGACAGAGAGTGGACAATTGATTTATGTAAAAAAATTATTGAAAGCGGTCTGAAAATCACCTGGTCGTCAAATACTAGAGCAAATACAATGGATGATGAGATGGCAGGATGGATGTACAAAGCCGGTTGCAGACTGTGTAGTATAGGTGTGGAGAGCGGTTCTCAGATGATTCTTGATAATATCGGTAAAAAAATTACACTTGACGATATAAGAAAGACGGTAAAAATTCTTAAGAAAAATAAGATAAAGATATACAATTATTTTGTAATAGGGCTTCCGTGGGAAACCGAGGAAACCGTTGAAGAAACAATAAAATTTGCGATAGAACTGGACAGTAATTTTATCAGTTTTTATACGGCTAATCCGCTTCCCGGAACAAAGTATTTTATGTATTCCATGCTGAATCATCTTATATCAGGCGAACCGGATTTTACAAATTCATATTACGAGCCGGTAGTCAGGGCACACAAACTTTCAAAGGAACGTATTTTTGAACTTCACAAAAGAGCTATAAAAAGATATTATTTAAGACCTAAGTTTATAATTAAAACTCTTTTTGGTTTAAGAAGTTTTGCGGAATTTAGAAATTACTTTATGGCAGGGATAAATCTGATTTTGAAAAAATAAAAACGGAGCTGCTAGATTTTACATACCTGATTATTTTTAATCGGTTTTGAAACCGATTTTTGCAGGTTTTGTTCTGTCAATCAATAAATCAATTGCTTCCCTCAATTCTCTAATATCTGATTGGTTGTCTTTACAATGTTGGATAAAATAATGTTCCAGTTCTGCTAATCTTTGAGCTATTTCCTTATTTTCAATAGCCCACTTTCTCATTGCAACGAATGTATCCATAATTTGTATGTTTATCTGGATTGCTTTTTCTGAGCGCAAAACAGAAGATAACATTGCAACTCCTTGTTCTGTAAAGGTATAAGGCAGATATTTTCTTATATCATTTTTAAAGGTTCCATTTTGGCACCTTAAATTTTCCCATTCGGTTTTTGTAAGTTGAAACATAAAATGTTTAGGGAATCTTGTTATATTTCTTTTAACTGCTCTGTTGAGCAGTTTGGTTTCAACTTCATATAACATAGCAAGGTCGCTGTCAAGCATAACCCTTTGACCACGGATGACGTAGATTAAATTTTGTATTTGCACCAGCTCGTTCATAAGATTATTTTAATATATTTTCCTATTGTTGTCTATCATATATAAAATGTAAAAAATTATAACATTGTATATATTTTCCAATTTTTAATTCGGCTTAGTCAGCTTTTGCCACAAATTATTCATTTTATTAAAAAGCTGAAACATTCCGTTTTGTTCTTTAATAGAATCCGGTTTTAAAAACTCTACATTATCACAAGGTGCAATCTTTATATCTAAAAAAGCAAATTTAAGTTTTTCAAAATTGCTGACATATTTTTTCTTATTATAAATTCTTGAAACACATAAAAACATTGTATCAGTATCACCATCATATGCTGCATCGGTTTCATAGCCAAACCTAAGTCCTCGCAAAATTGTAAGCGGCATATTTTTCGCTTTGCAGCCTGATTCAAGAGAATCAAAAATCTTTGAGGATGCTTCATATTTATCCCGTCTTTGTCCGATTATGATTGCATTTTCCCCGTTTATAAAGGGTTTTATGCTGCACAGTTGCCGTAAATTTTCATTTGAATGAAAAATATGAGCAAAAAAAGATGACTTTTTTTCGGCAGGACTTGCTGCCATTATTCCGACACAAGTTCTTATACCGGTTGTGCAGCACTTGGAATTGTTAACTCTGTAGCATTGCATTGATTTTTTGTTTGTTTTAAGAATTTTGTATTCTGAAATATAATTTTTGGAAAAGCCCGATTTTAGAATTGAATGCTTCAATCTGCCAAAGTCGTCCGGCGAAATAAATTTTATATTTGTTTTAAAATTGATATTTGTTTGTTGACTGTTAATTTCCATAATATAGTTATGCCTGTTTTTTCATATAAGATTCAAAACTTTTGTCTTCGACTTTGTATCCGCAGCCTTCATGAAGTTTACCAGGGTATGAAATCTTTTTTGCCGGATAATTTCTGCACATTTTTAATCTTTTTTCGTAAACCGAACATAAACCTTCTTCCGTAACATATTTGCATGCAAAAATAAGATTTCCTTCTTCGTCTTTGCCTCTTATGTAGAATCTTTTGTATGCCGGAAATAAAAACTGCATTATTTTAAAATCAGTCGTGGTGTATGTATCAAAGGCATACATGTACCGGCAGCATTTTCCGCATTTCAGACACTTTCCCGTAATTTTATATTCCATTTTTTCCGGTACAAAATATGACAGAAATTCATTTTTCAAAATCGTCAAAAAACTTAACATTATTTACTAATATGCCCTTTTCAAATATTTATTTGGTAGAATAATAATAACAATATACAACAGGATTTTAATTATAGTCAATTGTGTGGCAGATAAGCTAAAAATTCAAATGTAAAATAAGAGAGAAAAAGGAGTTATATATGACAAAATATGGTTATTCCGACGGGAGAGCGAAAAGAAATCGTAAAGTTACGATTGATAACCCTCTTTTAAAACTTTTCTCTTATCTTGTTGCTATATTTATAGCATTTTTAATGGCTGCACTGCTGGCATTAAAACTCTATCTTGTTTCCCTGCCGCCAATAAAAAATCTGAATACATTAAAACCAAATATTGTAACAACCTTCTGTGCCGGTGACGGTGAAGTCATAAAAACATTTGCCGCATATACATATTCAAACGTGGAATTAAAAGATGTTCCGGAACAGCTGGTGAATGCACTTATTGCGACAGAGGATAAGAATTTTTATAAACATGAAGGATACGATTTATTAGGTCTAGCACGTTCAATGGTTGCTAATATACTGGCAGGACATGTTGTTCAGGGTGCAAGTACAATAACCCAGCAGCTTTCAAGAATCCTGTTTCTATCTAACGAAAGAACTTTTACAAGAAAGATAAAGGAGCTTCAGGTTGCGGCACAAATCGAAAAAACCATATCAAAAGATAAAATCCTTGAGATGTATCTTAATAACGTGTATTTAGGTTCAGGTGCATACGGTGTTAAAGGAGCGGCAAAAATTTATTTTAACAAAGAATTAAACCAGCTGACGTTACCGGAAATGGCATTAATTGCAGGACTTCCTCAGGCACCGTCAGTATATTCGCCATATAACAATCCAACACTTGCAGAAAAGAGAAGAAATCAGGTTCTTTTGAGAATGTATAAAATGAAATATATTGATAAAGCAACCTATGATTCTGCAAAAAAAGCACCGATAAGACTTTCAACAATGCCTATAATGTATGCAACAAATAAAGCGCCGTATTTTTGTGATTATGTAATGAAGGATTTGCAGAAATTAGGTTTTACTGAAGATGAGATAGTTAATGGCGGTTTGAAGGTTATAACCACACTTGATTATAAATCACAAATCAAAGCGAACGAAGCAATATTAAATAACTTAAAAGCATACGGAATGACAAAAGATAAAAACCAGGCGGCAGTATTTTCTTTTTCACCTATAGACGGACGAATTTTGGTGTATGCAGGCGGAAAAGATTATACAAAGAGCCAATATGACAGGGTTTCTCAGTCGCAGCGACCGTCAGGTTCAGCATTTAAACCGTTTATTTATACAGCTGCAATAGAAAAGGGTTATTCTCCAAATGATATGATAGATGACCTTCCGATAAAAATCGGGAATTGGACACCAAAGAACTACGGAAATAAATACAGAGGAAAAATTCCTCTATATACTGCAATAATGGTATCTTCTAACGTATGTGCGGCAAGGATTATGGAAGAAATCGGAGTAAGACCGGTAATTCAGCTCGCAAGGGTTATGGGTATAACAACTCCGATACCGTATGATTATACAATTGCACTTGGTTCAAACAGTGTTAAATTATTTGAGATGACAAGAGCTTTTGGTATATTTGCAAACGGCGGTTATAAAGTTGAACCTTATGCGATAGAACGTGTAGAATCATCAAGAGGAACAATTTTATACGAAGCCAAAAAAGCAAGAACAAGCAAGATATTGAACATAAATACCGCTGCTACTATGACGGCAATATTAAAAACTGTTATCACAAGCGGAACAGGCAGGGCGGCGGATATAGGTAAGCCGGCGGCAGGAAAAACCGGAACAACAGATGACAGTAAAGATGCTTATTTTATAGGATTTACTCCAGATGTTGCAACGGGAGTCTGGGTGGGTAATGATGACAACTCTCAAATGGGCGGTATTACAGGCGGAACGATTCCTGCAAAAATATGGCATGATGTTATGATTGTTGCAACTGCACAATACGGAAATGCTGATTTTGAATATCCTGAGGTTGTATTAACTCCGTTTAAGGCTTCTTCGGTAACTGTTATTTCTCAGGGTGGTGATTCCAAAGTTGAAGAGGATGAAGAAAAAAATAAACAGGAAAAGGATACTAAGAAAGAAACAGAAGAACGTACTTTAATGCCCCCTATACCGTCATTGATAAAACCGTTTCCGCTTAAGTCTAATGACAATACGGCTAAAAAAGAACAACATACACCGGCAGAAACAACACCTGAAAAAACAACAGAACCGCCGGCACAAAGTTTTGCTCCTATACCGGTAAATACAGCACCAATAGGACAGTAAATATTTTAGTTAAAAGAGGATATAAACATGACACCTGAAGATATAAAAATTACCAGCGGATTGAATGAATATCAGAATGCGGAATTTGAACAAAATGATAAAATGATAGATTATGAAATCAGCAGAAACCCAAATTATGCCGACATAATAGCTATTTACAACGGCTTAAATGTTATAAGCGAATTTTACGATGTATCTGCTGCCGTAACAACGACACCAACAGGAATTTGTGCCGTAGCTTTGGGTAAAGAATTAAGTGAAGCAGTGCAGTGCGTAATAGATTCTGATCCGTTAGATTATATAAATTCAGTCATAACTCTGTCAAAAGAAGTAGATAGTGATTTGGCAAAAATGTTTCGGGATGTTCATACAGTTGTTGCACCGTCTTTTACAAAAAATGCTGTGGAATACCTTGAGGCACACGATGTTTGTTATATGACAGTTAAGACACCTTTAAAAGAATATAAAAAATACATTTCCAATACTATACTGCAAACTCCGCTCGGAACAATAACACAAGGTGCAAATCTGAGCGAACTTGATAAAGAGAGTTTTAATGTTGTGACAAAGATTAAACCTACTGTTGAACAGATAGAAGATGCTGTTTTTGCCTGGAAGGTTGCAAAGCATGTAAAGACTCAGGCAACGGTAATAGCCAAAGATTTAAAAACAACTGCCATTATGCGCGGCATGCAGTCTGCATCAGCAGAATACGCACTTGATTACTCATGTGACCGTTCAAAAGATGCTATTATGGCATCTGATGTACCGATTTCTCTGCATGACGTAAATGTTGCCGCACAGGGCAGAATTGCTTTAATTATCGTTCCGTCCGCATCGAAAGAAATTATTGCGGCAGCTGATAAATATAATCTGTCTTTAATAACAACAGGATTTACAAATATTTTGTATTAATCGGTTGAGTGTATGTCAGTTATCAGAATTATTTGATGTTTATTTCATTTGTAATGTCTTTTCCGCCATACAACAGAACACTTTTTGCAAAAACATACTCGTAATTATCTTTTTTTGCTTTTTTTGCAATCTCATCTTTTATGTTTTTTTCAATTGAAGCAAGTCTGGTGTTGTAATCTTTTTCCAATAAAGATTTTTTTGTATTAAATTCTTTTGTATATTTTTCTTCAATTTTTATGATTTTATTTTCATCTGTTTCGTTTGCAATTTCACCTCTTGCATTAATAATGATTTTATTAAGCTCATCCATTTTCTTTGAATGCTCCTGCTTAAGTTTTTTGACTTCAGATGATTCAGAAACGATTTTTTGTAAATCAACAACAGCAATTTGAGTTTCTGCCTGAACATAAGAATATGCAAGAAAAAAGCTCAGCATCAATAATAAAAAACTTTTTTTCATAATATACCTCTTTCAAAATAGCAACAATTATTTTGTAACAAAAAAGAATGCAATCATCCTTAGCCAAAAAGAGAGTAATAGGTATATTATAAAAGCTGTGATAAATAATAAACGGTAATAAAAAAAACAACCTCTTAAAAAGAGGTTGTTTTTTATTATTCTAAACTATATATTACAGTTTTGTTTTAGAAGCTCCCCTGTCATGGAATTTCGGCTGCAATATTCTGTCAAAGTCGCCGTTAACACTGAAGTAGAATCTCGCAGTGCTTTCGCCGTAGAATTTTTCGCCGAGAGGGAAACCAATACCGAGTTGAGCAGTGAGCCAATCCGTGAATGTCAGATAAGTACCGCAGCCGACTGAGTGTAAGAATTCGTGCGGATAATTGTAAACATCACCGTTTTCACCAATCCAACCAAAGTCATAGAAGATTGCCAATCTGACTCTTTCATCAAGCTTTGTAGATATTTTGTTTAAGAACGGGAATGGGAATCTGTATTCAACAGTACCGCTTACACCGTAGTCACCGATAAGTTCAGCCGGTTGATAACCTCTTAATGTATAAGGTCCGCCTAATTGGAATTGTTCAGCTGCATATAATTTATTCGGTGAATACATACCGTTAACTCTGATGATACCTGCTGTTCTTGCAGTAAGTCTTTGAACACGTGTAACACCACCGGTTAACTTGAAGAATGATGTATCCTGAGTAGCACCGTGACCGTCACCGCCCATACCGAAGTCGATACCTAAGTTACCAATCCAACGACCGTAACTGTCATCAGTCATACCATATAAACCTGAACGCCATACGTGTAAGTTATATGTAGATAATCTTTCCGGATTTGGTGTGTTGTTCATCCAGGAAGTATTTGCGTTAACATAATCATAACCTGTATAGAATACCAAATCTGATTTAGCTGTTTGAATTATCGGCTGGGTTAATTTAAAGAAGTAACTTTGTGCGTTACCTTTTACACCCATTCCTTTATAAGGACCGCCCAATCTTACGTGAGAATCGTTGAAGTCAAAAGACAAACGAGTTCCGTATGAAGAAACCGGTAAGCTGTATCCTGCCATCCAGCCTGTTGAACCGGATGAAATAATTGAACCGCCGTATATTTTATCACCTAAACCGGTCAGGTTATGCATACCAAGTAAGAATGATACACGTTGAGCACCTGTATAAGAACGACCGTAGTCATCATAATTAACATCAAAGTTAATCGGGAATCTGTCTTTTACGTTCAGCGTAATCTGAGTATTTTCATCACCGTCTTTTTGTCTTTCGATTTCGGTTTGAACCTGAACATAATCTTCACGGTTAATTTCTTTCATGGCTCTTTGCAGGTTTTTAGCATTAAATACATCGCCTTCTCTTAAGCCTGCTTTACCCATGATAATATGTTTCAGATACCATTCACGAGTCCATTTTTCGCCTTCGATGTTCATTTCGCCGACTTTACTTTCAACAATCTTGATTGTTGCAACACCGTCAACAATTCTCTGTGGCGGAACTGTTGCATAAGATGTTAAATAACCTTTTGAACGGTATAAATTTGTTACTTTCGAACAAACTTCAAGAAGTTCATCAAAATATACATCTTCACCTAAAGCTTCAAGTGCAAGTTTTTGAAGATCTTCTTCCTTAATATCTTTTACGGTATTTCCTTCAAAAATTACCTTTTCAAGCATGAAGTGAGGGTTGTATATAGAACCTTCTCTTGCATAATTTTCTTCAACAGTCGCATCATAAATTTGTTCATCCTTTGTAACATCGTCTAAGGATTGAACATAACTCTTATCAAGCTGGTGATACTGTGCATTCTGAATGTCAGTAGTATTGTAAGCTCCGGGATTGTATCCTCCCATAGTCGCTGCTGATGGAATTTCTGCATTAGCCTGCGACATTGATAAGAAACAAAAAACTGCGATTAAATAACTTAAATGTTTTTTCATAGTTCCATTTTTCCTAAATTGCTTAATTTTATGGTTAAAATCTTGTCGTACATTCAATATTATATTTCAAATAATATTGTTGAACAAATTAAATTGTTAAAATGTTACGAAATATTAACCTCACATTATGATATTTTAACGCATTTATTAATTTTTGTAAAGATGTTTATATACTATTGTTATAATAAAGTTCCCATGTGGAATTAAAGGATATATAGAGAGTTTACAAAAATTTACAGAACAGGAGATTATTTTGTTATCGGTAATAAGTGCTGCAAGCGGATATAATATTGACTCCGAATATCTTAGGATAATCGGGGAAATGAGACGTTTGGGGCTTACTCCTTCCGGTGATAAGAATACTGATACCGCGCGTTTGACACAGGCAAAAACCGAACTGGTCAGCAAAATTCAGAATAAAGAGTCAGCACAGAACACTCAAAATATAGGTGTACAAGTAATAGAACCCGTGGACGAGTCTGAGTATGCAGTCAGAGCTGAGATGGAAGAACAACGTCTTGGTGCAATGAGTGTTGCTCAGTTAAATAGGTTGTATTTTGGGTTATAAATATAAAAACATAAGTGTGTAAAAATTTTAATAATTTCGTTTCGAAATTATTAAATTTTTTTTGTAAATTTTTGTAACAATTTATATTAAAATATTAAAGTTTTGCCCTGTAATTGCCGTAAATCATGTCAAAGGGACAATACAAGGAACAACATCTATGGGAATGGCGGCATCGCAAGCTCGCTTGCTAACAATTACAGCACGAATGCACGACGTAGAATACCAGGCACAGAGTATTCAGAACGCCAAGAT
>JAEEHV010000052.1 GCA_016280955.1 Candidatus Gastranaerophilales bacterium | reverse complement strand
TCAATGCAGTCGGATCGATTATATACAGGAGTTATAATACTATACTTCATTACGTTTTGGCTTTCCTATATATTTTTTTTCAACGATTTCATCCTTTTTTAACATCAGATAATCAGGATACACCTGAAAAGTCTTTATCTGATCGGGGATTGGATACTCTAATGTATACCCCTCAATAAACTTTCGATTTAAATAATTACAATCAACATCGCAGGATTCATTACCAATTTCAGTCTGCACCATATTTATTGGAAAACTCAATAATTTAGGATTCATCACACATCTTGCAAAATTCGCGTCCTTGTGTTCTCGCATCCTTGCTGATACAAATCCTTCAAGGGTATTCGGATTTATGAAAACATACTTTTTTAAATAATGAATAATCAAGTTTTTATCGTAAATATGAGCATCTACAGAAAATGTGTACCCCCAATCCGAAACAAAAGCATAATCGGTAAAGCGCCACTCCAAATAATCATTTTTGAGACAAACTGAATCAGGTCTATCATTTGTATTCATTCCAAAGCGCAATACATATTGACGATCCTTAGGACCCTTTTTCAGCCAATCTAATATATCTTGCGATATAGAAACATCATCTATATACATCGCATCGTCCGTCATAAACATCACATTTTCAGCAGTATTTTTTTGCAATATATCAATGAGCAAAGATCTAAAATTACTTCGTGGATTCCTAATTTTAGGATGCTCCATTATTTTTTTCAAATTATATAGATTAAACAACTCTTTTATACTATATGATTTATCGCAAGCTGACTCCTTATGAAAACTAATTCTTTTTTCAGCTCCATATTTACCAATAAGAATATCATAACCATTCTGAAAAAAATCATCAGAGCTATTATATATTATATCAACGCAATAATCAGGTGATTTCCAATGCATTACCAGAGATCTAAGTAATGTATCTAACTGAAGAGCTCGATTAAATGAGAAAATTATTATTTGAATCATTTATTCCTCAATAACTAAAAATGTGATTTATCCAAAAATTTCTCACCTACAAATAATTCAAAATATTTAGGATGAAAAAGTCTTGTTAGTAAAAGAAAATAAAATAGGGCCATAAAATTTGAAGACAACGAATTATTCGTCGAAGCAATCATCAAAAAAGAAATCAAAACAAGCAGTTTACTAAACAAAGGATAACCAATCATTTCCTTTGAAATAAACCTACAATACAGTATACTTAAAGGAATCAAAAATATTATTCCAAAACGGAACAACCAATCTAACCAAAAATTTTCCGTCGCACTAAGTTCCAACTTATAAAGTATCATACTAATTTGCCTATGATCCATTCCACAGAAAAAATCCCCAATACTATAATATTTAAAGACTTCCCAAATGTCAACTCTAACCTGCGCACTTCCATCATCAAATAAACCCATTTGAATCAATCGACCACCAAAGTTCCCATTCACCAACAAAAAAGCTCCGAAAACAAAAACAGCCAGTCCAATAAGAACAACCTGTATTTTTACAGAAGGTTTTATATTCTGATTAATAAATACACTATGGAACAGATAAACAGCCAATACAGCAGCATTCATAACAATGCCAGCCCGAGCATTAAAACAAAGGACGGCTACAAACCCCATCATCCATAACATAAATTTGTACTTGAGTTTTAAAGATGAGATTAGAAAAAAAGTCATAGCGATGCTAACCATCAATGCGTTGTATAAAGGATGTCCATATAACCCTGTACTTCGAAAATCCGCAACACCAGTAACTGAAATTTTTTCGACCCGGCCTGCAACCCAACCAAACACACTATGTCCTTGCAAATGTTCATAAAGAGCCAACCCAGTTTCACCAATATACCCCAAAACAACAATTGAAAGTACAATTTTCCAAAAGCTCACATTTTCCATACTTGACAACATTTCAGGAGACAAAAAGGAACCTATTAACAAAGGAGCACCAATAACAGCAAGTAGAAGATAACGTGTTCCTTCATCACTATCTGTTATCAACTTATAACAGGCAAAGACAAAAACGAACAACAGCAACCATACATAGGTTCCATCGAATTTCCACACATCTCTAGTCTGATATAAAGAAATCATACTCAAAGCCATAATTAAAAACTGAGCATAATTAGTATTAACGCCACAATACGTTAAAACGTTCATCCCAAAGAAAATGAGAACGACAAGTATGACTTTATTAATAGAATAAAACTTCATAAAAGCCTAATTTTTTCTTATCAGCCTTTTTACCCGATGAAGAAGGGAACGTAGTATACATTCAAATGACACTCGAAATGATCCAAACAAAATTATGAAAAATCCTTTAAGTTCTTCAACAAATTTTGCATTATTTAAACTATAGTTTCTATATTCAATTATAGCACTATTCCTATCATCAATAGCCGAATAATTAACTAACAAATCCTTAGCAAATCTCCGTTCACTCGCTTCTATTTCAGATTTAGAAAGTTTTGCATAGTACTTTCTCGCAAGATTCCTATAAAACAAAAGACCATCTATATTCCGTCTTGGATTACCACTTATTTTCACTTGATTATGCACAAGATAATTACTCAGAACTTGATTAACACAAACAACACGAAATCCACCCCCAATAATTTTCAGCATCATCGTAGAGTCCTGCTTACATGGAGTATCTTCAAACATTCCAACTTGAAAAAAAACTCTTTTGGGAACAATCCACTGAGAAGTGGCCGCGATACAACTTTCCTTTAGCAGTTGGGCCAAAGGTTTTTTCTCTAAAACAGTTGAATTCACACACAAAAATCGACCATTAACATCAACTGATTGACTTTGATGATATATAAGTCCCACATAATCTTTATCAAGTTGTTTATCATATGCATCAACACATCGTTCCAGCCTTTCTGGGAAATAGGTATCGTCGTCGTCAAGAAAGGATATTAGCTCACCCTTAGCAACCTTAATACCCTCATTTCGAGATAGCCCTCCACCCATATTTTTTTCATTTAAAACGAGCTTCACCTTTGGATACTTTTGAAGTATACTCTTTATTTGACACCGAATTTCAGGCAGTTCAGCATTATCATCTACTACAATGACTTCAAAATCTTTATAGGTTTGGCATAAAACACTCTTAATAGCGTTTTCAAGGAAAATGGATCTTCCATATGTAGTTATTATAACAGAAACCATACTCTTTTTTAGATTTTTTTCCACAATACTACAACTCCACTACGTGCAATTCTATCAAGCGGATTCAATAATGAGACTAACGTAACTTTCATTTACTATTTCCCTCAGCCAGAAGTTCACATAGGATTTCTTCACATAGGCATCACTCAGGCTTTTGAGGATACATAATCTGCGGTCGAAATCCATTTATAGCTAATAAAGCCCGGCAGATTATTTTAGCATGCTTCCATTTTCTTTTCAAACATAATTTAATAATATATTTTATATATTCACAATAAAAAGCACTTAGACCTTCGCCTTTTAGCTTAAGACGATGTCCAATATTACGATATTTATAGAAATAAAAATTCAATCGAGTTGGATTTACTTCATCTAAAAAATTTAACCCTTTTTGTATAGATCTTTTGTGAACCACCTTACTTAAACCAGCAACATAGCAAGGATATTTGGACGCAATTCTTTCTGTATATTCAGTATCATCCCCCCAAATAAAATACTCCTTATAAGGCAAACCTATTAACGAGATAATATTTGTAGGCAAAAATACAGAAACAAAAGTTGCACAAGATACCCTAATCATTGATTTTTCAATTAAGTCCATAAAATCAGGATATCCATTATCAGCCAATTTAACTGCAACGGTTGGCACATTCATAGGACGTCCATCTATACCGACTACGTTGCTACAAACAAATCCAATACCTTCCTTTGCATAATAAGCCTTATACAATTCTTCTAATGCATGCGACTCACATATCACATCGTCATCCATTACCCAGCAAAACTTATAGCCATTTTCTACAGCATATTTCATACCAGTATAAAAGCCACCAGCACCACCGAGATTTTCCTGTGTTATCGTGATGACATCCGACTGATTATTCAACCAATCTAGAGTATTGTCCGTAGAACCATTGTTTATGACAATTATCTGACAATCTGTAAAAGTCTGTTTGCGAAGAGCATCAATCTCTTCTCGAAGAAGATTTAAGCGATTATAAGTTACAACAATTATTGCTACAGATTTCATAATTGATTCCTTTAAATATTTCTTAAGTTCAACACTTGTTCAATAATAGGAGCCATATCAAAATACCTATACTGAGCAAGACGGCCACCAAAAAGGACATCCTTTTCAACAGCGGCTAATTTGCGATATTCCTCAGCCAAGGAATTATTACGGTCGTCATTCACTGGGTAGTATGGTTCCATTCCATTCTTATACTCTGTAGAGTATTCTTCAGAAATAACAGTCTTAGGACAATCATAGACAGATTGACCAAACATTTCAAAATGTTTATGTTCAATAATTCGAGTATAAGGTTGATCATGGGAGGTATAATTCACAACAGCATTTCCCTGAAAATTCGGCACATTTTCCACATACGTTTTGAAACTAACCGTACGCCAGTCCAACTTACCCAATCGATAATCAAAGTATTCATCTATTGCACCGGTATAGACCAATTTGTCTGCTATTTTTTTCCAATTATTCCTATATTCAGCAAAAAAATCTACGCTAGTCTTGCGCTCAACTCCAGCCAGCAAGCCTTCGATCAATTTATTATAACCACCTATAGGGATACCCTGATATTTATCATTAAAGTAGTTGTTATCATACACCATACGAACCGGCAAACGTTTAATAATAAAAGCAGGAAGTTCCTTGCAATCACGCCCCCACTGTTTCTCAGTATATTCCTTAATCAATTTCCGGAATATATCCTTACCAACTAGAGTCAAGGCCTGTTCCTCTAGATTTGCAGGTTCGCGCCCATTCAAGGCTGCAATAGCTTCAACTTTCTGTTCATCAATCTTAGTTTGCGCTTGTTCTGGAGTAACCACGCCCCACATCTGATAAAAGGTATTCATATTAAAGGGCAAATTATACAATTGCCCCTTGTAATTTGCTAGGGGAGAGTTTGTATATCGATTAAACTCCACAATTGAATTCACGAAATCCCATACTCGTTTGTTGGATGTATGAAAAATATGGGCTCCATACTTATGAACATTAATGCCTTCCACATTTTCACAATATACATTACCACCCAGTTGCGGTCGTTTGTCAATGACAAAACACTTTTTACCAGCTTTGGTTGCACGGTAAGCAAAGCTAGCTCCAAACAAACCTGAACCAACTATTAAATAATCATACTTATTCATTTTATACTCCTAAAGCCTTCCTAACAAACATCATTGATTCATTTCTTACAGCAGCCAATCTTTTTTCGACATCGTCATAATTGATTGAAGATAGTTGGATTTCATCATCAACTCTCAAAAAATGATTATGTATTCCCAAACTATTTAACAACTCATTCGCTCTTGTATCATGACCATCATCAAGTACCAAATCATAAACGTTTTTATGATTCAATATGGCAAAAACATTTCCATGAAATGATGGAGTAAAAACAATTTCAGCATTCTTTATCGCACCAAGGAAAAGATCCTCACATGCATCCGGAAAATAGAACACATGCTTATTTCTTATGGAAAATCGTTTTATTCGAAAATTCACATATGACGAAAGAACAACTAATTCAGCGTTCATCGACCTTGCATACTTATAAAGTTTAGGCAAGAACTGCAAACTATCTCGTATTTGATAAAACAGAATAAACTTTTTTCCCGGACACGGGTGTTTTTGTTCAATATCATCAAATATCTTCGGATCGCACAATAATGTCGGATCTACCGTGACACGAATATTATCTATACCCGTGTGGAGCATCAACTCGTCCGCAAGTTTTTTTTCACGAACAGAAATGAAATCAAAATTTTTCAAATTTTCCTTTAGATAATTAACATTTCTATCAGAATAATCTAAAGCTTCACCACTCACAGCATATGAAATTTTCTTAGCCCCCGGTTTCACCCGAAACCGACCAAAATAGACATCATCAAAACTTCCACCAGTATTTTGTGGTCTCCAAAGCTGATCTGATCCTATAAAATAAAAATCCTTTTTCTTAGACCATTCCTTTTCAAAGCCCCTCTTCATAGTTATATATGTACGAATGAATTTTCGGAATTTCAATTCCTTAATACACTTTAAAGGATACTCCCACAAAAGAGCTATTATGGTTGAAATAGGATTCTTACGGAAGCAGCGTCTAACATTCAATAAATTAAATGGATTATAATGACGCCAAACAGCCTTCTGTTGATACCGAATAACTTCAACATCAAAGCCTAATTGTTCTAATGTTTTTTTCATGGCATATGGTTGAAGCGCCGCGCCAAAATTTGATGCAAAATATGTAGTTAAAATTCCAATAGTCTTCATCATTCAGTCTCCATCATTGCATTGTTTGCGGCAGCTAAAGATTCTGTTTCTTTTTTTCTAATAAGGTTCTTATATAAAATACGATAGATTTTCTGGTACAATTTGTCAATTGCCGGATTTGTAAAACCATTTTGATACACAATACGCCTAATGCATAAAGGCAACATTTCAATATAGTGAACCAGCCCCGAACACTTAAAAATGGCCTTATTTGAAGGCATATACAAATTTTGATTATATGGAAGGAAATCACGCCATGCCACATCTACTGTATGAAGATTTGGACAGCTTTGAATCATCATTTCGCCTTTTTGCGTATTCGGTAAAATTATAGAAGAACCCATTGGATGAAAGTATTCATCTTTTCGAGCACTCTTATGAAAGCCCCAAAAATCACCAATCGTAATATCAGCAACTCTATGAATATTCGCATACCTACATGCATAACAACTAGGACGTAAAAAACTCATTGTCAGATAAGATCTAAACAAAAAATCAGACACTCTATTTGGCATCACTTTAACAGAGCCATCTTTCATTTTGTAGCCTACTTTATTATTACCTCCATAAAGCCAACCATCAGGTTCGACCTTATTTCTGTATGCATAAAGCCCAGCAGCCTTATTGATTTTTAAGCCATTTCGATGTAATACACTTGTTGGAACTCCATGACATATAATCTCAATCGTATATAACTGATTGCTCAAGGCACTTTTATTTCCCAAATATGATTGTAACGCAGCAACCATACAAGGAGTTCCAGAAAAAAGCACCCTTTTCCCTTCTTTTAATCTATCTCTTACCTTTCTATAAATACCAACAGCATAACTTTGCTGATATTTTGAATTTTGCAATTTCCATAAATCACAAACGTCAAGGACTTCAATATGCTCAACAGAAGATTGATCTGTTAATGCAGCTCCATAAACACATGTATTTCCCTCTTGCAGCATCGTATAGGCAATTTGAGTAAAAATCCCACCTGTAGCACTTCTACGAATTATGTCTTCATCCAGGCTCCATCCTGCCAATGGCTTTACTTTTTTGGGGGAACTTCTAACAATACGATTTTGATTCAGTATATGGCACTGTTTTTCACAGACTTTACAACCAATACATTTATTTTTATCCAAAATAACATTATAAAAACCATCTTTATCTTCCTTTAAAGATAAAGCAGACTTATTGCAAGCATCTATACAAGCTCCACATCCACAGCAAAGGGAATGATCAGGTAATTGAGGATAAGTAATCACTTTCGTCTTACAACCTTAAAAACGATTTTTTTTACGAATATTTTCTCATCATAGTCCATACCCCAAAACCAAATACATATCGAAGAAAATATTGTAGTTGAAACAGTCGTTAAAATGAAACGTAAGCCAGATTCATCAATGCAAGCATAAATCAATACAGGAACAATAACAGCAACTATAGACACAAGTAATACCTTACAAAAAACTTTTTTGATGTATTCCATAGGAGATATGTTCAACAACAATTTAACAAAAGGCATTCTTGCCAGAAGAGCAACAATACTACAGCATAAATACACAACCAATCCAAAATAAAGAGGAAAACCAAAATGAAATAAAACCCATGACACAGGGAATATGGCTAAGCTAATTCCGCTAACTACAATTTGATAATTTCTAATATTTCCTGTAGCCTGTACTGCACAACCTATTGAATACGTAAATGTTTCAGTCATGGATATTATCAAAACAAGTCTAGTTAGAACGACTGTTGATTCGGGGACCTGGCTACCAAGCCAAAGATGCAAAATGTAATTACATTCAAAAATCACAGGAAAACACAATAACATTAACATATAATAGGTTAATTTACCTGATCTAAAAATCAAATTTTTCATATCTTCATATTCTTCCGCCGCATATGATTTAGTTATCTGAGGATTTACCGCTGTGGTAAAATTGCTGGTAAATCCCATAATTGCGGTATTAACACGAAAAGCAATTGCATTGGCCGCATTCGCGACAGGGCCAAAGAATATATTCAAAAGAACATTTAATCCCGAATGTCTCAACATGTTTGCCAAAGAACCGACAATACTCCAGCCTGTAAAGCCCAGCATTTTTTTTATCACAACAGAATCTTTTCCACAAAAAAAACATGCCACTTCAGGAAATTCTCTTTTAGAATAAATCAAATATATAAGAAAATCAAGCAATGAAATAACGGCATTCAACAAAGCCAATGAAATCAATTTATCAAAGGGCGAAAATTTCACTAAAAATACAATGCCTAATCTAGCACAAATATCAAATATACCAATATAAGCAAATATATTCATTCGTTCATATGAAATAACTAACGCACTCATTGGTACTTGAATAATCGATAAAAAGGTGCTAAAGAGAACAAACTGCCATAATACATTACAAGCAAAAAATCTCGATTCAGGAATGTTCAAAACATAATTTACAACATATAATCCAATTGTTTCCCCCAAAAAAATAATCATCACTGCAAAAACAAGGTGTATAAAAAACGCGTTTGAAAAAGTTTTGGATATAACAGAACCATTTTGTTTTCCCAATTCGTATGAGAGAAACCTAGATGTTGAAGAAGATAACGAGCCCTGGATAAAAGAGAAAAGAGAAACGACTCCACCAACAACATCATTCAGTCCGTAGTCAACAACACCTAATGTTTCTAAAATCACCCTCGCAGTGAAAAGAGACACTACCAATCCTAGTAGCATTCTAACATATAGAAACAAAGTGTTTTTTAAAACTCGTTTGTTATTTACATGGGGCATAATGAAGCTTTTTACTCATCCTTTTAGTAACAACACCTTGCGCATTCTGAATAAGGCGAGTTGTATATAAAGACGTAAACATAGTTATAGCCATTTGAGCATATAACCACATAGTATTCTTTATTATTAAATTTGCCTTAAACATATTAGATTAAGTTTCTTGTTATTTTATTACTTTTTAACAAAAAAGATATTCCCATTGACATAACAAAAGACAAAGCACCATACATCAAGGGAAAGACTATATAATGACTAGCAGCAAACACACGTATATCATAAACATTATATTTAAAGACAAGCCACATCAGCCACATGTGAAAAATATAACAGCCAAAAGAATATTTATCCAAAACCAAGAACCATTGAGGCAATTTATGCGAAGCCGTAAATTTGCAAACAAGCCAACAGAATGTCAAAATTCTCACGGGTACTAGAAACTTTCCTAAAAGTTTTAAATAAGTTGATGAAATATCAGGCATCAATCCTTTCAAGAAATCATTATTGCAAACGACATATACCAAAAGCAATAAAATAGACGTAGACAATAAAACAATCTTATTCTTTTCCCAAAACACATCTATTATTGATTTGTTAATGGAATAAAACACACCAAATAAAAAATAAAAAAAGTACCAACTGAAAGCATCCAATCCCAATACTCTTGGAAATGGAACAAACGTTAACAGTAATGAAATGAGTAAAAATACAACTGATATTTTTCTATCAGATTGCATAGGCCTTAAGAAGAAAAAAGCAACAACAAAACACCAAAACAAACTAGGCAGAAACCACAAATGGTTCCAACCACGAAACAATCGCATAACATCTATTTTTTCACAAAAAGAAATCGAGAACACCCCACCCCATAAAATGGCAGGCAACAACAATCTCTTTATTTTATTAACAGCAAAAAAAACAAAAGAATTGTATTTACCGTCATTATGTTTTAATGTAAAAAAAAGAGAGCCACTAACAAACATCAGCAAGGGCATTGTCCACAGACTAACAACATCCACAATAAACTGATAAACAAGCAGGATTTTATCCGGAACATCAACAAAATGCCAAGCTCTTAAATACGGTGCAAAACTATGCTGCGCAAAAATGACTAGCAATATAGTAAGAACTCTAAGAATCGAATATTCAGGATAATATTTTTTCACTTTTGGGAACTCCAAATATACCTATATATTTCCCTTATTCGCATTTAAATAACAGACAAAAAAAATTGTAATCTAGTTATAAAATGTTCACAGTCAGCCATCATCCCGCCGCCCGATACTCTGTCACCAACGGTTTGCAATATTCACCATTTTGCAAACCGTTGGATTTACAAAAAAGGAGATTTCCGAACAAATCGGGAACAACAAATAAGGCGGTTGCCTTGACAAGATTGTACCGTCCCAAAGCAACCACCCTCCCCTCTTACTTCACCAGACCCTTTTCGAGGTATTCGGCCAGGTTCGTGCGTACGCGGCTTGCGGCATCGTCGGCGGCGACCTTGCGCATGTCGTTTTCGACCATAAGTTTCACGAGTTCTTCGAACGTCGTCTTTTGCGGGTTCCAGCCGAGTTCGGCCTTGGCCTTGGTCGGGTCGCCCCAGAGGTTCACCACGTCGGTCGGGCGGTAGAAATCTTCAGAGACGGCGACGACGGTCTTGCCGGTAGCAATATCGATTCCCTTTTCGTGGACGCCTTCGCCTTCCCAGCGGAGTTCAATGCCTGCGTGGTGGAACGCGAACGTCGCAAATTCACGGACGGTGTGCTGAACGCCGGTCGCGATAACGAAGTCTTCGGGCTTGTCGTGCTGCAAAATGAGCCACATGCATTCCACATAATCCTTGGCGTAGCCCCAGTCGCGGATGCTGTCGAGGTTGCCGAGGAACAGGCAGTCCTGCTTGCCCTGGGC
>JAEEHV010000051.1 GCA_016280955.1 Candidatus Gastranaerophilales bacterium | reverse complement strand
CAATCTTTATATACGCTCCCGTAACCCAGCTTTCCGGGTCAGGATGGAAACACATCATGGCCGCCCGTGTCAAATGGCTACCTTCGGTGCAGCGGAGATTCTGGAGAAGATTCTGCACCGAGACACCGGCAGCCTTTTTATCGAGCGCTGCGATTCGACGGCCTTTTCCCTGAACAACTTTAGCGCTCCGTGATCCAACTCCTTCGTCGAAATTCCGGGAACAGGAACGGAATCCCAAGTGCGCCCCTGCATGAACAAAGTCAACTTGTTTATCTCGACACCGCTCAATTCTTGCACCGTGGAGCCAGAACGCTTGTAATAGCGGCCCCTGTAGCTAATCGGGACCGGATACTTGTCCACCTTGATTTCAAAGTAATCCAGGTCACCATCGGCCAGCAGGTTCACATCGCAAACAAGGCCCATTGTACTGCGAATCTTGTTGGGGATATCTTCGCTAAGCCGGTGGGCGTTCTTGACACCACAAACGCGGCCGTCATCTTCGACGCCAATAAAGAGAGACCCCCCCTTCGGTATTTGCGAAGGCGCACACCCATTTCAGGTATTCATCTTGCCAAGACTGTTTAAATTCAGCGTATTGACATTCTTTAACCAAAACTTTCGTAGCCATGCAGCCTCCATTTGCCGCATGTTGCGGCTTGTTGATGTTAGAGGCGTTTTTGCAAAAACGGAAAGCCGATAAACGCAAAAACGCACCTCGCCTTTGTACAGCGAGATGCGTCGGGCGTTAATGTACCTAATATCCGGAATCTTGGCTAGGGGAGCAAGAAAATTTTACACTTGTGCGCTACTTGGTGTGGCTGGAAACTGCGGTAATTTTTCTATTTCTATTTTATCATTATCAACAAATGCGCTAATGAAGAACGCATTGCCATGAACTTTTTTTAGGAGTTCTTCCCCATAATTAATATACTTTCTGCATTCGTCATTTATTTTAAAATCTTCACTAGATTTTTTATTATAGGTTTTACTATAATAGCACAATACCATATATACAACGTTCTTCGGCTGTTTTTTTAAAATATGGGCAAAACGAGAAACAAACTTTTTCCCAACTTGGTCTGCTCTTGCGGTGTCAATTTCGATGATTATTTCCCAATCATGAGAATCTTTTAAATTAGGATATTTTCTTAAATCAGAAGCGTAAATGTCGGCAGAATCCCCACAATCGTTTAATGGATGTTCTATACCCCATTTAAGATCAGGATAAGTAGTCTTAAACGCCTCCGCTAATTTTTCTTTTAGTTTTTTTTGTAGTCTTTCTTTTACATTTTCCTTTTTTCTTGAATCTACATGCTTTAACCACTTTTTCTTTGACCACTTTTTTTTAGTTTTTTCTATATCATGTATTCTGCGCATTCTTAACATAAAACTAGATGCGTCAAATTTGTTTAAAACGCTTTCGATTGTTCCTATCACATCTTCTGCTTTCATTTGAAATCTCTTTATGTTTTTTAGCGGGTTCATGAACAACCATATTCATTACTTGTTCAGTTAAAATATATCCTTTTTCCTTGTTAAGTGGCTCTACATAGGCGAGAAAAGGCCTTTTATGGGCGTTCTCCGGCTCCCGCCGGGTCGGGCTATATTTTAACGCGCACCGGTCGGCCCTGGCGGCCCGCCCGCAGCACTGTTAAAACGGAGCCGCGCAAGTGCGTCTCCGCCCCAAGGGGGCACAATCCCTAACGCTGAATAAGCAGCCGCAAATCATTCCTTGTTATTGAAAATCGTTGTAATTCAAAAGAGGTATATTGCCCTTTACAATATCTTTAACAATCTTATCTATTTCAGAGATTATTTGTATTTGCTTTGCCATTTTGTTAAGCAAATCAAGTAATTCTTTAAATTCATTCTTGGAAAAATCGCAATGAGTATATCGGTAAGAATGAAATTTTAACCAACAATCCTTAATTACGTTGTATCCGGCTATAGTAAACTGTTGTAACGCGACTGGGCAATAAATTTTGACAGTATCTTCTTGCTTGTTTACATCCCTTATAATTAGCAACTCATTTTCTTCATCATAAGGACTTTGGGAACTGCTCCAACTATGATCAAGACGAAATCCTGAGTGAATTTGATTGAGTAAATCGTCATAATTTAATTGAAGAATATTTTCTACTGCAACATTATTTTTCTCAAGAGTTGCCAACTGTTCTCCAAATTCTGCCAAAAGTAAAAATTTCCCGGAATCACGGACCATAGGAATTCGTGCCCGATTTTCAGTTTGATTTACAACATAGAGTGCCCCATAGAATTCTTCTAAATATACCCGTGAACAAAAAATAGCATATGAATAAAAAACCATTTTTCTTGCACAATCAAATGATGATATTCCTGTCAAATTGGAAAAAAAATTGAGCAACGATTGATTAATGTTATTATCAGGTTGTTTCTTTTTTTTATCCCCTATATACTGATTAAGATAAATATGTGCATTTCCTCGTCTACTTAAATCATTGTCAGGAAAATACCAACAAAATGAAGTAAATCGTTCGAGCTTTTCGTCTAAATCTTTCGGCGCATGAGCCAAAGAAAAACCTATAGTTTCAGGAGAGTCATATATAGCCTTAATCTCCGGACGGTCGCGAGCTCCGGATCCACCCACTCCAGCCTGAAATTCAAAAACAGTTTTGCAAAGTATCGCATTCGAATTCACGAAGGGTCGGAATGAACATGGACGAATATAATCCTCAAGAACTGATACTAATTTTTTTCGTTTTGTCAAAGAGCCCAAAGCATCACAAAAAGCCTTTATTTTTTCATCAACAACAGATTTATCCTGTCCATCAATCCACTCATGAGCACATACAATACCTTTTTTTTCAATTTCTTGACTGCGGCGTTTCAACATAAATGCATTTACATGTGTAAGGAGTGCTGTTGGCGCCATTTTAGCCCCAGAACATTGTTTCTGAAAAACACCTAGATTTTCACTTGTTGCACTAATAGGCCAAAATTTCATATAAAGATTTCTGTCAAAATAACGAGGCGGTACAAACGAATACGTGTTATTATTTACAGGATAGGATTTAAAGCATCCCATCACTTTATTAATATCCCTTGATAAAAAAGACTCTTTTTCTTCTTTATCTACTTTAGATATATTAATATAATTAAAATTCCTTATTGATCTTGCTTCGCCATATTTTTTTGTTAAAACAATTACCGCCCTTCCCTGCTGTACTTTAAAAAGATTCTCCCCACGACTTTTAGCTCGTACGTCGGCATCAATTGCAATTATCCAAACATCAGCGAAATATTCAATAAGATATTTTCTTGCATATTGATAAGATTCATTCTCTAAAAAAGAAAGAGGAACAATAAACGCTAATATAGAATGGGTATTAGATTTTGACAGCTTTTGACAACTCCAACGAAGAAATTGCATAAAAGGATTTGTGACTTGTTTTTGTGTGTTTTGTCGAGCATGACGACATTCAATTGGAGGACGAAAATCATCCATCATTTCAATAATTTGCCTAAATTCACCCGAATCATTTACTTTCTTTGAATTAGAAGACGGAGGATTTCCTATAATAAGTTTCAACGGTCGAGAAGTTAAATTCTTTGCTCTGATGGACTCCCTCCCTTCAATCGAATTAGCATCAGCATCATCCCCAAGTAGATAATTGCTCAATGTATTTGTCAGAATAATATGTAGTTCTTGCTTGCGATCTGGACAACGACTCTTGACAAGAGCCATTCTATAATTTGCTAACATATAAGGGGCTGGAAGAATTTCAAACCCACACAAATTATACACGTAATCAGAATTATCATTCTCCACAATCTGCTCAAGAAAAGAGCCCGTTCCACAGCAAGGATCAATTATTGTATTCCCATTATTATAAATGCCTTTATCATCAAATTGATCTGTAGCAATTTTATCAACAAGTCGTACTACAAATTCGGTGAGCAATTTTGGGGTGTAAAATGCACCATAACGAGAACGCATTTTTTTATCAAATTTATTCAAAAATAGCTCATACAAATGGTGATAATCAGGATTGACTATTTGGTAATCAGTCATTTGTACGAATGACAAAAATAAAATGCACTCATCAACCCACTGACCAATAAAAGTACTTAGACCAGAATTATCCCGAAGATAAACCATCAAATTTCTAAAAGGTAAAAGGTCCTCACCTTCTATAATATTTTTAAATGCATAGTCCCTAATTTTTTGAGACTTTACTAAGGGCGTATCAGAGCTTGAACAAAAAACTCTATGTGCATAGAGTAAACAAAACATAATGATTTGTGCCGTAAAATCAGCAAAGACCTTTTCGGTCCTAAAATTTTGATCATTATGATTATACACGACCGCCTTTAATCCGCATAAAAGCTTTATAATTTGACGTTCTTCGTCATTTTTAGCTACATCTACAGACAAATCAGCAAATTCGTAAATATCGTCAGCAAGAATCCTTGTTCTAACAGCAATAAGCCCAATAAGTTTTTCTTCGTTAATTCGCTGAGGAATCGGCTTGGAGAAAAATTGCTCCATATAATATTTAAAATTAGAATTGATTGAAAGCAAAGACCAATCTGAAACATTCAATTTTGACTTGTCTATTATAGAAACAATTTTAGGATTATGTGTAAAACAAAAAACAAAATCTATTCCATCGGTTATGATAAGCTTGTGTCCAATTGCAAGATATCGCTTAATCTGTTTCTGATATGGAGCAATATCAAAGCGATTTTCTGAAAAGCTTTTAGCTTCAATAAATCCAAAAACACCTAATGATATCTTGTCATGAATACGCCAATCTGGACGTCCCATTCTTCCCTGATTTCTGGGTTCCAAAATCACATCACAATTAACAGTTGGGTTCAAATCTTTAGCAATAGATCCGAACATTTTATGCATCGGAACTCGAAATGACAATTCCGGAGTGTGTTCACCACCTCGAAGCGCGGCTTTATACTCATTTTGATATTCGCGTAAATATGTTCGAATAGTTGCTTCAAAGGACATTATTTATTTCCTTTTTTGATAAGATTTTATTATACTTTTTCCTATTTGTTCTGCCAAAAGTGGAGGAACAGCATTTCCAATTTGTCGAGCGACATCAACTTTGCTTCCTTTAAATTCAAAATCCATAGGAAAACTTTGAAGTAAGGCCCCCTCTCTTAGGGAAATGCT
>JAEEHV010000050.1 GCA_016280955.1 Candidatus Gastranaerophilales bacterium | reverse complement strand
TAGTCGAAGTAGATTTATCTGAAAAAGAATTGAAGTATATTCAAAATATTGCTAAAGGTGAAGATAAAAGTAATATTATGAGTTCTTTAAACATAACCGATAACGAAATAGAAAAAATATATACTAAATTTGGTCTTACTAATATAAATAGAGATAGGGAGGTTCAGGTTGTAGTAATTGCAATATCAAGTAAACTTTTTAATATTGATTAGAAAGCCTATATTACTTAAACAACCTGCTTAAATCTTCACCTTTGTATTCTTTTGTTTTGCCGCTCTGCATATCAGCCTTAAAACTCTTAAAGCACTTATCACAAATGTAGAAGGTATTCTTCTTAGTATGCTGCATATTCTTAACAAACACTACATTAGATTCACTTCCGCATACCATACAGGGTATTTCTGTATCCATACTCAACTTAGAATATTTAATCATTTCTCTCTCCCAAAAATTTATTTCATGATATCGGAATTAAAAATTTTTTGCAAAAGTTTTAATTAAATTTAAGTTTTTACTTCTAAATGTCACAAACTCAAGACACAGAAGGGTTTTGGCAAATTTGCGGTGCCCCATAGGCACGTGTCTCAATTTAAATTCGTAACAGGTATTTCATATCCATGTACAAAGTCCTCTTCGTGAGAGGCTTGTGGGTCAGTTTAGAATTAATTTATTTTTATTAGCAAATAATGCGTGAGATTTTAAATTTTGATTTTAAAGTCAATCGATTTCATTTACATGGTAATAGTTGCAGGAATTCACTTAAGATTCTCCACTATAGTACTATCCCAAATCTAAAGTTTTGGGACATAAAACCATAGGATTTTTCCCAAAATTCTTTAAGAACTATGTTTCAGTCGATTTAAGAAAAAAGGGTGTATTTTTTGAATCTTGTGTTTTTTGCTAAAAATTTGTTATTTTCTCCGTCATTGCTGAATCAGAACCTAATTTATTCTTGTGCAGGTAATTCCTGAACGATTAGTGACCCGATTGGTCGTACATGAACGCTATACTTAGATTGTAAACATTAATTAAGGTAAAATTTATGGCTAAGAGTAGATGAAATGAAAGAATGGATAAACAAAGATTAAAGTAAGATTAAAGGGAGAGATTCTTCTCTCCCTGTTTTATAAGGAGTAATAATGGTACGAAAGAATGAATTACATTTTAATAAAGGGGTCGGTTGCAGGAATGGCATATGGTATATGCTAATTAAAGAAAATGGACAATCCAAGAAGATTCCTGTTTATGAGGCTAAATCAGAAAGTGAAGCAAGAGAAATTCGTACAGATTATCTAGCACAAAGAAGATTGCAGAGAAAAGGGATTTTAAAAGTTAACAATCCTATTACTTTAAAACAACTTACAGATATTTATGTTATCAACAATAGTGTCGAAAATAGGCAAAGAAAGCCTTCTGAGAAAATTGATAGGTTAGACAAGTTCTTTGGATTAAAGCGAGATGCTAGAAGTATAACTAAAACAGAAGTTCAACAGTGGAGAATTTGGCTAAAAAAAATACCTTTAGGAAATAGTACAATAAATAAATATGTGAGTTTTTTAAGCAGGTCGTACACTTTAGCCATGGATGATAATTTAATTGATTTTAATCCGTGCCAAAAGATTAAAAAATTAGAAGAAGTTAAAGAAAACGTAAGATATCTTACAAAGGAAGAAATAGAATTAATAAAAGCTGTATTAGAAGAAGATGAATATAAAAAATTTAAAAATTTAGTATATACAGCCTTATATACAGGTTTTAGAGTGAGCAATGTAAATTATATGCGGTGGGAGTGGTTAGATTTTAAGAATAATATTATAATAGTTCCAGCAACATACAGCAAAAGCAAAATTCCTATTGAACACCCCATAAATGAAGATTTATATAAAATATTTACAGATATAGGTATTAAAAAAAGTGGATATGTGTTTCCTCGTGAAGAAACAGGAAAACCTTACAGAAACCCTAGTAGAGACATTATAAATAAGATTTATAACAAAGCAGGTTTGGATGTTAATGGATTCCATATTATTAGGCATACTGTAGGAACTACTTTGGCTGAAAATAATGCACCTGACATAGAAATTCAATCGTACCTACACCACGAAGATTATAAAACTTCAAGAAAATATACTCATGCTAAACCCAAAATGCTGTTGAATGCTGCTAATATAATTAGTGATTTTATAAATAGTTAAATTAAAATATCATAACAATTAAACAGGTGAACATTTTATGTTTACCTGTTTTTTTATATGTAAAATTGTGTAAATTAGTCTCGTGAGGGTAATTGAGTCTGTTCAAAAAAAATCTAAAGATTCTATTCATTTTTAGAAAAAGGGTGCAAAAAAGGTGCAAAGAAAATTTCAATGCACCTGTAAAATACTCGGCGGTATGGGGAATTGAACCCCAGTTTGGAGAATGAGAATCTCCCGTCCTAACCACTAGACGATACCGCTCTGTCTTATATATTATTATTCTAACTGATAATTATGTAAAATTCAATATATTCATACTAACATCAACCGTTTGTATTAACTCAAACCCGCCCCTGTTTCCAGGGACGGGTAGTTTGTCTCTTTCTTGGGAGTAGTTATAGTTGATTTAGCTTTTTGATATTCTGTAATTCTTTCTTACGATTAGTGTGTGTGAAAGCGGAATTCCGCCTTGTACGGCAGGCTTATTTACTACTTGTCCGTTTACATACATTACTGTTGAACCGCCTCCGTCAAGGTTCATTGCGTTTATGCAGCCTAATTGTTTCATCAATGCTGCAAGTTCATTTAATGTAAGTCCGACAGATGCACCTTCTCTGCCGTCTGCCGTAACCATAATCAGATGATTATCTGCAGTAAATCCGATTGCAGTTCTTGGGTTCCTACCGCCGATTGAAGCCAGCTTTTCTTCTGTCATATCAACAAATATCTCGCCGTTTTTAACCAGATACGGACCTCCGCTTATAATGTGGTTAACATTTTCCCAATCAGGAGAAGTGCGCAGCGATAATTTAACCTTTTTTGCATCTTTAAATGCATTTAATTTGCTTTCCGGACCTACAATAACGTAACCGTTTTCAGGTATTGTATTCGGTGATGATGAATATTTTATAATTTTGTTGTTTTCAACAACGATTTGAGTTCCGTACTTAGGGCTGGGGGGAGTATGTTCTCCCCAGTCCTTTGTATATACAATAACATGAGTTGAGAGCATTCTGGGCTGATTTACGTTATCAACCTTAATTTCACCTTTATTTGTTTTTATCTCTGCTTTGAGCTGTACTCTTGCCATATCGTATCCTTCATCGAATATCCCAAGTGCAACTCTGTCGTAGATTGGTCCTGTGTAAAATTTTTTATTAATCATTAATGTTCCGAGTGGTGTTCCGGTTTCGGGTTTAAAATATCCGCCGTTTATTGCTACAAGAGCATCTTCTCTTGTTGCTATTTTTGATATTTTTGTTCTTGCTGCAAGAGTTTGTGATGCGATTGCCGGTTCTATAATCAGTTCTTCGTTAACATTTTGTGAAACCTCTACTACATTAATTCTTACAGGTTTTTTATTGTAATATTTTGTCATCCTGACGTGTTTAATTCCCTTATCCACATCTGTAATTGTATAGTTTTTGTATTTGTTTTGGATTTTTTGTTCAAAAATCTCTTCACTTACTTTTTGCTGGTCTTTTATATATCCGATTCCCGGTGACAATCCCGTCATATTCCCCAAATCGCTTGCTGAAATCCATAAGTTTTGGGTTAGCATTAAGCAAATAGCAATACCTATCCCTGCTGCACTTGTCGCAGTCTTTTCAGGCTGAGGTCTTTGTAAAAGTAGTGTATCCATTGCTCTCACCGATTGGCATTTAGTTACGGATACCTTTTTTTTTAAAGAGTGGTGTGGGGCTAGTTAACACTCTGGCTTGGATATAATTTGACTGAATATCAAATTATATTTGCATCAGGGAATATGTGCTGCCTAACAGCAATGACGATTACTCATATTCCTCAAACGGGGTAAATATAAATCGGCTTAGTGTTGCCCATTTATATTCGGTTGTAAGGGAAGGGTAAATAAAATTTTATACAAATTTTTATTTACTTTTTACCTCTAATTATATTATAACATACACTTAATATTTTTGCAACCCTATAATAATAATGCTTTTGGGTAATTTTTATAATGTAATTAATACACTTATTATTATATTTAATTTTTTGGTATGATAAATTTATGAGTTTAATTTCTGTTTTAAAAACAAAATGTAATAAAAATTTATTTACAACTCCCAGTCATGGCGGAAAGTATGTTTTAATGCATAAATTCAGACAGTGGTACAGAAATGACATATCGGAAGTTGATGCGTATAATCCGCAAGAGGCATTGAGAATGGCGGAAGCCCATGCTGCTTCAATCTATGGTGTCAGATCTACTCACTTTTTGACTAACGGTTCGAGCTCCGGAATAATTGCTGCTGTTCTTGCATGTTGTAATAGGAATGATAAAATCCTTATTTGGGATAATGCTCATAAATGTCATAAAAATGCGGCATTTTTAGCCGGTGCAAATGTTATTGAATATACTTTACCTTTTAATGAAGAATGGGGCATTTATGAGGGGCTGACTGCCAAAAGAACAGAGGAATTGATAATTAAACATACTCCAAAAACAATAATTGTTACTTCTCCGAGTTATGAGGGAATTGTTTCTGAAGTTGAAAAAATATCTGTTGTTTGTAAAAAACATCAAGTTATTTTTATTGCTGACGAAGCTCATGGCGCATTGTATCCGTTTTCTGACAAACTTCCCCAATCTTCTGTAAATTATGCGGATTTTACGGTGCAATCTCTGCATAAAACTGCAGGCGGAATCAATCCGACTGCTCTTTTACACAATAATACCGATTTTGATACTGCTAAGGCTCTAAGCATGATTAATACAACATCACCCTCTTATCCGATGCATGCTACTATAGAAGCAAATATTAAATTTCTTAATTCAAATAAGGGACGATGCACGATTGATAAGTTATGTTCTGATATTGAAAGTATTAAAAGTTATCTTACAAATATTCAGTTCTATGGGGATGATATTACAAAGATACTTATTAAAAAGGACGGATATTCCGGGTTTGAACTTTCAAATCTTTTATATGACAGATTCGGTATAGAAGATGAAAGAACAAATGAAAAATCTACTATGTTATTAACCGGAATCGGTACTGATTATAAAAAACTGATGATTCTGAAAAAATTAAAAAAGATTTAGTTTGGTTTTACAATTAATTTTCATTATTGTAAAATTTATATTATGAAGACAGTTGCTTTTATATTTGGAACAAGACCTGAAATTATTAAATTAGCTCCGGTAATACTTGAGTTAAAAAAGTATCCTGATGATTATAAAACTATACTTATAAATACGGAGCAGCAAAAAGAGCTGTCAAATCAGACACTCAGATATTTTGGGCTTTCTGCTGATTATAATTTGGATTGTATGAGAGAAAATCAGTCATTGTCTTCTGTTCAGGCAAGAATTTTGACGGCATTAGAAGATGTATTCAGTAACAACAATATTGATGCAGGAATTGTACAGGGTGACACAATGACTGTATTATGCGGTGCGTTAATATCTTTCTATCATAAAATTCCTGTTTTCCATGTAGAAGCAGGCTTGCGTTCTTATGATATTTATGAGCCTTTTCCGGAAGAAGTTATGCGTCAGATGACTTCAAGAGTGGCTGAATTGCACTTTGCGCCTACAGCAAAAAACAAAGAAGCCCTTTTAAAAGAAGGAATTATCGAAAATAAAATTCATGTTGTCGGCAACACTGTTATTGATGCACTGTTTTGTCTTTCTGACGAAGTTGTTGAAAAGTCAAAAAACTTTTATGAAGAAAACAGTATCAATATTGACGAAAATCTTGTGTTAATAACAGCTCACCGCAGAGAAAATCATGGTGACCGTATTGACAGAATAATTGATGCAATTCTCTATCTTGCAAAAAAATATACAGATCATACATTTGTAATACCGGTTCATCCGAATCCGAATGTTTATAATAAAATTCATTCAATCCTCGGTTCAATGTCTAATATTAAATTATTAGAGCCGTTGGATTACCCGAACCTTGTTTATTTAATGAAACATGCAAAACTTATATTAACCGATTCCGGCGGAATTCAGGAAGAAGCACCTTCATTTGCGTGCCCTACACTTGTTATGCGGTATGAAACCGAACGAAAAGAAGGAATAGAAGCCGGTGTATCATTATTAGTCGGTGCTGATTACGATAAGATTGTTGCTGAAAGTGTAAAAATACTTTCAAGCAACCGTCAGGAAACAAGATTGAAGGCTCAAAATCCGTACGGTGACGGTACTGCATCTGTCAGAATAGAACAAATTATCAGAAAATATTTTAGTCTTTAAAGCACTTAGATATTTTTTTTCATAAATATTAACCAAGTGGCATAGAATACAGCATTAATTCAATTCATTCCAGATAATCCCTGTTCTAAATCAGGCAAAAAATATTTTTACATGTTTTATAATGTTATATCATTTAATTATTTAAAGGTTATCTATGTATATTAATCAAAATTTTGATAATAATCAGGTATTTTCTGCGAGAAAAGCTCCGAGGTACATATATCATTTCACAACCAAATTTAATTATGAACAGATTAAACAACAAGGTTATATAAATTTGTCAAAAGATTATTTGTCTGAAAAAGATGCTGTTTTCTTTTTAGATTGGCAAAATTTTATTAAGAGGTGGGGCGGAATTTTAACAGGTAAGAATAGTCCTTTTTTAAGTAAAAAAACTTTTTTAAATTATCTTTTAAAAAGAAAAGGTAAAAGGAAAATGTCTCTTTTGCGTGTCCCTGTTGATAAATTAAATAGAGATGATTTGTATGTGCGGAGTCAGGATATTTTATTTGATATGTGTACTAATTATCAAAATGAATTCCGTTCCCGTGATGCTGTTCTAAAACAGAAATTCCCTCACTTATTTGATTTTGATTCCGTAAACAATGCTAAAAAATATAAATCGAAAAAGCATTCTGTTGAATATATTTATACAAAGAATATTCCGCTGGATATTGTTAAAGAAGTGGGTTGTGCGGAATTAAATCTTCAGACCTGTAATAATAAACATAATTTGTTAAAATTCCTGAATAATTTATTATCAAATACCCCCGAACATAAATCATTACAAGTGTATAAGCAGTAAATTGTTCTGAAACGTCTGATAATATCGTAATGTTGATATAATTTTATAGTAATTTAATTTCAATAAAACTAATATCTCTGCTTTTGACAGAGCCAATTATATATTGTAAAATAGTGTATAATCAAATTTGACCCATTTCCAAAAACATACCATAATTTATACAGAGAGAGGTGTAATAATGGCAAATAAAAGTCTTGCTTCTGCCAAGGATGCTAAAAATGACGAGTTTTATACAGAGTTAAATGAAATCCAATCAGAACTTTCAAATTATACAAATAAATTTGAAGGAAAAGTCGTTTTTTGTAATTGTGATGACCCTTTTGAGAGCAATTTTGTAAAGTATTTTTTAATGAACTTTAACAGGTTTAAATTAAAAGAGCTTATTGCAACTGGGTATAAAACCTCACCGATTGCCGGAAAAGAGATCGCAGTAGTAAATATCCCTTATGTACTTAGAGTCACTGATACAACAAAATATCTCGTCGGAACGCAGAAAGACTTGGATATTAGAGGTGCGATATATTTTCTCAAAACAGAAGGCAGTAATATTATGACGCCGTTATTTGGTAATAAGTTTATTGATGAAAATAAACAAGAAATATACTATGAGGCTGGAGATTTTCGTTCAGATATGTGCATTGAATTATTAAAAGAAAGTGATATCGTATGTACAAATCCGCCGTTTTCGCTATTTCGAGAATATATTGCGCAGTTGATACAATATAAAAAACAATTTTTAATTATTGGTAATAAAAATGCAGCAACATATAAAGATTTTTTCTCTTTGCTTAAAAACAATCAAGTTTGGTTTGGATATAATTCTCCAACTTCTTTTATTTTACCGGATGGTACACACACAAAAAAAGTAACCGGACTTACTCGTTGGTTTACAAATATTGATCACATAAAACGACATCAAATGCTGCCGTTAGATTTGGGATGTACTTATGAGAATTATAAGGAACAGTACCCAATGTATGATAATTATAGTGCTATTGAGGTAAATAAAGTTCAAAAAATACCATGCGATTATAAAGGTGTTATGGGTGTTCCTCCTACTTTTTTTGATAAATATTGCCCTGAACAATTTGAAATTTTAGGTAAAACAAAGTTACTTGACTGGGCTAATAGTAAAGATTGTGATTTTTTCACCCCGCCGCCAAAGGAACTTCAAGAATATTATAAAAGCCTTGATAAAACATGGCGAGTACAAAATGCGTATATTTTAGTTGATGGGAAACCGTTGGATGTATTTGATAGGATTTTTATTAAATTTACAAATTCTTATATCAAATCACATCCAGAACAATTTAATAAAGGAGATTGTTAATAGATGACTATGAAAATTGTTGAACAAACTAATATAAAAGTGTTGGATCTTGTTAATGGATATATTAATGATTTAGAAACAGGTTCAGTAGAAGCATTTGGTGGTAGATTAAATGTAAGACCTCCTTATCAAAGAGAGTTTGTTTGGGATAAAGGTTCTAACGTCGGTGGTAAGCAGCAAAGAGCTTTGATTGATTCAATTATGAAGGGCTATCCAATTAATGTTATGTATTGGGTTAAAATTGGACAAAATCAAGCAGGTGAAGATTTATACGAATGTCTTGACGGACAACAAAGGATTATTACTATATGTAAATATAAAAATAACGAATTTGGTATGGATGATGGCACCCAATTCGATGGGTTAATAGATAATACCAAATTTTTAAACTATGATATGTTTACTGTTTATATTTGCGAAGCAGATACATTAGAAGAAAAATTGGCTTGGTTTGAAAGAATAAATACGGCAGGAGAACCACTTACACGACAAGAAATGAGGTCCGCTATTGCCTGTGGAATCGGTACAACACTGGCTAAAAAGTATTTTGTTGATACAAAGGTAAATAATGGAACAAATGCCTATTCTTTTGATATTCAATCCGGTCGCTCTGCTAAAGACTACGTTAAGACTGGTTGGGAGAGACAAGAGATATATGAAAAAGTCGTTACTTGGAAGATTAATAGCAAAAATGACAAAGATATTCTCGCATATATGAAGAATCATAGAGATGATACTAGCGAAGCAGAAGCTCTTTTTGAATATTTCAAAAATGTAATTCGATGGGTAAAACGTCTGTTCCCAACATATAATAAAGATATGAAAGATGTTGATTGGGGCTTTTTGTACAATAAATATCACAATAATAATAAGATGTCTGCATCTATACTTGAAAAAGAAGTTGCTTTTCTTCGCCATGACGTAGGTCGGGATAGTAATTTACATTTGGAAACTACACGTGGGATTTATGAGTATGTTATAGAACGTGCGAATGGAAATGATGATCCAAAAATTTTACACAGAAGAACTTTTTCGGATAAAGAAAAAAGTGCTCAATATGAGAGACAAAGGGGAGTTTGTCCTCATTGCAAAAAACGTTTTGAATATGTTGCAATGACAGGAGACCATATTGTACCATATCATCCGATTCCCGAATCAGGACAGCCCAATGGAACAACAACTCCTGATAATCTTCAAATGCTTTGTTATGCTTGTAATACTGACAAATCCAACAAGCCATTTGATAAAGCTTTAGAAGAAAAAATGTTACAAGAAATTTATACTATGTCTGATGCAGAAATTGCTGCCTTGCCACAGGGTGCAAAGTAGTATTATTTAAAAAATCTATAGTGGAAAATGTTAATGATTCGAATTTGATAATGGTTATCAATTGAAACGATAATTTTTATTGCTTATTTTTTTGGAAGATATCGTAAACCAAATCTTTTACTTTATCTCTGAACGATTTACGGAAGTTTAATCTTGTCAGAACATTATTTTCACTTGTTCCAAAAATATCATAGTAATAAGTGTCTTTTTCTATATTAGAAATACTTACACTTTTGCTTTTTATACAATTTTTATTCGGAGTAAAATGTTTTAGCAAAAATCCCGACAGTACGGAATTATTATCCGGTGCCATATACGGAAAAGATGTACACATTCCGTAGGAGCTGAATTCTCTTTCATTATACCCAAAAACATTTTTATAAAACGTGATATCTTTTTGACCGATAAATTTCCTTGCAATCGGCTCATGGGATTTGATACTGTCTTTTACATATAATACATCATCCAAACCTTTTCTGCCCATATTTAAAATAATTGTTCGTATATAATCTATAGCGGAAGTTGTCGCTGATATCGGGCAAAATAATATATGTTTATCAAATGATAATTCATCACCTAATCTTGAATATTCAAGTGCTTCGCCCATTGAAAACCCTGAGGCTGAAATATCATCTGCAATAACGAAAACAGAATTTTTTGGTAATTTTTCAATCTGGTTGCAGTAACTTAAATGCAAAACTCTTTCTTTGGGAATCTCCATAACTTTAGCAAACATTTTTCCAATAATATCAAAGCTCTTTATTTCGTTTTTCTTACTGGGAACAATGATATAAATATTTTCTTTGTTTATATGAATTTGCTCGGCATAATTTTCAATCTGTGATTTTAAATTTTTAATATTTTCTATCATTCTCTGCTTTGAATAGATTTCAATATTCTCGTCATAGTATTTTGCAATCCTTATAGCCAAATCGGTAAACTTTCTTTTCTTTTTAGTGTAATAATTTGCTACGGATTCAACAGTGGATTTTAACAAACTTTCAGAAGGCATAATCGGGCGCATTTGTTCTAAAATGTTTCGTCTTGTTGCCGGAATATCGGTTTTTATTGTTAAGCATTTTATATCGTTTTCTTCAAGATAATTTTCTATATTGCTATTCAAATATTTGTCTAAAGCTTCATTAAATGTATATTCAGGATTTTTAGATATTAATTTTTTTACTTTTTTTAATACTTTTGTTGTTTTTTGTGCCAGCAAATTATCATCACACAATAAATTAACTCCGTCAGACCAGCCCTCAAGATTTATAAATTTTATGTCATCAAATAATTTAAATTCCTTTATATTTTTCCTTAAATTCGGATCGCATAAATCTTCTTTGGTTATTAATAATCCTTCGTATCTCTTGCCTTTTATAGCCGGTAAATTGATTATGGATTTGTTTTTTGCAAAATAATTGAATATATAATTTATTCCGCCATTAAGGCTGATTTTGTTAATTTTTGCATTTGTAAGTTCTTTTTCAATTATTTTTAGTGATGAGTAATTTGCAAACTGCGTAAGCTTTTGCATTACTCTTAAAATTTCCGATTCTTCTGCTTCCGGAACATTTTTTATGACCTCATTTATTGCTAAATCAAGTTTCTCTGAATTGAATACAACTAATTTGTTTTCCAATTTTGAATAGAGATTATGGATATATTTGTCAATTTGTGAAACGGAATGTCTTTTGTCCTTAGGCTCAATATTTGTTTCAACTCTGGCATACAGCCGTTTGAAGTTCATATAGTCAGGAATATCATCTTTATGCTCTTGCTGTACATCAATGCTTATATAATTTTCACCCTTTGAAGTCGTCAGGAATTCAATTTCACGTAATTTTTTCCCGAATAATTCATTAATTCTTTTTGCTTTATCTACAATACTCCAATGATTCAGGTCCGGATGTTCTGCTATTGCTACTAAATTATCGCCGCTTACTTTATATTTTGCCAGTTCTGACATTATTTCAATTTGTTCGTTACTGTAGTTATTATTCAAATACCTTATATAACTCGGACTGTAATTCCATAAACCCATATCATTTTTTGATGTTAATATCGGTTCAAGCATTTTTAGTCTTTCAAAAGGAATCTCGGAAAATTTATTGAAATCTTCTCCTGGTATGCACAATTCGCCGGTTAAATCTCTGCCTTTTGCCAATTCGTATAAATATTGTAAATCTGCTCTCTTTTTCCCTCTTATGTGCGGTAACATTCGATTGCCATAAGTTGGTAAATCGATAATTTTTTTCGCTACTTCTGCTATTTCCGGCTTAACTGTTTCTCTGATAAATTGTTCATTTTCTTTTTGAAATTCTTTGTATAGTTCCTGAACTGAATCGAACATATTTTGAATAAACGGATATTCAGGCACTCTTTCTTCAGCAATTTTTGATGTATTATCAATGATTTTTGACTTTAATCCGTCGGCAGTACAGCCTATTAATTCTTCAAAGGGCTGTGTTCTAATTCCTTTGAAGTTAGTTTGTTTGTTATATTTATGCCGGTCTGGGAGTATGTATTTATTATGACTTTCTATGAGCATATTAAATATAAAAACCGTAAAAATTTTTTTTGACGGTTGTATAATTGCAGTATATTTGAGAATAAAGAATACCTGTTCTAATTATTATTTAGGGTGTGATATCTCGTAGCGAATTGTTTGACATGATTATAATCGTACATGGTTATTTGTATGAATCTTAGCAAAAATATTATTTACGGGTATTAATTTAAGTATGAAGGTCAGCCGATTTCAGAATAATATTAATATTCTCAATAGAACTAATGAGACGAATTTTAAAGGCAGCCCTGTTGTAGGTATTACTACATACCTGGATGAACGGGTTATGCTTGGAAAAGCCGTATTAGATATAGCTGCATTTGAAGCACCGCAGATTATAATGTCAAATAACAATGATGAACGCAGGGAAAGATTAAATAAATCAGTAATCGGATTTTCTTTGGGGTATTTGTCACCGCTTGTTACTCTGCCTTTAACAAACAGGCTTGCTATGAAACATATTGCGAAACTGACTAAAAACTTTGTTGCAAAAGATGCTAACTTAATACAACTTTCAAACAAATATTTAATAAATGCAGAGGAAACTAAAAAAGGTGTGGAGCTTTTATCCGAAAAACTAAAAACGGACTATAAACCTATATTAGACAAAGTTGGCGGAAATTATGAGGTATTAAAGAAAAAACTCATAAATGCTAAAAATTCCGTATTAGCATTTGATTTGTTATTTACATCGGCAACTATCGGATGCGTCGGCTTTTTTAATAATTGGCAAACCAAACGTAAAACAAAACAAGATGGATATTCTGCTGAATTTTTAATGGCAGATAAAGATATTATAGAGAAACGGGCAGAAAGTTTTAAGAAAAACGAACCGTTAAGAAAAGCAACTTGGCTGGGAATAGTAACTGCATTAACACTCAGTCCGTTATTACTAAAAAAAGGGTTGATCTCACAAAATTCAACTAAATTTAATAATTTTATCAAAAAATTTGCTCATAAATTTGATTACACAGACGGAATATTTATGAGTCGTTTAGTATTCTTTTTAAGCAGTACCTTTGGTGTTCAGACGGGGGTAATTCTTGCCTCAAGAAATCAAACCGAATTAAAAGATACAGCAACAAGAAGTACAGTATCAACAATAGCATTTTTTGGCGGTGATATTCTTATAGGAAGTATTTTAGGCAGACTTTCTGATAAATATTTAAAAACTGATTTGATGAAAAAGGATGTTGAAAAATCGTTCTTAAACAAACTAATACCGCCAATAAAACGGTTAAGAGATTTAAGCCCGAGAGATAAGAAAATCGGTACGGCATTATATTGGATAAATCTTGCAATGTTAACGGCTTGCACAGGTTTTGGTGTCCCATACCTTATAAACAAAATGATTAGACACGATGTAAATAAAGATGTTCAGGCACAAAATAAAAATACTGTAAAAACGTCACGTTTTTATGAGAGGTGAGTGTAAAATAACAGTCGGTTTGAGATAAAATAACACCTAATTTGAGAAATTAAAAAAAAGTAGGTTGCATTACAATGCGAACAAAAATAAATACGAACAAGATTTTATTTATTGCTCAGATGGATAAATTAAAAAAGGATCTATTACGCAAAAAATGGAAACACCAATGTAATAGATAAGTATAATCTTGAAATAGGTACTGATGAGAAAATAACAGTTGTACATTAGAACTTACTTATATAAACGAAATTTTTATCAAAATTCCAAAAGAGGATAATGCCCAAATTCTTTAACAGCCCTGCAAAATAATAGTCAGCTTGTGAAGAATAAACAAAGATTTTAATAATTATTTTATGTAAAATTTAACAAATCTTAATATTATTAAGCAAATACGAAATTCTTTACAATTGACTTAAACTGAATAAAACTAACCATTTAAACGTAATGTAATAAAAAAAAATTTGTTCTTGAAATTAAAGTTTTTAAAAATTATGCCGATAAATAATATGTAAAATAATACTGAAATGGAGTGTATAAAAATGTTAAAAATTAATGCAAACAGCAATTTTGTATTCAAACCGAGAATGGAAAGTCAAGGTAACGGTGAAAAAGAAATAAAAAAAGAAACCACAATATATAAACCAAGTGCACCTCAACCTGCGGATATTGTAGATATAGATAATCCTGATACTCCTCTGTAAAACAAAGGAAGAAAATATAATGCAGTTTAATCAATTCAATTTATATTCTTATAATGCAAATATTGCACAAAAAAATACTCTTGACGAAGTTGATAATTGTAAGCAAGAGTTGTTAAGGATTACAGAATATGATGCCGTAAAAGATTTTTTAACCCAAAAGTTTGGAAACTTTAGCGGGCAAAAATGGATAAATTATCCTGAGTTAAGTAAACAAGTTTATTTATATTTAGACGAAGAAAAAGTTGAGTTTTGTGCTTTAAAAGATAAAAAACAATATTGGGGCAGAGGTTGGAAGCTTGAAGAAATAAATAATTAGTCAGTTATATATTTCTCTTGATTGTTAAAAATCAAGCTACAAATAATATTTTCTAAATTTGATTAGAGACTTATCTGGTAAAGCATTCGCATACTAACAAGTTGCTTAGATTTACCTTCTGCGAATTATTTGAAAATTTTAGAACCTTAAGGCATAGCATTGGAACACGACTTCCGAGCATTGTGTCTGTTTCGTATCAATTAATTTTTTAAATTTTCTTTTAAAAGAACAGTCGGTTTGAGAAGAAAGAACAGTCAGTATGATATTCGGTGCCCTTGGGATTCGAACCCATGAAATGTAACAATTTCTATCCAAATGTAACAATTTATCCGAAATCATTAAATTTTTTTCAAAAAATGCCGAGATATAACATGTAAATTATGAAAATAAAGCAAAAGGAGTATATAAATGGTGCAAATTAATCATTTGTTTGGTTTAAATAAAGTATTTACAGGAAGCCGGCTTCAAAGACAAGAATTGCCTCAAAAAGAAATTCCACTACTCGAACAGGGTGGAGGGCTAGATACTGTATCTTTTTCAACAAATAAATCTGAAAAATTTGCAGATGTCAGAGCCGAACTAGACAAGAATGTTCCTGATAGAACTACAACAATTGAAGAAAAAGAAAAGGCAATCTCATATATAGATAGAATGCTAAATTGTGATGATATTACACCTGAAATGAAGGATTATTGGGCTAATAAAAAAGATATTATCCAAATGGAAATTCAAATGATAAAAAATGTGCAGCAAGCTGGAAAGGTTTCGAACTCCCAAAATATTGTTGAAGAATATAATAATTTTATACAACAACACTGGTGTGATAATTACCCACATGAAAGAAATGAACAGTTAGAATTTTTAGATAGCGAAGAGTACGGACTAACATTCTATAATACCTGTATTTCGTACTTAAACAGAATTCTTGCTTGTAATAACTTGCCGGAGGATGCAAGAACTCATTTTGAACAGGAAATAAATCATTGGAATGCGGAAAAACAATCACGACTTGGCGAAATTAATTGGCATAATCAGAATCACGGTATTAAAACTGAATCTTTCCAAGATGTATTTGAAGAATTTGACAAAGCTGTCCCTGACAGAACAACAACTTTTGAGGAAAAGAAACTTGCAGCAGCTTATATTAAAAGAATGATACTGTGTGATGATATTAGTCCCGAGCTAAAGAATTATTGGCAGAATAATAAAGATATTATTGAGATGGAAATGCATACAATTCAAAATGAAACAATGGTTGGAAATGGCGAGAAAATTGAAGATGTTTGGCAAGAATTTTCTGAGTTTACCAATAAATATTTCGGCAGTTTGAATGACAATATGAGTATGGAAGAAAAGTATGAAAACAGAGTCGCATACTATAATATGTACAAAAGTTTTATAAATAGATTTATGGGCTGTACTGATATTACAGAAGAACAAAGAGCTGAATACATGAGAATGGATTTAAATGCAGACAGAGATTTGTTTAATTGGGAATGTGATTATCAAAGATATAAAGATTCTCAATAAAAAAAGTTCAATGTACTTTCAAGAAATATATTAAAAAGGTAGTAAAAGCCTTGTAACAAGCTTGTTTATAACCTTCATAGACATCGAACTGTAAAAAAAAACAGTCGGTTTGAGAAGAAAGTTTGTAGGTTGGGTTTTCAACCCAACAATAACCTTTGGGTGCAATTTTGTACAATAGGGTGCAAGAATAGTGCAAAAAATGAGTAAAAAAGTGCAAGAAAAGTCACTTTTGGAGTTGTAAAATAACAGTTGATTTAAAAAGAAAGAACAGAGAATTTGATAGTTATTTTGGTGCAAATAAGCACATAAATGGCTTACTTATTTTTAATTAAACTAATAATGGTAGTATATATTATCCAAGGTGTTAGTATCAGACCACCAAAAATAAAAATTAACAAAAAATACCATTTAATTGGATTAGGTTTATATATATAGTTTAACTCATTATTTTTATTATGATTTGAGATTATAGATTTAAGTTGATTACATTCCCCCAATCCTAAACTGTGATGGGTGATAAGATTTTCTTCATTAAAATTATTTATTGAGATTAGATAATATGTTTTTTTACTTTTTGACGGTTTACACGAAAATGATTTTATATTATTTAAGTTATATTCAGCAATAATTTTACTTTCATTTTTTAAATATGTAGTATAAAATTTGCATTGCCCACTAGTATTGCATACAATGTGATGAGTTTCTGTAAAAATAAATAATGGAGCAACATAATTTCCTATAAAAAACAATAAGCATATAATGATTGCCCAAATTTTATCAAAGACTGTACTAAATTTAAAATACATCAACATCCTCTGTTGATTATAATATCACATTGGCATAGTAACAAATACTTATGCAGTATGCAACTGTTTGTAAAAATTCTAAAACTTCAAGTACAATTATTGGGACAAAAAGTACAAATGAGCGGACATTTTGGTTACCGAAACCGGACATTTCGGACATTTTGACTCAACCCATTTCCGACCTTACAAAATTGCTATTATTTACTAAAATTAGCTATCTTGACGACTAAGATTATTTACCCCTTCCGACCAAATGTCCTGTTAAAAGGTAAGAACCTTGGTTCGATTCCGCTATTCTACGCAAAATCAAAAAAATATGCCGCGAGGCGGAATCGAACCACCGACACGGGGATTTTCAGTCCCCTGCTCTACCGACTGAGCTATCGCGGCATATTTTTATTATTGCCTTTAGGCATAAGTATATTGTACTTGGTAAAGATTATTAATCAAGAGGTAAGTTTAATTTTGCGGTGCAAACCAGGAAGTTATATTTCTGCCCTCTATCATTGGTTTCTTTTCAACAACTACCGGATCATTTGCCAAATCTGCTATAAAACGATTTGCCAAGTCAATTGCCAATGATGAGTGCTGCATTTCACGACCTCTCAGCATGACTACCAGCTTAACTTTGTTACCTTGTGATATAAACTTTCTGATACTTTTCAATCTGACTTCATAGTCATGGGTATCAATTTTGTATCGAACTTTTACTTCTTTAATGTCGATTGTATGTTGTTTTTTCTTCGCTTCTTTTGCTTTTTTTTCAAGTTCGTATTTATATTTTCCGTAATTTAAAATTTTTGCTACAGGCGGAGCTTGATTTGCACTGATTACTACTAAATCTAAATCTGCTTCCTCTGCCATTGCTAGTGCTTTTGATGTGGGCACTACACCTACATTATTACCTTCCGCATCAATAAGACGTACTTCTTTTGCTCGGATTTTTTCATTAATTAGCGGCTTCTCTTTGCTTTTACCGGCAATTTTTTCTTCGTTTGAAATAATTATTCTCCTTATATTGTTAAGTATATTTACATTTTTTATGATACCATGCTCTGTAGATATTGCAAGTAGTGTATAATGTCGTTTTATTATCTGATTAATTGTTTGCTTCATATTCACGGCTCAGAGCCAGCCATTCATATCCGCCTGTTGATGATGGCGGAATATCAGTAATATATGTACCGCCATTTCTGCCTCGTAAAAATTCTATATATCCGTCATTCGCTATCATATCAAGCGCATTTTTGATTGTTTTTGTGCTTACATTAAATATTTCCGAAAAATTCTTTATAGACGGCAGTTTATCCCCACGTTTACAGTTCTCTATAATATACTGTTTAATTTTTTGTTCTACCTGTTCATAAAAATATAGTGTGTTATTGTCATCCTTAACGTAGCTTCCGTAGTATCCTCTTCTTGTACGTACTATATCAGCTGCTTCCAGGATTTTGATTGCATCATGTACGGTTTTAATACTTACTCCGTACATGTCCGCTAATGTGCTTACAGAAGGTATTTTATCTCCTTTGGAAAAATCATTTTTTATATAATTTACAATGTGTTCGGCAACTTTATCAACTATTGTTTTAGTTTCTGATGTTTGGTTCTTATATTTTAAACTGTTAATTATAAAGTATTTTTCGGATTTTTTTAATATTTTTTGTGTCAGAAGACTATTAATTGCAATTCTGATTGTTGTAGCCGGAATTTTAAGTTCATCAGATAACTTTCTTATTGAAGGCAGCTTTTCTCCGGTCTTATATCTTGTTTTAATATATTGTTTCAGTATTTCAACGGTAACATCGCGTTTTGAAGTTAGTTTTTCTGACGGTGTATCATTAATATCCCTGATAAAAGTGCCGATTTTTTGCCGGGAAAAAACCAATCCCTTATCTTCTATTATTCTGAATACATTTTGCATTGTTCCGAGACTTACACCGATATGAAATGCCAATTCTGATTTAGCGGGTAAAAAATCGTACGGTTTAATTTTACCGTTCTTCAGTGATTCTTTTATCCAGACTGTCAGCCATTCTGATATTTTATTAACTTTGTTTTCTTCCGGTAAAAAACTGTGTACGTGCGGAGCCATTTCCTCAACTGTAATTTTTCTGCCGGTTTTAATGTTGTTCATTAATTATTCCCTTAAATTATTAAAACAATCATACCATAAGAATGTATATAAAATTACAGATATTTTTTGTCCTTAAGTTCATCAGGCATAAATTGTTGTTTTATGTCAGGGGCACTGTGTGTATATATGTATCCTTCCCCAAATCCGTATTTTGCGGCATCTTTGTAGTGAGCATCTCTTAAGTGCATAGGCGGAGGAAAATCGAGTCCGCTTTCAATATCTGCCAGTGCTGAATCTATTGCAACACACGCCTTATTTGATTTCGGGGCATTCGCAACATAAACAACCGCATTTGCAAGCGGGATTCTGCCTTCAGGTAAACCAATTAGTTCAACTGCTTTATATGCACTTACGGCAATATTCATTGCGTTAGGATCGGCAATTCCGACATCTTCTGCAGCGCATACAATAAGTCGTCTTGCGATAAATCTTGGATCTTCGCCCGCTTCAATCATTTTTGCAAGGTAATATATTGCCGCATCTGCATCCGAACCTCTGAGGCTTTTTTGGAAAGCTGAAGCACAATCATAGTGTTCCTGTTGTGAATATCTTGTATTTCGTTTCTGGGTGATACTTTCAAGAATATCAATTGTCAAAAGTCTTGTATCATTAGAAAAATTGCTTGCAAAATACGAGTTTTCAACGAGGTTTAATGCACATCTTGCATCTCCTCTTGCATTATTTACTATAAATTTTATAACATTATCATCATATTCAATAGGCTGATAATTTTTTTCGAGATATTCAAATCCTCTGTTTATAATTTTAGCCATACTAATGTCATTTATCGGGTTTAATCTAATAACCTGTACCCTTGAAAGTAGTGCCGGAACAACCTGAAATGACGGATTTTCTGTTGTTGAACCAATTAGAAAAAGTGTGCCGTTTTCAACATGCGGCAGCAGTGCATCCTGTTGAGTTTTTGAGTAACGGTGAATTTCATCAATAAATAAAATTGTTTTTTGTCCTGCTCTTAGTGCTTCTCTTGCTTGTTCAACGGTTTCTTTAATTTCTTTTATGCCTGAAGTTACGGCTGATAATTCAATAAACTGTGCATTGACTTTTGTTGCAATCAGCCTTGCCAGTGTCGTTTTACCGCAGCCGGGAGTTCCCCACAGAATAAGTGAAAAAAGCCGTTGTGTTTTTAATAAATTTAAAAGCGGAGAATTAGGAGCAACAACATTAGACTGACCTAAAAATTCGTCAAGAGTTTTTGGTCTTAATATCTCCGCAAGCGGAGTCTGTTTATTGATTTCTTCCAGTTGTGTAAATAAATCCATTAACAAATCCCTTAGATAAAGCGATTAAAAACTTCATCAATGTTTTTAAGATAGTCGTTCATTTCAAAACAGTCATTAATCTCTTTTTCTGATAATTTTGAAGTCACATCACTATCTTTTAATAACTCCTGCTTGAAGTCACCGCCGTTCAGAGCATTGAGTGCGTGTTTCTGAACGATTTTGTATGCATTTTCCCTTGTATATCCTTTTTCCGTTAGTTTTAACAATACTTTCTGAGAGTACACTATACCGCCGTACAGGTTTGCATTGTTAAACATTCTTTCTTCATTAATAACAAGGTTTTCCATAACTTCTGTAAACCTGTGAAGCATAAAATCAACCAGTATTAACGAATCCGGAAAAATTATTCTTTCAGCAGAACTGTGTGAAATATCTCTTTCGTGCCACAGATTAATGTTTTCAAAAGCCGTTATCATGTTAGAACGGACAACTCTTGCAAGTCCGCACAGGTTTTCGCAAAGAACAGGGTTCTTTTTGTGCGGCATAGCTGAAGAACCTTTTTGATGCTTGCCGAAACCTTCTTCCACTTCTCTGACTTCTGTTTTCTGCAAATGTCTGATTTCTGTTGCAAACTGTTCAATGATTGCGGCAATTGATGCAAGTGAAGCCATAAATTTTGCGTGTCTGTCACGGGATATAATTTGTGTAGAAATTTTAGCCGGTTGAATATTCAAATATTCGCAAGCCAGTTTTTCTGTTTCAGGCGGAACATTACTGTATGTTCCGACAGGACCGGATATCTGTCCTACGGAAACTTCTTTCAGCGCATATTCAAAACTTTCTTTGGCTCTGTTTATTGAATCCAGCCAGTTTAACAATTTAAACCCGAATGTTGTAACTTCCGCATGTACCCCGTGAGAACGTCCTATACAGATTGTGTTTTTGTGTCTGAAAGCCATATCTTTAACTAATTTTGACAATTCATCCAAATCCTTCAGTATAATTTTTGAAGAATCGATAATTTGCAGAGCAAAAGCAGTATCTATTACATCCGAACTTGTGAGCCCCATGTGTATATATTTTGCATTTTCTTCTCCTACACTTTCATTTACGGCAGTTAAAAATGCAATTACATCGTGTCTGACTTCTTTTTCGATTTCATCAATTCGGTCAAGTGAGAAGGATGCATTTTCTTTGATTTCCTTTAGGTTTTTTTCGGGTATTTTGCCTAATTGTGTATATGCTTCACATACCGCAAGTTCAACTTTAAGGTAGTAACGGAATTTTTCATCCTGTTCCCATATTTTTTTAATTTCTTCTCTGGAATATCTGTTTATCATATAAATTATTATACATTAAAAATATATAGTTAATTTTTCATGCTGCGTTTAAGACTTTTTTTAATTTGACTTAAAGGTCCGTTGTACGGATCTGCAACATTAGAAATATATTTTCTGGTGTATATAAACGGAAATTTCGGAATCCAGCCGCATTTCATAATAACATTTACAGTGTCGGCACCCTGTGAAAACATTAATTCGTCTATGGTTTGTTCATAAGCCGGTGAGATGGATGAAAACAGTTTTAGTAAATAGTCAGTAAATGTTACACTGTAATACCCTGTAGTCGCAATCGGATTCGTGGTAATATCAACAAGCTGAATATTGTTTAAATCTTCATGAAGCAGTCTGATGTCGTAAGGTACTTCAAGTGCTGTGCCGCTTTCTCTTATTACTTCATAAGTTTCTCCGTTATAAACAAGAACTAATTTATTAAATTCGGGCATATAGATATCTTCAAAAATATTATCAAGAATCATTTGTCCGTTCATATCAGAGATGCCGTACATATAATTTTTAGAAGTTACAAACATTCCTCCGTATAAAAGGTCAATTGAAGAATATTCAACCGGCAGAATATCAAATCCCATTTCATCATAAATACCGTATTTGTCGCCTTTTTTGAATTTAACATATTTTCCCAAAACTCTTTCCGCATGGCTGAATCTCGGTTCAACTATAATCTTGCCTGAGTTGTGCATAATTCCGAATTTTGAGCCGTCCTGTATAATCCAGGCAGTGTTGCCTAATCTTACCATTTTTTTATATTTTGCATCCGCAATTACAGTTCCGTTTTCATCAATAAGTCCGAACTTACCGTCATCTGATGAAAATACAGATACATCGGCAAGTGTGCCGAGTTGTATTAACAAAAACATTAGTATTATGAAAGCTGTCTTCTTCATATTTTCAGATTATCATAAAAAATTCAATTTGTCAGAGCATTAATTTTATAAATTTGCAATACCGTCAATTCTATTCTATAATCATTACAGCCGTTTAAATTTAAAGGAGTAAGTATGAAAATATTATTTGCAGCAGGAGAAGTATCACCTTTTTCAAAAGCGGGAGGATTGTCTGATGTTGTCGGAAGTTTGCCGAAAGCATTGGAAAAAGATGCGGAAATTGCTATTTTCACTCCTTTGCACGGTTGTATTGATTATAATAAATGGGGACTTAAAGAGCTTGAAAACTCTGAAAAGTGGATTACGTTCGGTTCTTCTCCGCAAAAATTCAAGTTGCATATGGCGAAGCTTCCCGGAACAAATATTAATGTATTTTTTGTGCAAAATGACTGGTATTTTTCTTGTTTTCAGGACGTATATCCGAGATGGCTTGATCCCAGATATGAACATGAAAGATATATTGCTTTTTCTCTGGCGACATTAGAGTATGCTAAAGATTTAAATTTTAGAGCTGATATAATTCATTCTAATGATTGGCATACAGCTATGATTCCTTTGTATATTAAGGCGAATTACAAGTTTGACGAATTTTGGTGTAAAACGAAAAATGTATTTGAAATTCACAATTTAGCATATCAGGGTGTTTGGTTTGAGGATATTTTGGATTTTGCCAATATGCGGAAAGACATTGTGTACAATGAATGGGGTTGTGAGCATTATGGCAAGGTTAACTGGATGAAGGGGGCAATAAATTATTCAGATAAAATTGTAGCTGTATCCCCCACTTATGCAAGAGAAATATTATCCGGTGAGTATGGTGAAGGTATGGACTATACTCTCAGAGGACATACTGACAAACTGACAGGGATTGTAAACGGTATTGATTATTCGGTATTTAATCCAAAAACCGATAAAACTCTGGCTAAAAATTATGATATAAGTTCATTAAAAAACAAAGAAGTTAACAAAAAGAAAATCACTGAATATTTCGGACTTAATTATAATCCTGAGAGACCGTTGATATCTCTGATATCACGTCTTGTTGACCAAAAAGGACTTGATTTAATCAGGCAGGTAGAAGGTGATTTGCAGAATATTAATGCTGATTTTATTTTCCTTGGAACAGGTGATAAGTCTTATGAAAATTTATTTATTTGGCTCTCAAATAACACTTCAAACATAAGAGCTTATGTCGGGTACAGAGGTGATTTGGCAAATCAGATATATGCAGGCAGTGATTTCTTCCTGATGCCGTCAAAGTTTGAACCATGCGGACTTTCTCAACTTATTGCTATGAGGTTTGGTACTTTGCCTATAGTCAGAGCTACCGGCGGTCTTGAAGACACTGTTACAGGTTACCCTTTAAATGATTCGAACGGTTTTAAGTTCTGGGGATATGACGGCTGGGCTATGAAAGATGCCATTAATTGTGCAATAAATGTATATAAAGACAAATATACTTTTAATGCAATGAGAGAATCTGCTATGAAAGCGGATTTCAGCTGGAAAGAAAGTGCTAAAAAGTATCTGGAACTATATAAGAGTTTAGTTTAAGATTTGCGTTTTGATTTTTCAGTATATGAATGGCTTTCTTTTATACGGGTAAATATTTCTTCATCAGTCAATGTTTCATCTAATGACATTGTTATCCAGTAAGTTTTGTTCATGTGATATGCCGGATAATATCCGTCTTTTTTAATGAGTTCAGGTATTGTTTCTTTGTCGAGTTTTACATTCATAACTTCTGTTAATTCGGAGGATTTCTCTCCGAGCTTTTCACGTTTTACCTGCATAATAATTCCATACCATTTATTATTGTTTGGGTTTTTGAATACTCCGCAATCAGGTGAATCGTCCCATAAAAATTGAGGTTTGTCTTTATAATTATCATAAATTAATTTACAAATTCTGTTTCCTTGCTTTGATACAAAGTATTTTTCGTTGAAGCAATTATCTCTTATATCAGTCAAAATTTTAATATATTCTTCTCGGACTTTACCTATATATGCCCCTTCGTTATTTTCAATTCTCAGCGGCAAATATTCGTCTTGGTTTTCCATATCTATAACTTTGCCCTGAACGTTGCCGGATTTGTTAATTTCTATAAGAGCCAGAAAACTTTTATTCATAAAATATTTTTCACATTTATATGTGCTTTTGTCTTTTATAAATCCGTATTTTGTAAGTTTATTTAATTCAACTTCGTATTTTTTAAATATTTCAGTTTCAATGCTCATTTTTACAGTTTTTTAACCATTTCTTCAAGGCATATTTTTACGTGTGCATAGTTTAAGCCGCCCTGCATATATGCTGCATAGGGTTCTCTTATTGGGCCGTCAGCAGAAAGTTCAATTGTGGAACCCTCAATAAATGTTCCGCCTGCCATAATTACCTTATCTTCATAACCGGGAATATATTCCGGAACCGGAGTTACATAACCGTTAACTGGAGAAAGCATTTGAATTGTTCTGCAAAATTCTTCAAGTTTCTCTCTGTTATTGAATATTATATTTTGAATAATATCTGTTCTTTTTTCATCATGTCTCGGAATTGAGTTAAATCCGATATCTTCAAAAACTTTTGCGGCAAGTATTGCACCTTTTACTGCCTCTGATACAATCGAAGGTGCCATAAATAATCCCTGAAAAATCAGTCTGTGCTGATTAAACATTGCTCCGCCTTCCGAGCCGATACCGGGAGCGGTTAATCTGTTTGCACTTCTGTCGACATATATACCCCTGCCTGCTATATAGCCGCCTGCTTCAACAATTCCGCCGCCCGGGTTTTTAATAAGTGAGCCGCCAATTAGGTCTGCACCGACTTCAAGTGGTTCTGTTTTATCAACAAATTCTCCGTAACAGTTATCTACAAAGCAGATACATTCCGGATTTTTCGATTTCACGATTTTACAAATTTTTTCTATATCATCTATTGAGAGTGATTTTCTTGTTGAATATCCTTTTGAACGTTGGATTAGAACCATTGTAACAGTTCTGTCAATCGTTTCTTCAAGTTTTTGATAATCGATATCTGTATTATTTATAAGCGGTACTTCATCATATAAAACCCCATTGCCGATTAGTGAAGCTCGTTTTGTTTCTTCATCACCAGCGGTTCCTATTACCTCCTGCATAGTATCATAGGGCGCTCCTGCAACAGATATAAGCTTGTCGCCATATTTGAGGTTTCCGAATAATGCACAGGCTAAAGTATGCGTTCCTGAAGCAAAATGTATTCTGACTAATGCTTTTTCCGCATTAAATACCTGTGCAAAGGTTTTATCTAAGACTTCTCTGCCCAAATCATCATGACCATAGCCTGAAACGGTATAAAAATGTTCCGGTGCAACCCTGTTATCAATAAATGCTTTTAATACTTTTCTCTGGTTATAATCTCTAATCTCATTTATATAATCAAATTCTTTTTCCAGCTCTTTTTCTGCATTTTTAAAATCGTACTGCATATTAAAATCCCTTTAAAATATCTTCAGTATGTCAATTATTTTATCAAAAACAAAAAGATAAAGAGAGAGATTGTTAATGTAAAATTCACTGATTTTTTTCTGCTATAATATTAAATAAATCGGGAGTATATTTCTACGGAGCTAAATAGTGAAAAAGTTTTTAATTGCAATTTTTACAATATTTTTGACCGCAAATTTTTCGTTCGCAATCCAAGCCAAAGTTGAGAAATATGAAATTGATTTTCCGACAGCCTATGAATTAATGTTTAACAACAACAATTCCATAAAGGCAATTTTAGAAGAAATAAATGCTAAAAAATACAAAAAAAATGCCGCAATTGGTGAATTTATGCCAAAAGTAGGAATGAATGCGACATTTATCCACTTTGACAAAGACATAGGAACAGGTGTAAACTCATTACCCATGATGGGTACAACTGTTACGATACCTAATCTTGTAATTCAGGAAAAAAATGTTGCAACTTTCGGTTTTACTGCACTTTGGAATGTATTTACAGGCGGGAAAATCTGGGCGCTCAATTCGGCTGCAAGAGCGGAACTTGCAGGTTCAAACCTTAAATATAAAAGTTTGTCCGGAAGTTTAACCACAAGACTTGTTGAAAGATACTACGGACTTACACTGGCTCAGGATATTGCCGAAGTCAGAAAAATGGTTAAAGATACGACAGAAGAACATCTTAATGATGCAAAACTTCTCGAAAAAGAGGGAATGATTGCAAAATCAGAAAGACTTCATGCGGAAGTTGCATACAAACAGGCTAAAAAAGATTATGATGCAGCTGTTAAAGATGTTTCAATAGTGGAAGAAAGTGTAAAAAATCTTATTAAAGATGATGACGTTGATTTGACGGGAATTACAATTCAGCCGTTATCTCATCTTTTTGTTTACGAAGGCGCAATAGCCGGTCTTGACGAATGGAAAAAGCTCGCTCTTGAAAATAATCCTGACTTTAAACAAACAGAAGTTCAAAAAAAACTTGCACAGGCAAATTATAGGGCAAATGTTGCAAATTATCTGCCAACAGTTTCTCTGTTTGCGTACGATGTTACTGCACAAAGTCATCTCGCATCGCAGCTGCCGAGATTTGGTGTGGGAGCAGGTGTAAATTTTATGCTATTTGACGGTTTTTCACGTTTTAACAATCTTAAAGCTGCAGATGCATTAAGAAAAGAAGTTAAATACGCAACTTTTGCTGCTAAAAATGATATTGAAAGCCTTGTTGTTAAAAATTACAATGAACTCTTAAAATACAAGGAAGAATATGAAAGTACGGATAAGACGATTGAAAGTGCTCAGGAGTCCTTAAGATGTGCAATGCTTGCATTTAAAGAGGGATACGGGACGTCATTGTCCGTTACAGATGCGCAGACTATGCTTGCATCAATTAAAATTCAGCGCTTAAATGCACTTTACAAATACGATTTAAAACTTGCGGAATTGCTCGCAAACATTGGTGAATCAGATAAAATTCTTGAATATATTAAAAACTCAGCAGAGGAGAAATTATAATTTATGAAAAAATATATTGGTTTGATAGTCTTAGTTATATTGGTTATTTTAGTCATTTTTGCCGTGAAAAACAATAATCAAATGATTGTTCAGGGTGAAATTGACACAAAAACCGTTGATCTTTCATCAAAAATAACGGGACGTGTAAGAGAAATTAAAGTTAAAAAAGGCGATACCGTTAAAAAAGGTGATATACTTGTTATTTTGGATACACCTGACATTGAAGCAAAATCTGCTCAGGCTGATGCGGCAATAGAGCTGGCACAATCAAAAGAGCTTGAAGTATATAATGGTGCCCGTTCTGAACAAAGAACAATGGCTTTGAATACTTTGAATAAGGCAAAATCAAATCTTGCTCTTGCAGAAAAGACATACAACAGGGTAAAAAACCTCAATGCTGAGGGGGTTGTTTCCAATCAAAAGGCTGATGAAGCATTTACTATGTACCAGGCTGCTCAGCAGGATGTTTTGGTTGCCCAAAACAACTACAACATGCTTGAAAACGGCTCCAGATACGAAGACAAGCTTATGGCAAGTGCAAATGTAAAAAAAGCAAAAAGCACTAAAAATGAGGTTCAGTCTTATTTAAATGAAAATGTTATAAAATCACCTATTGACGGACAGGTTACCGAGCTTTCCGTTGAAGAAGGAGAGCTTGTCGGTGCAGGTTATACAATAATTACTATTGTTGATTTAAATGATAATTGGGCGGTTTTCAATCTTAGAGAAGATATGTTACCAAAAATTAAAATGGGAACGGAATTTTTTGTAAAGGTTCCCGCAATCGGAAAAACTCCAATAAAAGTAAAAGTTGACTACATTTCCGCTATGGGGAATTTTGCAACATGGAGAGCTACAAAAATCAGAGGAGATTTTGACCTGAAAACTTTTGAAATACACGCAAAACCTGTTGAAGCCAATTCCGATTTAAGAGCCGGTATGAGTGTAATTGCTGACTGGAATAAAATTAAAAATTAAAAGGCAAGTATATGAACGGTTTTTGGGAAACTGCAAAACGTGAGATATCAAGAATCAAATCAAGCAGATTTATGCTTGTTATGATTTTTGTTCTGCCGATATTTTTTTCATTCATCATTTGGTGGACATTCAGCGCCGGCACAGTAAAAGATTTACCGGTTGCAGTTTTGGACTTAGACAATAGTGACATTTCAAGGGGAATAACAAGAGCGATTGATTCAACCCCGTCTGCTGATATAAAATACAGGGTTGAAAGTTACAATCAGGGATATGACTTAATAAAGAGCGGTCAGGCATACGCATTTATTGTATTCCCTCAGCATTTCAAAAAAGACTTAAACAGAAATAATCAACCTAAAATAGTTTTTTATTACAATAACCAGACAATTCTTATTGGCGGTATTTTATCTAAAGACATACAAAGTGCCGTTATAACAAGTATGAAAGCCGTTGATGCTCAAATAAGAATGAAAAAAGGTCTGCCCAAAGATGCTGTTATGCAAAAAGTAAATCTGATTCGTGTGGATGAACGGGTTAAATCAAATCCTTATATGAACTATGCTTATTTTTTGGCTTTCGCAGCTATCGCTCATATTTTTCAGATTTTTGCGGTTCTTTTTTCCGTATGGACATTGGGAATTGAGTTTAAAGACGGAACAACAAAAGAATGGCTGAAAACCGCAAATGACTCAATTTTCAATGCAGTTTTCGGAAAATTATGCGTATATTTAATCATCTTTACGGCTCTGATTCTTTTTACTTACTTCTGTTATATTGTGTTGTACGGCTCACCTTTCAACGGAAATATAATTTTCTGTATTCTTTCAACAATGTTGTTCATTTTGTCTTATCAGCTTGTCGGAATGATGTTTGTTGCGATAACCTCAAATCTCAGATTATCGATGAGCTGCGGTGCTTTTTACACTGCAATGGGACTGACGTTTGCCGGAATGACTTTCCCTGCAATGTCAATGCCGGCAATTGGAAGATTTTATAGTGTACTTTTACCGATAAGACCGTATGTTAATCTTATTATTGACCAAGCAATGAAAGGATTTCCGATTCAATATGATTTAATCTATATTTATTGGATAACAGCAACAGGACTTTTGGGGTTGAGTACAATCGGATTACTGAAAAAACACGCATGCGATGAGGAGTTATGGTATCAAATATAATAAAAATCTGTAAAGACGAACTTAAATTAATATTTACCGATGCAGGATGCCTTCTCGTTATGGTTGGTGCGATATTTATGTACAGCATTTTTTACATGATGCCGTTTTCTAATCAGGCAACGAGAGATGTTCCCATTGGTGTTATTGATAACGACAGATCAGCAATCTCACGCGAATTTATCAGGGACTTGGATGCAACGGAATATGTCAAAATTAAAAACGATTTTACAGACATAAATGAAGCAAAACAAGAATACTATAAAAATAAAATTCAGGCATTTATTGTTATTCCTAAAGATTTTGAACGTGACATAAAACGTGGAAAACCATCGTTTGTATCAACATACTCGGACAGTGCCTTCATGATAATTTACAAACAGGTAGCAACTGCCGTTGCGACTCTTGCAACAGAATTTGGCGCAAAAATCGAGGTCGGAACACTGATGAAAAAAGGTGTGCCTAAAGATAAAGCCATAAAACTCGTTATGCCGTTTGACTTTGTTCAAAATCCTTTATATAACCCGATAGGAAGTTATCAAAATTATATTTATCCGATGGTTTTGATTATGCTTTTACAACAGACGATGATAATAGGTGCGTGTATGATTGGCTCAACAATTCGGGAAAAATTGCGGGGGGTGCGCTATAGAGAAAAAGACGGAAGTGTAAAATTTTATAAGCTTAATTCTGTTACACCCTACTCAAACAATCCTGTTGAGATAGTTTTAGGGAAAGCTTTTGCTTATTCGGGATTATATTATATCTATGCAATGATTTATTTTCTCATTTTCCCGTCATTTGTTGTGTATGATATGACATATAATATCTTCCCTATGGTTTTGATATTAATCCCGTATTTGTTATCCTGCGCATTTTTTGGACAAGGTCTTGTATATTTCTGCTCAAAACGTGAAGTTTCGTTTTTTATATTGGTTTCTTCATCAGTACCTTTAATATTCTTACCAGGATTTGTATGGCCAAAAGAAGCAATTCCCGCCTTTTTGAATTTTGTCTCAAAATTTATACCTTTTGAACCTGCTGCAGACGGATTAATTAAGATAAATCAAATGGGTGCAAGTTTTTCACAGGTTCAGAAGGATTTTTGGATTTTGGTCGGATTATGCGTAATTTATTTTATTTGTGCCTGTGCAGCAGTCAAAAAAATGCAAAGCGAAACAACACAAAATATTGAAGATATGTAACCCCAAACGTCATGTCATCTGATCGGTTTCTGAGTTTGTGTGTCAAACTTGCGATACTTTATGTCAAAATCCCTGATACAAAACAACAAAACAAAACACAACTGTACCCGAAAAAGTGGACTTGTATTTAGTGGTATATGTTGAGAGATTGGAACTCTCGACCTTATTATTTAATTGTCATTCACAATTTAACTCTGTGTTATAATATTTTCAAGTTATTCGACTTAATTTGTATCATTTTGACACAAATTAACAAATAATAAAAATTTAGGAGAGATTATGACACAAAAAATTATAGGACTAATCGGCATATTTATTTTTCTTTTTATTGCATGGTTATTTAGCAGTCACAAAAAGTCAATTAATTTCAGAACAATTCTAATAGCTTTTTTTCTGGAATTTATTGTTGGAACAACGATTTTTTTATTGCCGAAAAGTCGAAATGTTTTATTAGCTTTCAGTCATTTTTTCTCAAATATTATAGAAGCATCCAGAGAAGGAGTCGTATTTGTTTTCGGCTCTTTAGGTGCAGCAAACTCAGAGCTGGGATTTATTTTAATATTTCAAAGTTTAACATTTATAATAATTTTTGCATCACTTTGTAGCTTGCTTTATTATTTAAGAGTTTTACCGTTTATTATTGTAACCATAGCAAAATTTGTAAAGAAATTTTTTGGTATAAGTGCAATTGAAGCAATATGTTCTGCAAGCAATATGTTTGTAGGTATAGAATCTTTTACAAGTATCAGACCGTATTTTAAAACATTAACCCGCTCTCAATTGTTCCTGATTTTTACGGTTTTCATGTCAACAATAGCTTCATCAATGTTAGCTCTGTATGTATCACTGCTTAGTGATAAAATTCCGACAATAGCAGGACATTTGGTGGGTGCAACCGTATTATCAATTCCAAATGCAATTATGATAGCAAAGATTATGGAGCCAGAGATAGAAACTCCTGAAGAAAACGAAATGAAAATTGAAGTTCCCGAATCTGCAAGAACTTTTACGGGAAGTATTGTCAACGGTGCAATGGACGGCGGTAAAATGGTTATGGGTATAACAGTGTTACTTGTTGCGGTAATTGGCATATTAGGCATATTTAATCTATGCTTGAGCTATTTCACTGATATAACTATAGCTAAATTTTTAGGATTTATATTTAAACCGGTTGCTTTCTTAATGGGTGTTGCTCCGCAAGATACATCAATGGTCGGAGAATTCTTGGGAACAAGGCTTATTATGACAGAAGTACCGTCTTACGTCGGATTAAGTGAAGCAATTAAAACAGGTACTATATCTGCACATAGTGCAATCATTGCTTCGTATTCTTTATGCGGATTTACCAGTATTGAATCTTTAAGTATAGCAGTTGGAGGAGCAGTTGCTCTTGCACCTGAAAGAACAGAATTGATAACTTCCGTTTGCTATAAAAGTTTACTTGCTGCAACGATTGCAACTCTAATAACAGGAACTGTCGCAGGATTGTTTTATATTGGATAGGGGTAAATATATTTATGGGTAAAAGTTTTAATTTTATTAATAACATCCGACTAAAAAGGTAAAAGGGGTAAATGTATTTAATTTTAATATTAACTTCCGAGTTTACATGTCAAACTTGCGATACTTTATGTCAAAATCCCTGATACAAAACAATTGATATTATTATAAAATTTAAAATAGCTAAAACGCAATAAAAAAGAGCCTTTACAGGCTCTTTTTTAAAATTGGAGGTTAGGAGATTCGAACTCCTGACCCTCTGCGTGCAAAGCAGATGCTCTACCAGCTGAGCTAAACCCCCAAGGTTTACTCATAACTTTCAGGCTTTTGCTTTCCTTTCGGTTACATTTATTATAATACATGGTAATTTTTTTTTGTAAAGCATATATTTATTGTTAGACTATTCCACTTTTCATGATATGATTTTATTTATAATACTGAGGAGCAGTTATGAATAAAAATTTGGTCGTTGGTGCAGGTTTTTCCGGTGCTGTTATAGCAAATTTAATTGCAGCAAAAACAGATGAAAGTGTTTTAATTATTGATAAAAAAGAGCATATTGCCGGAAATTGTTACGATTATCGTGATAAAAACGGAATCATGATTCATAAATATGGTTCTCATATCTTTCACACCAATTCCGAAATAATATGGAGTTACCTTAAACAATTTACTGATTTTAATACTTATATGCATAAAGTAATTGCAATAGTTGATGGTATTGAAGCCAATATACCGTTCAATTTTAATACTTTGTATGAGGTATTTCCTGTTTCTGTTGCTGCTAAATTAGAGGAAAAATTATTAGAAAGATTCAAATATAATACCAAAGTTCCCGTATTGGAATTCCTTAAACAAGATGATGAAGATTTAAAATTTTTGGCTAATTATATTTATGAAAAAGTCTTTCTTCACTATACAACCAAACAATGGGGAGTAAAGCCTGAAGATGTTGACGGTGCTGTTACAGCAAGAGTTCCCGTATATTTAAGTCGTGATAACAGATATTTTCAGGATAAATATCAGGGTATTCCTCTCGAAGGTTATACACGTGTGGTTGAAAAAATGCTTGATAATAAAAATATCAAAATCTCTCTCTCTACTGATTACAAAGATATTGATGCTTCCGGTTTTGACAGAATTTTTTACACCGGTTCAATAGATGAATTTTATAACTATAAATTCGGTGAATTACCATACCGCAGTGTGAATTTTAAATTTGAAGAATATAATAAGCCTTACTACCAGTCGAATGCGTGTGTTAATTATCCTTGCAATTATGATTTTACAAGAATCCATGAGTATAAATATTATCTTGATGACAAGTCTGATAAGACAGTAATTGCTAAAGAATATTCGGAAGCATTTGTAAACGGCAAAAATGAACGTTATTACCCGATTCAAAGTGATACAAATACTGCACTATATAATAAATATTATGAACTTAATAATTCTGATAATAAGGTACATTTCTTGGGTCGTCTTGGTGATTACAAGTATTACAACATGGATCAGGCAATTTTACGTTCAATAGAACTATTTGAGAAAGTTTATCATAAATAATCCTTTTTATTAAGATTATTTATATTGTTTTTTTTTAGCACTCTTTATATAATATTTTTATGATTAATAATGAATTAATGGGGATTGAAATTAACAATTATACCTTCAATGAAGCTGTAGAGAAGGCAATTTGTCTGATGAATTCCGATTTTGTATCTCAGGTTGTTACAATTAACCCCGAAATGTTTGCACAGGCAGAAAAAGACCAAGAATTTTTAAACATTGTAACTAATTCTGAAATGGTTGTTCCTGATGGTGTTGGTATAAAATTGGCTCTTAAATTTAAAGGGAAAAATATTGAAGTTATTTCCGGTATTGATTTTTCAAGAGAATTACTGAACAGATGTGCTGCTGACGGTTACAAAGTTGCAATAGTAGGTTCAAAAGAAGATGTTATTGCGAAGGCTGTCGAAAATTTGAAAAATGAAATTCCAAATATTAATATTGTTTATTGGCATAATGGGTATTTTGACGATAATAATCAGATTTATAATGAGATTAAAGCATCAGAACCGAATTTGGTTCTTGTAGCTCTCGGTTCTCCAAAACAGGAATATTTTATTTATAATGCAAAAAATATTCTGCCGCCTTGTCTTATGATAGGAATCGGCGGAAGTCTTGACGTATGGTCAGGTAATGTAAAAAGGGCTCCAAAATTATTTCAAAAATTAGGACTTGAGTGGTTGTACAGAACAATCTGCGAGCCCAGCCGATTTAAAAGAATCTTTCCTGCATTACCGCTATTTTTAATTAAATCGATATTTTATAAGAAGGAAAAAACATGTTAAAAGAAAATGAATTAAAAGAATTAAGAGTTTCTGCTGCAGAAACAAGAATGAATATTCTGAAAATGATACACGAGGCAAAATCCGGGCATCCGGGCGGCTCGCTTTCAGGTGCGGATATTCTAAATGTACTTTATAAAAAGTGTCTGAATATACCTTCAAAATGGGATAAATCACCCGATTTTGAATCCCGTGACAGATTTATTCTTTCTAAAGGACATGCGGCACCTTTATTATATTCGGTTTTGGCTCAACAGGGATTTTTTCCTGAAGAGGAATTGTTAACACTCAGAAAATTCGGTTCAAGGCTGCAAGGTCATCCTTCTAAAATTTTTGATATTCCGGGGATAGAAACATCTACCGGTTCTCTGGGACAGGGAATCTCAATTGCTTGCGGTGTTGCTTTAGGTCTGAAACTCGATAAAAATCCTGCTTCTGTTGTTGTATATACAGGTGATGGTGAATTACAGGAAGGCTCCTGCTGGGAAGCATTTATGCTTGCTGCCCACAAAAAACTTGATAATCTGATTGTAATTATTGACAGAAATAAGCTGCAGATTGATGGTTATACAGAAGATGTTATGAGCCTCGATAATTTGTATGATAAGTTGAAATCTTTCAATTGGGATGTTATTCAAATTAACGGCCATGATTACAATCAAATTTATGATTCGTTTATGAAGGCAAAAAAATGTACTCAGCCCTGTGCAATTATAGCGAATACCATAAAAGGAAAAGGAGTTTCATTTATGGAAAATCAGGCAGGCTGGCACGGTAAGGCACCAAATGATGATGAACTCGGTAAGGCACTAAAAGAGTTAAAAGAAGGAATATAGACTATGACTTGTCCGTTTAACAATTCAAATAATGAATGTAACAAAACCTGTCCTTTATTTATTTCACCTGATGATTTAAACGAATTTGTTGTGGCAAGATTGTCGAGTATTGGTGTTATGGAACGAACAAAAGGAATGTGTTCGATTAGAATGCTTGCACTAAGCCAGGGCAGGGCAATTTTTGAAAATACAAAAACCAGAGGTTAATCATTGATAAATTAAATCATGTTTATCAATTCATCATAGGTTGATATCTCAGTATAATTAATATTCAGGTTTCTGCCTGTTACGTCAAGTACTGTTTTATTTTCTTTGATTGCGTAAACAGTTTTATTAAGTTTCTGCATCTCAAGAACAGGTATTCCGCCCAGTGAATTATATGGCATTACTAAAAAATCAAGGTCTTTTATGTTAATTCCGTCTGTTTTAGATAATTTTGGAGCAATATTCAATCCCAAAAGAATGCAGGGAAGGAATGTTGGTGTAATATATTCTGCAGAACATTTTGAATCAACAATGTCCGTAGAGATGGTTATATTTTCAAATGCAGGTGAGTGTGCTGCCGGTACCATTAATTCTTTTGAGATGTAGTGTGAGATAATTGCCTCTACTCCGCCAACAGGATCAACACCGGTTCCGTTTACATAATCTTCACTTTCATCCTCAGGAAATAAACAAACAATTGCAATTGCTTCTGCACCTTTTTTAATAAGGTTTTCTGCCGATTTTTTTATTGTTGATAAGTTTTGTACGTCACCGGTTGAAGGTCCTGATTTATCAATGTAAAAGTCAACTCCTACATGTTCTTCAGTTACCTCATATCCTATAATATTAATGCCGTAAACTGTTTTAACTGCATTAATCGTATTAATATGAACATTCAAAACTCTTTGTGATATTGATTTATCAAATACAACACCGATTTTGTTATCGGAAGAAGGGATAAGATTGCATTCCCCTTTAAAGAAGCGGTCAAGAGAATATCCTTCAACATAGAACATATTTTCATTAATCGCAGAAAAACAGGCTGCATTAACTACATTCGGATTAACTATTAGTTTACACTTTTTGGATAGTTTTCTTGCCCATATACCGCTGTCTCCGGCATAACCTCCTATTGAAGCACCTACGCCGGTCGGAACTATAAATGCACCCAGTTTTTGATTTCCGTTAATCAAGTTTAACTCCAATAATAAATTACAGTCCTTTAATTCTGTTTAAAGGCCAGAATATAAATACAGCTCGACCGATAAATCTTTCTCTCGGTAATGTACCCCAGAAACGGCTGTCTTGGGAATTTCCCCTGTTGTCGCCCATCATAAAATAATGTCCTTCGGGTATTATAAGCGGTCCGCAATTCATATCATTTCTGCAGGGAATATAGTCGAATTCACTCATAATATAATCTTCCTGCAGCGGTTTATCATTTATATAAACGTGATATGCACTGTTTGAATCTTGTTTGATTTCGAGTTTTTCTCCCGGCAGTCCTATAACCCTTTTGATAAATGCAACATCTTGACATTTGATACCCGTAAGTCTGCTTAAAACCGCTAACGGATTAACGTCAAGTCTGACAAAAGGAGGGTAAAAAATCATAATATCACCACGCTTTGGGTATGATTCAAAACGATGATGTTTTATTACATTCGGAAATTTTGACAGTTTTTCTACAAAAATTCTGTCACCGTTACCGAAAAATCCGGGTTTCCCGATTAATGTCGGGAGCATAGAACCGGATGGAATATACCTCGGTTCGGCAATAAAAAATCTTATTATAATTAAGGCAATAACAACGAAAGCTACCGTATCTAATGCTTCTTTTGCATATGCCTTCAATTTGTCTTTATCAATCATAATGAACCTATCAAATCCTCTAAGTTTTTTCTGAAAATATTGTCCGGAAGTTCAAACAATAATGCTCTCAATTCTTCTTTATAATTATCCTTTAAACAGTTTGCTTTTTCAATACCTAAAATATTAACAATGGTTTGCACACCGTTTTCTTCATCGTTTTCCATAGAATCCTTTTCCGTGTCGTTTTCAATCTGGTAAATTATTCCAAATAAATTCCCGAATTTTTGAGCAAAAGCTTCATCAAGCCCTGATAAACAAGCTGCAGATGCCATTAAAGCTGCAAACAGTGATGCTGTTTTACCTTTAATTATATGCAAGTATTTTTCAATGCTAACTTTATTTTTAATATTTAATAACTGTTCGATTTCTGCTTCGCTCATTAATTTAATACATAACATATAATTATACGAAACTTTTTTGTTGTTAATGTTGTTCAGAATATCGACTGCAACTGACATAATGTAATCACCCAACAGAACTGAAGCTTTATTTGAATACTTATGTGCAATTGTTTCTTTACCGCGTCTGTTTTCTGCATTATCAATTACGTCATCATGCATTAATGATGCATTATGAATCAGTTCCGTAGCAACAATAAGATTTATCAAACTGTCAGAAATATCAATATTTAAACACTTTAAATATAATATTGTAACAATAGAGCGGATTCGTTTAGAACCATTGTTTAAAAAATTATAAAGCTCTGATTTTAAGGTATTGTCTGCTTTTATAACGAATTTTAATTTTGTATCAATTTTTTGTAATTCGTTCAAAATGTACGATTTATAATCATTCATTCCTTAATTTTAACATAACAATTTGTAATAAATAAAGGGGCTATGTAATAGCCCCCTTTTCTTAATTGATATCAATTAGATATTACCCTAATCAACAACACTGCATGATATTTGAATTTCTATTCATTCTTTAATTCTCCTATATCAGGTTCAAAGCGATACTCGGTGTTTGGTTTGCTGTTGAGAGTAATGTTGCTGATGCCTGTTGAAGAATTTGTGCCTGAATATATTTTGATGACTCTTCTGCTACGTCAGTATCTCTAAGGGTTGATAAAGATGATATAGTGTTTTGTGACTGAACATCTATAGCTGAGAGTGCTGATTCAATTCTCTTTTGAGAAGCACCGATTTTTGTTACACGTTTTGAAATATCATCAATAGCCATATCAATAAAACCAATCATTTGTTCCGGACCATCATCTTTATTATCCTGAAGAACATATTCATAAGTCTTTTTACCGGTATCTTCATCTTCGGTAACCTGACTTAATTTAAGTTTTGAACAAGCAGCTGCAAATATTTCATATCCGTCATCAGAATTGTACTTGTAGCTGGTGATTTTTGAGTTTGCTGCAGCATCCATATAGGTTGAGATTTGTTTTGTAGTCGTGCCTTCTGTATAGGATTTTCCGTAGAATAGTCCGCTTATGCTTGCATTTTTGAACAGGTCAACACCTAAGTTAATAACGCTGTCATCATTTGCATATAAGCCGACCTGTAAATCAATACCATTTTCTGTTACACCGGTATATTTAGAGTCTTCTGTATAAGACATCAATTTAATACCGTTATATTCTGCATTTGCAGAAATACGGCTGACTTCTTTTAATCTTGCTGCAATTTCAGCCTGAATTGCTTTAAGTGATGTAGAACCAAATGTTCCGTTAGCTGCCTGAACAGCCAAATCTCTGACACGTTGAAGGTGGGATGTTAACAAACCATAGGTTTGTTCTGCAGTTGTTAATAAGTCGCCGCCCATTGATGCGTTGTCTGCAGCCATTTCAAGTGAGCTGATTTGAGTTGTCCACATATCAGCAATAGAATAACCTGCTGCGTTATCGGATGCTGAATTAATTTTGAAACCTGTTGTCAATCTTTCAAGTGATTTGTTTAAGCGATTGGTCGCATTGTTCAGATTTCGTTCCGCAATGATTGCAGAAATGTTTGTGTTGATTGTGAGTGTCATTGATAGATCTCCTTTCTCTTTACGATACGTACTTTTAGCAGCACTTCCTTGTGCTGTAGTCTATATTTTTTATCAATGTTTTCTTTCTGAAATTTTGCACAATTTCTCCTGTGGTAGCGAATATTTCAAAATATCCGCAGTCCGATTAAACCTCTATTGAGGTTTGCTATTTATTCATAAATTGAGACAAAGACAATACTAACTAAGCGCTTAATTTTATAACTAAGTGCGTATAATATAATCTTTGTATTACTCCTTAAACCGGAACTCTCTCTTTCTTTTATATTCCGTTTAAGATTTTTGGAAATACCAATTCTTAGTTTGATTCAATATATTTTACATCCTTGCAAAATAATTTGAATTTTTGATACTTCCTGTTTGTTTTGTAAACCATATCCGTTACGTTGTTCGGTATCCTTACCCCGAATACATTTACCCTAAGATTTGTGATATATACTTTATACTAATATATTATTGCAACAGTATGTAAAAAAAGTAAACTGTTTTGTCAAGTTTTGTTACAAATCTTAATAATTATCCGAAAAATAGGCAATTTTTTTGGTAAAAAGAACTTTATATAATTATAAGAGGATAACTATGGCACCACAATGCAATATTAGTACAAATCAACAAACCGGTAAATTCTGGAGTAATGGTCACTACCAGGAAGCTAAAATTGGCTATGACGGCAGTTGGTGGACTCAAAATCCTGAAACCGGTAAATGGGAAAAAGTTGATAAAAATACAGTTATTTTTCAGTTTAACAATCCCTGGGATAATGTTTATTCCGGACTTGAGAAAAGACGTAATAACTCTCTGGCATATATAGAACATTGTGAAGAAGAAAAAACTCTTGCAGATAAAGCCGCAAATTTTGCAAGAGGTTTAAAACAAGGATTTACTGCTAATTTTAATAATGCCTGCAACGGTATAAAAGAAGCAAAAATTCATTTGGAAGCATTATTCCCGAATAACCAAGATACAAAAGGCTTAAGTTCTGCTGATCAATCAGAAGCTAAAAAATTACAACAGATAATAAAAACTGAAGAAGGTAACAGAGATGTTGCGCAAGCTAATATGAGTGCTCAAAGCAGTGCAATCAGAACTAATGAGGCTTGGTACCGCTTTATGTGTCAACAACAGATGAATGAGTATCTTGGCCCTCTAGCTGATGTTAGTAATCTGGAATCTGTTGCAGATAAAATGCAAAGTAGTGTATAAATTTTTAATTTAACTCTCTTAAATATTTATTTTTTGTGTTAATTATTTGTTTATGCAAATTTTTCCAATTTTTTTTTATGTAAAATTTTGTAAATATTTTAATTTAATTTAAAAATTATCTTAATTTTCTCTTTTGTTAACTATTATTTTTATTAATAAAAATATTTTTAATAAATTCAGAAATATTATATTTGTAAAATTTTGTAACAGATTTATATAAAAAATATGCATATTTTTGTAAAGATTTGTAACAATATGCTCCCCAAAATGAAATTTTATAAAGTAAATAGACTTTATATATATAGAGTATAAAAATCGGAGCTAAGATTCAAGATGGCATTCTTAATGTTACTACATGAAAAAATGAGGTTGCAACGTCGTTACAACAAACTGACGTTAAAACAACTTCGCATGGGTAACAAAATAGACCGAATTAAGCGAAATATAGAGAAAAAGCAGAAATATTACCAAAAACTTGAAAGTAGCCTTGAAAACCAAGCAAAGAGGATGACTGAAGATGCATCTATTTACTTCCGTAATATGTTTGGTCTTGGTGTTCAAAATACATTCAATCCATATGCGTATGCACAAAATGGCGGCGGATGCTTATCTGCTGCATTTAATATTGCACAACAATGGGATGGAAAGACACATCCATATACCGGTAAAGAGATTGAAGGTCTTGGTGACAAAGGTAAAGAGTTACTGATTGCCTACATGCAAGGTATTATTCAGCCGAAATATGATGACAAAGGTAACGCAATTCAAGGACAATATGAAAATTCCCAGACAAAAGATCCTGTTACTGCTCAGCAATATGAAGCATTGAAGACAATGTCTCAGTACTGTAACAGTCAGGTTTCTAATGTTCAAGCACAGTGTCAGGATCTTTCAACTAACTATTCAAAAAATGTTTCAATCTGGTTGGAAGCACAAAAAGAAGTTCTCAATGCTCAGCAGGATATGGAACTCGATGCTCTGCAGGACGAAGAAAACGATTACGAAATGGAAAAAACAAGTATCGAAACCGAACTCGAATACATCAAGGAAAGAAAACAAGCACTCGAATCTGCACTTACAGAAGGTGTCAAAGATTCGGCACCGAAGTTCGGACTCGGATAATAATTGTGTACGAGATAATAACAATAATAAAAAGACCGGTTTCAAAGCCGGTCTTTTTAGTTGAATGTATTAAATGTTCTGTCTTGGTTATCTTTAATTATTGTTTTTATTGCATCCATTTCTGTTTTTAAAGAATTTCTTTCGGTTTCTAATTTTTGTAAATCCTGGTCGAATTTTTTATCTTTATCATTAACTATGCCAAGCTCATATTCATAAGTCGCTTCTGCTTTTTTTAAGTCTGCTTCATCTTTAACTTCCTGTAAATGATTGTCTGTGATTGTTGTTCCGACACTCGTATCTGACCATCCCTTGTTAGTACCGCGATCGTTATATACCTGTATAGTAATTGCACCTGAATTAATCATTTGATTGAACCATTCATTCCCCGTATTGCCGTCTTCTGCCACGGTGTTTACGTCAATACAACCGCCTGCCTGCTGGATACATTCAAATAAATGAATATAATAGTCAAATTCAGGTTTCAATTCATCAAAGTTATCGGGATATGTTCCGTCAAATTCTCCGTTCATAGGATCGGTATTATTTTCATCATCTTTATCCAGACGCATACAATCATATAATGTCTGCATATTGCTGTTTGAATATAATTTTTCTCTGAATTTGTTAAGAACATCACGTTTTTCGGCATTGGTTGAATTTGAATCAGCAAGAATTGTGTTTACTTCTTCATAAAGTGATGATAATTCAGAATTCCCGCCATCTGCTGTCAGTATTTCGTATGCTTTTTCTTCAGCTTCCGACAGTACCAAATCTCCGATGTTTCCGTTTTCGTCACCTGTTTCGTTACAAGTTCCTATGCCGATTGAATCAATATTACGTTCTCCGCTCCAGGTTCCCATATCTTCCATTCCAAGCATTGCCCACGCAAATGCATATTTGTCCGTATCAAATCCCTCTTCATTATATAAACGTGCCGCATCCGCATTTACGAGAACCTTGCCGCTGTTAGAATCAATAAGTGCATAATCCGTACATCTGTTTTTGTCGTACTTGCACAAAGTCGAAAATGTTGCATCAACATAGCTCTGTTTAATTCCGTCTGTGTAAGCAACCTGAATTTTTGTGGCATCCAAAGCATCACAATAATCCTTGTATAAATCGTCTTTGCGAGTTCCAAGTGCAATTTTCTGATTCATAATGTTTTGTGCTTTGTACTCTGTATCGTGCATTCGCCCGGTGATTGTGAGTAGTCTAGCTTGTGATGCTGCCATTCCCATGGTATAAATTGTCCTTTATTGCGTTTCCCTTGTTAACCATGTTTACGGCATTTTTCCCGAAAACTTTAGTATTTTAGTATAATTATAAAAAAATTGTTACAAAAATTTACAATTTATTATTTTTTAAAAATGCTTCAATAAATCCGTCTATATCACCATCCATGACGGCATCTGTATTACCTATTTCAAAACCTGTTCTGTGGTCTTTTACCATTTTGTACGGATGAAATACGTAAGAACGTATCTGAGAACCAAAATTTATATCAAAATTTTCACCTTTTAGTTCGGCAAGTTTTTTTTCGTGTTCTCTTTGCCGTAATTCTAACAACTTAGATGCTAACATTTGCATTGCATTTTCTTTGTTTTGCAGTTGAGAACGTTCCTGCTGGCATTTTACAACTATTCCTGTCGGTTTGTGTAAAATTCTGACTGCAGTTTCGACTTTGTTTACGTTTTGACCTCCGGCTCCGCCCGAACGCATTGTATCTATTTCTATGTCATCCGGAGGAATTGTTATTGTTTTTTCATAATCCGGAATTATCGGTGAAACTTCACAAGAAGCAAAACTTGTTTGTCGCTTACCGTTTGCATTAAACGGAGAAATCCTGACAAGCCTGTGGACGCCTTTTTCCGCTTTGGCATATCCATAGGCATATTTCCCTGATATTTTAATAGTTGCGGATTTTATGCCGGCTTCTTCGCCATCTGACTTATCAACCAAAACAACTTGCCATTTTTTTGCTTCTGCCCATCTTGTGTACATCCTGAGTAACAGGCTTGCCCAATCTTGTGCATCAGTACCGCCTGCACCTGCGTTAACAGTTAAAAATGCATCTGCCTCATCATATTCGCCTGACAGCATTTGCTGAACGTCATATTTATCAAGTTCTTTTTTTAATGCGGCAAGCTGACTTTCGCTTTCTGAAATTAGTTCAGAATCCTCGGTTTCCAATGCAATTTTTGCATCCTCAATAGTCGTGTTCCAACGGTTGAACATGTCTATGTTGTCTTTAATTTCTCGTACTCTTTGTCCGAGTTCATTAGCAAGCGACTGATTCTGCCAGACTTCGGGTGACTGCAGCTTGTTTTCAAGTGTCATTAATTCTTTGGAAAGACGGTTAAAGTCAAAGACACTCCTTGTTTTTGTTTATTCTTGATTCAAGTTCTGATATATTCATAATTTTTCTACTAACTCCACTACTTTGTGATGAATATTTTCTATTGTATCTGCTGAATTAATAACCTTAACTCTTTGCGGTTCATCTTTTGCTATTTCAAGAAATCCGTTTCTAACACGTTCAAAAAATTCAATACCTGCCGACTCCATACGGTCTTTATTTTTGCCGACTCTTTTTAATGAGGTTTCCGTGTCAATATCAAATATAATTGTTAAATCGGGCTTTAATCCTCCGGTGGCAATATTGTTCAGCATTTTTATCTGCTCAATATCAAGCTGCCTTCCGTATCCCTGATATGCAACAGTTGAATCTATATGACGGTCACAAAGAACAATTTTCCCTTCATCAAGTGCCGGTTTTATGATACAGTCAACGTGTTGTGCTCTGTCAGCAAGAAATAAAAAAGATTCACAATTAGAAGATACTTCACCGTCATAATTAAGCAGAATTTCTCTTAATTTAATACCCAGCCCTTTTGCTCCGGGTTCTCGTGTTAAAAGAGTTTCTTTTGATTTTTCTTTGAAATATTTATCAAGCAGCTCAATCTGTGTTGTTTTACCGCACCCGTCTGCTCCTTCAAATGTTATAAATAAACCTTTCCCCATTGTTCTCTCCGATATTATGTGTAAATTATAACATAAGCAGACATGATTTTTTAATTTTTGTTTTTAAAATAGTCAATGAGTTTCATTACTGACAAAAATTTATCATAAGCATTTTTATATTGCTGATAGTCTTTTAATGAATGTTTGAGTGACGGTTTTGCAAATATCTCCGGAGAAGAATCAAGTGCAATAAATAAAAAGTCTTTGTAGAATGCGGCAGATGCATTTTTTGCTCCAAATGCCGTTTTAATATTGTTGATTAATTCGCAAAATTCAGGAGTTATAAGGCTGCGTGCTTCTGTTTCATTATCCGTAAATACATCATAATTATTTTCTGAATATACCTGATTTATATTTGTATATTTAAGCTCGCCAAATGTCTGAGTAATATTTGCAGGTTTTGTTTTATAAACTGTATTACCGGCAAAATAGTTATTAAGGTTAATTCTTATGATGTTACCGGTGAAAACGGATTCATTATCGGATTTTTTATTTAATTTGACTTCCAGTTTTAATTCACATTTTACAATATCATAAGCGAAATCATTATAATCGCCTATGTAACTGACATACAGGTTTTCATTATCAAATGCCGGTACAAGATTTGCTTCTCTGTATTGCAAAATGTGTGCGCCAAATTCATCTGATTGTTGAATATTACCGATATTTTGGCAAATCAGAGGGAAAATTTTTGATTTAATTTCATTTTCAAAATTTTTGCCTATATAAATATGAAGTAATGCAATTATTGTGGCTGCCAAAAAAACATAAAAAGCAAAAGGTCCCATTCTGAAAACAACAGTCAAAATCAAAGTAATTACAACAATAGCAATTGATGTATTTTTGATTGATTTTATAAGACTTAATCTTTCCTTTTCGTAGTTTTCAAGCATAGGGTTAACATTTTTTGCAAATCTTTGCTTAAATTCTTCTTTAATATTTGTATATATTTCGCTTTCGGACATATTAGCCATCCTTTTATCTGGAAGTATTAATTAACTTTTTATCGTTTTTGATTGCACGGAACAGGTTAACTGATTTTATTCCGCATAAACGGGCAGCAAATGATTCCTGAGAATTTTCTACTGCGATTTTTAATTTACCGGCTGCCGAATTGTATTTAATTCCTGCTTTATCAATATATGACTGTTCATTGTTATATGACTGAATTGCATCTTTTATGTTTTGATTATTCATTAGCTCTGGAGAGTTTTCCAGTGCTGAGATAATATTTTGCATTTTTGCATCAAGTTCATTGTCCAGTGCAATTCGTCTGTCGGCATTATCAATGTTATCTCCGAGTAATAACAGTTCATTTTTCAGCAGGGTTATATCATCCAAAATTGATAAGTTTTCCGGTTTGAATGACTGATTGATTAAAGATAGTATATCTGATATGGTATTGTATCTTTTTTTTAGTTGTTCATTCATATCGGAATATGTTTCACAAACTTTAGTTTTGATATTGGAAACTGATATATATGTAAATAGTAGCCAAACACTTCCAAATATTGCACCAATTACAATTGTACAGACAATAAACAATATCATATACTCCTCCTGCAGATATAAATAATTTAATTTTAAACATATTTTATCATATTTATTGAAATAGTAAAAGTAAAAATCGTTTTTGACTTTAACTCTCACAAAAGTATATAATGTATTAATGAGGTTGGAAAAATGAAAAAAATATTTTCTCTGATAATTTTGTGCTTTTTAACTTGTATATCGGTGCAATCAAAATCTTTTGAGCCCGTTCCGGATAATGTAAGACTTCCGGCAAAATATACACAGGATTATATAGATAAAATTTCTCCCGAATACCAAAAAGTTTCCAAAGAACAAATATTCCATGTCGCACTTGATATGTTAAAGGGTACTACAGGAGATTTTTCCAGAAAAGCTATTCTTGGTTATAATATTACCCAGTATCCGGTAAAAATAGAATTTAAAGATTTGTCTGAAGTAAATCCGGCATATTCAACATTTGATGCTATAGGATGGAAAAAAAGAGGAAAACTGTATATATTTATAAATCCCAAGCATCAATATGCTCCTCCGGGGGCTTTGGCTGCTTTGCTAGCTCATGAGGCACTGCATCAGGATGAATATAATTCTCTCAGCGAAGAAACTTATGCATGGACTGTTGAAGCTATTGTTTGGGATGAAATATTAAAAAGATATCCGGAGTCTAACGACCTTGAATCATCACTTGTTACTAGGGAAAATATACTCAAACAACTGCTGGAAAAAGGAAATTATACAAACAAATATATTAAAAAGACTGTTTATGCCAATAACGGCTATAAAAATTTACCTCTGACTTCTCCGGGTTTTGAAAATAAATAATATGACTGTAATAATTATGTTTAAAAATTCTCATAATGTATATTTTTGTGTATAATATACATTAATGGGGGAGATTTATGATAATTAAATTTGCTGAATTAATAATTACCGCAGTCGTTGCGTATTTAATAGGTTCAATACCTACAGGTTACATTATTGTAAAAACTAAGACCGGACAGGATATTCGTCAGGTCGGTTCAGGTTCAACCGGTGCAACAAATGTTAAAAGGGTTTTGGGTAAAAAATGGTTTTTTATCGTTATGATTCTTGATGCAATAAAAGGTGCAATCCCGGTTTTGCTTGCTAAATATTTTATTACTACAGCGGCACATCTTGGTCTTGCTGATGTTATTGCTGCTGTCGCAGTAATTATCGGTCACAGCAAACCGGTATTTCTCGGTTTTAAAGGCGGAAAATCCGTTGCGTCAGGTGTCGGTACCATGCTTGCATTAAACTGGATTGCAGGGCTTAGTATTGCCGTAATATGGGCAATAATAACATATTTTACAAAATATGTATCAGTCGGTTCTATTATTGCACTTGCTGCCTCTCCGTTTATTATGTATTATCTGAATGCACCGCTTGCATATATTGTTTATTGTTCAATCGGTGCAATATATATTATTTATTTGCACAGAGAAAACATTAAACGATTGATTCAGGGATGTGAAAATAAAGTCCGGTAAAATTCTTATTAAAACGGGAGCAGAGTTATGTTTGATAATTTTAATGAAGTTATATGTTTGGGAATGGGCGGTTCTTATTCCGAAATCGCAAAGGACAGATTATTTAAAGCTTATGATATATTTATGTATCAGAAATCCTTTAACGGAATTAAAGAGTGTATTGATTATGTTGACGAAAATTCTAATTCTGTAGCGATTTTGCCGGTTGAAACAACTTATAAAGGAATAATAAGGGAAACAATTGACAATCTTATTCAGACAAAAAACCAAAATATTCAGATTCTTGCTGAAACAATAATTCCCGTTAACGATTGTATTTTATCTAAAACAACCGAGTTTTATTCTATCTCAGGGCTAATTGCTAACCCGAATGCACTTTCTAAGTGTAAAACATTTATAAGAGATGAAATGCCTCGTCAGCTGAATATTATTATTGCCGAGAGTATGGAAGATTCTGTGAGAATGTTAAATAATTATAATCTTACATATTCAGTAATAGGAACCCCAAAGACTGCAGAATTGTATAATTTGAATATTTTAAAAGAACATATTGAGGATTTTAAGATAAATAACAGACGTTTTATTGTCATTGGTGACGGTGATACACATCCGACCGGTCATGATAAAACAAGTATTGTGCTTTTTCTTGATGACCATCAGGGTGCTTTGCTCGATGTTGTTCAGGTCTTTGTAAAATATCACATAAATATTACACAGATTAACTCTAAAATGGTTAGCGGCAGTGAATCTGAACAGGCTGTGTTTATTGACTTTGACGGTCATAAAGAAGATGCTGAAATTCAGAATCTTTTAAAGGATTTGGCACCTAATTCAAAAGGTCTCAGAATTATTGGTTCTTATGCATCATTTTAGAAAGAAATTGTGAGGATAAATGAAAAAAGTTGTTCTTAGTATTTTATCATTAATAATTATAGGATTGCCTGTTATGGCTGAAAATATGCCGCCTGCTAAGTTAAAGCCTTTAAAGAATAAAGCAAAAATTTCTTATAATCAGGCAAATGGTATCTGGGCAGAAAAACCTGATTGCAAACATGAACTTTGTTTTTTGAAAGTAAAAGGTTTTGGTGATTTTTCCGATTATTTATTCCTGAATAGTGATTTTGCTTTTACAACGGATTGCGAACATGAATTTATAGTTAACGGAAAATTAATCGGTCATTCAAATAAAAATCTAAATTTTTATGAGATAGATTATGCAAACGGAAAAGTGCAGAAAACTCTTTTGGATAAAGAAGAAGTACAGGCACTATTTCCTGAATACAGTGTAGTTTGTTTATCAGAGTTTAGCGAAAATACTAATGCATTAAAGATTAAGAAGGGCTTTGGCGATTTAAAAATATTGCTGCTGAATGATAAAGGGATTTTACCGGATGTATATAAGTTTTCATCAGGTAATGCAAAATTTGAACAGTACGATATGAGTGGTTTTATAAAGATTACAAAAAGCGGAATGATACAATTCTCGGATTATTCCGATAATTCATCCAAAAATTTGTGGTATGTTCTTTTGATAAGATAAAATCTGTTTTGCTTGATTTTTAACCTTTATTTGATATACTTAATTTGTTGACTATATGGCGAGTATCGTCAAGCGGTTAAGACCTCGGATTGTGGTTCCGATATGCGTGGGTTCGAATCCCACTACTCGCCCCATTTTCAAAAAAGACCTCTTTTGAGGTCTTTTTGCTTATAATTCAATGTTTCCAAGGGTTCGTCCCTAAATGGTATTTTTGAGTTTATTTTAGTTTTAATATGCTGAAAATAAGATATAACAGATTTTTATATGGGTTAGTATCCCATAAACTACTTATTATTAAGTTTTTTCAAGTACTTCCTGTAAATTGCCCAAGCGGCATTTTCGGGACTATCAGGAAACAGAGTATTTGGAACTTCTGAATATTTTACCCAACTTGCAGAATCAACTTCTTTAGATAATTTGAAATCATGTTTTTTAGCAAAAGCCATAAATCCGAGCATTAAATTCTGTCCTTTTTCAAACCAAACAGAATCAGCATATTCTATTTTTTCAACATCTATACCCAATTCTTCTTTTACTTCTCTTATTGCAGCATCTTCTGCAGATTCTCCAACTTGCATATATCCTGCAACAAAAACATTGTATTTATTACTCAAATATAATTGTTTTAATAGTGCAATTTCATTAAATTCGTTATAAACTAAAACAATCACACAAGTTGTAAAAGAATCAAACCAATATTTCTCGCAACTTTCGCAATAAGGAACCTTCCCGTCATCTCCCGCTTGTTTTTGAATTAATTTACTTCCGCATGTTGGACAATAATCGTACTTCATTCTCTGCCTCACAAATTATATTAACATAAAGACTTTTGTTTAATATCATTCGGTTAATTTTTATACTATAATAAAACCATGCTAGATGTTGATTTAGATGAATTTCGTGAGTTAATGGCAACGGGGAATATTGTTGAAGATGAAATGCTTAAGACTTTCAATAAATTAAGTCAGTATATAGGTCGGGCTTTAGCCCGACACATATTTTGTTTTTTGTCGGGTTGAAACCCGACCTATTAACTAAGAAAGACCTCAAATAAGGTCTTTTTTATTATATTATTTGGTGCAATTACACCTTTGTTTTACAATTGTATGTTTTGTATAATTAAAGCAGGTTTATTTTTATCTTCTTAAAGTTATAAATAAGCTTTTCAAAAAGGTTTAAATTTTTGCCTTCAAT
>JAEEHV010000049.1 GCA_016280955.1 Candidatus Gastranaerophilales bacterium | reverse complement strand
CCTAAAACTAAAGTAATATCTTCGTTAGTAGCCGGAGCTGAGATGATAACTTTCTTAGCACCTGCTGCGATGTGAGCTTTAGCTTTTTCGCCGTCTGTGAAGAAACCTGTTGATTCAATAACAACTTCTACACCCAAATCTTTCCAAGGAAGAACTGATGGATCTTTTTCAGCGAAGAATTTAATTTTCTTACCGTTTACGATAATACCTTCATCATAAGCTGAAACTTCACCGTCAAATTTGCCCATAACTGAGTCATATTTGAAAATTCTTGCTGCATCTTCAGGTTTAAGTCCCGGGTCATTGATTGCAACATAGTTAATCTTATCAAAGATACCTTCTCTGATAGCTGCTCTTAAAGTGTTTCTGCCGATTCTTCCGAATCCGTTAATTGCTACGTTTACCATATTTTTACTCCTTCTTATTAGTAAAACTTTCTCTTAACATATCAATCGTAATTCAAAAATAAATTGTAATCAAGCAGTTAAAAGTTTAAATCATTAAAATATTCTTAAGATTTAAAATTGATGATGAAAAAATAATTTGCCGAAAATATTTAGAAAAATACTTTACATCAAGCCGGTTTTCATCTATAATTTTGTTGAGATTGGGTAACAAAAATGCCTTATATATAAGGATGGGAGCCTTATATTAATGGGACTTAAAAATATATTTTTATATATTACAGTTTTATTCATGCTTTTTACTTTGACAGTTTCTGCAGAACCGTCAAAGGTAACTGCGTTGGCTTATGATGACTCTTCATCCATTGTTTTTATTAATACAGATGGGGCATCTGCAGCAGAAAATCCCGTAAACAAATATGTAAAACTTGATAACCCTAACAGAATTTATTTTGATATCAATAATGCAATACTAATCGGCCAAAAGCAGACTCTGACTTTTGAAAAAAGCAAAATCAAAGAAATAAGGCTTGCTCAGTTTTCTACAAACCCCGATGTAGTACGTGCGGTTTTAACATTTGACGAAGATTTTGATACTTCTAAAATTAAAATTGTAAATATTAACGGGAATATTATTGTAAAAACAGAAAAACCTGCTTTTATAAATAATTATTTTTCGACAATATATGATGAAAACTCTGAAGATTTTCCATATTCCGGTATAACAGCTAACTCTCAATTTCTGCAAAAAATTCCGATAAGCTCGGTGCAGCCCGCTAATAATATTACAGACAAAAATACAGTTGCGGTAATGGATGATATTTATAAAGCATTTGCAACTTCAACAGCAAATAATACCGGCGGAAATACTATAGATTCCACGGTATCAATAGATTTGTCTTCGGATTTAAAATTGAGAACCAAGTATTATATAAACGGATATTATATTAAAAACGGCGGACTGTTAGTAAGCGGTTTAGGGCAACTTACTTCCTCTAAAATTTTTACATTAGATGCCCCAAAACGTGTCGTTATAGACTTACCCAATGCTTATGTTGATAAAAAAATCAGGAATCAGGTTTTAAATTTATGCACAAACGGCACCTGCAGTGATACTGCAAAAATCGGTCAGTTTGAATATAACAAAGCTAGGATTGTAATTACAACAGAAAATCCGGATAAATACATCCCTGTTTATTCACCTGACATGCAATCTATGCTTATAATAAATGCAAACAAACTTAATCATACTCAGCTTGCGGAAAATATCTCAAATATTCAAAAAGCATACACAAAAAAATATAATTCAAAAACCAGCGAATTGATATTTTCTTATACTTCTCCGGTAGTTTATTCAATCGTCAGATACGATAATTTATTAACAATATACATGTTTAACGTAAAAAGCTATAACGAGCCGGACATGATAAAAACATTTAACGGTACTGCTTTTAAAAATATGACACTGTCTCTGCTTCCGCAAATCGGTGTAAAAGCAGAAATGAAAATTAAAAAAGATGATATAATTCAGATAGCACAAGGTATAGATGGAAATGCACTAAGACTGACTCTGACATCTGCAAAAGATTCAAAAGTCACATCTCCTGATACTCAGAGCGAACAGGATGTTAAACCAAAAAGAAATCCGATTAAAAATAAAATAGTACTGGACGCAGGACATGGCGGCACGGATTATGGTGCCATAAGAGAAGGTATTAATGAAAAAGATATTACACTCGATTTAACGGAACGTGTCGGCTCAATCTTAAAATCAAAAGGATACAAACCTGCATATACCAGAACTGATGACACTTATCTCGGACTACAGGAAAGATGCGATTATACGGATGCTGAAAATCCGGAAATTTTTGTCAGTATTCACGTAAATTCAGCCGTAGCGACCGAACCATACGGAATTGAAACACATTATTACCACGAAGAAAGCAAAGAACTGGCTGAAGTAATTCAAAAACATCTTATGAAAGAAATAAATACAAAAGACAGGGGAGTATTAAAATCAAAATTTTATGTAATTAACCATACTGAAGTTCCTGCTGTTCTGGTTGAAATCGGATTCCTGTCTAATCCTGATGAAAGAGCCAAAATTCTTACGGACAAAAGGAAACAAGCAACAGCAAAAGCTATAGCAAACGGAATTATAGAATATTTGAAATCACAAAAAAATGACAAGCATAATAAATAATAACTTACCTATAGGATTTTTTGACTCGGGAGTCGGAGGACTTTCCGTTTTAGCACGGTTTAAAAAAGTTTTGCCGGCAGAAAATATTATATATTTCGGTGACACAATACACTTGCCTTACGGCAATAAATCTCGTGAAGAACTTATAAGTTATGCCGGAAATATTATAAATTTTTTGTCAGAAAAAGGTGTAAAAGCTGTAATAATTGCTTGCAATACGTCTTCTGCGCAAGCTTATGATTATATTAAAGATAATTACAATTTCCCAATCTATCCGATTATACAATGCTGTGCAAAACAAGTTGCCGAATCAGGAATTAATCGTGTCGGAATTTTTGCAACAGAAGCAACCGTAAAATCAAAAAAATACAGCAGTGAGTTGTTAAAATACAATCCGAATATACAAGTTAAAGAAATGGCAAGCAAAAACTGGGTTGGTATTGTAGAAAGAACAGACGAAAATTTAGATGAGAATATCAAAAATATAAAAAATGAGATACGGGAAATGCTTGATTTTCACCCTGATAAAATCATCTTAGGGTGTACTCATTATCCTTATTTAATGGATGAATTTATAAAGTATGCCCCCAAAGAAATCTTTGTTGATCCTGCCGAAATATTTGTCGAATATATAAAACAGGATTTAAAAAACAAGGGATTAATCTCGGATAATAAATCTGATAAATCCCGGGAACAATTTTATGTAAGTGCAAATCCTAAAGAATTTGTCAGAAATGCAAAAATATTTTATGATATAGATTCTTTACCGGAATTGGTATAATGTACTGACACCGTATAATATAATGTATTGAGGGGAGGAAGTTAATGTCAAAACAATCGAAATCAGTATTCGGAATTTTTGCCGAGTCAGTAGGTTTGTACTTTTCTCAACTTGATAAATTTTTAAAATATATGACATTCCCGGTTCTCGGTCAAATATTAGGTCTTGGGCTGGTATTTTTGATAACTTATTTTTATTCACAAAATTTGCCAAAACTTATAGATAAATACCCAAACATTAATGATTTTTGGATACTTATCGGAATTTCAACGGTAATAATTCTTCCGGGACTTGCAATATTTTGTAAGGCATTTTGGGAGTATCTTGTAGCTTATGGTGCCGTTAACTCAATGTTTTTCAATCTGCAAAAATCAAAAAAAGTATATGATTTTGAAGCACACAATGAATTAATTAAACGAAATTCCTTAAAGTTTATAGGTTTGTGGATGCTTTTCGGAATTTTTTCTGTTATTGCGGCTTGTCCTCTTATGTGGATAATATGCGGTATATTTGCAGTCTATTTTGTTTTGGCATTTCAGGTATTTACTTTTGAACCCGAACAATCTCCCTGGGGATGTTTAAAGAAAAGTTTGCTGCTTATAAAAGGACATTTTGCACAAACTTTTTCACTGATGATTATGGCTGCAACTCTGACATATTTTTTAATACCGCAAATTATTTTAAAAGGTTTTGACTATACAGGTATCAGCAATCTCATTGCAGGATTAATAATGCCAATCGTAAATATAATTCCGGAATTAAATCTTGAAGCATATAATCTTGGCTCTGTTACACATACAGATTATGCTTCAATGATTGTAAGAAGTACCGTTGTGCAAATATTAATACAATATACACTTCCTCTAAGGTCTATACTTTGGTCAAACTGGTATAAAGAACTGAATGGCAATATTACCCAACAGGAACTCCCAAAAACTAAGAGCGGTACAAAGAAAAAACGTCCAAGTACAAAACTTATGGAAGAATCTAATAAAAAATTTTCCAAGAAAAAAATTGACGATAATATATTGAAACGTGCAATGGAAAAAGATGATGAATAAATAACGTATCAAACGTTTGCCGGTTTGCAAAATAGATAAATATCATATAAAATTGATTTATGGATTACAAGTTTCTGGACAGAGAATTTATTAATGATGACATTATTCTTCCTGACTCGGACAGGATTAATCATTTTTTGTTAAAAAATCATTATGCTGATGCTGTTAAAGCATTGGATTTTTTTGCAACTGACGGAAAACTTCTTTATATACATGGCTTTTTAGGTACCGGAAAACGTCAATTTATTAATTATATTTCAGGCTTTTTTACAAACGAGATTATTAAGCTTGAGTACCACTGCAAAGTTTCAACAGTTTGTGATGATATTCTAATTAATTTTATTGACATTATTGAAAAAAATCCCATGGCAAAGGCAATTACTCAAACCTCAAAAATATCGACTCTTGCAGTAAGATTCAAACAGTATATATCATCAATAAAGAAACCGTTTGTAATTATTTTACATTCTTTTGACGATATACAGGATGAAAATATTAAATTAATTTCAGAATGTATTGCTTCGGTTGCAGAATGTGCAAATGTAAAAATTATAATATCTACCCGTGCTATGCTTCAGGGTGTCATTGAAGATGTAAAAATTGACAGGAAAATATTCCTTAAAGCTTTTTCAAGAGAGATATTTCAGGATTTTTGCGAATCATATCAGATAACAGGTTCTCCTATAGCATTTGATGATTTTTATAAATATACAAGAGGGTATTATTACTATACCGCACTGGCTATAAAAATTATTCAGGCAATGAAATCTTCATTAAATGATTTTCTTTCAAAATATACAATGTCCGGCATGACATTTGATTCTTTTCTCGGGGCAACATATATCAACCTGATTCCAAATACAATAAGAAACTTTTTCTGGTTTTTAAGAACAATCAGACACGGAATTAGTTTAAATGCGCTTGCTGTACTCGAATTATATGATGAATTTTCTATAAACTATTTAAAAACCAATCTTATGATTTACCAGTCGGAAGACTGCATATATGTTCAAGACTATTTTCAGCAGGATATAGACATTTCAATACCTGCAAAAACAGAAATTAAACTTCATAAATACATTATTACAATATATGAAAAAGAACTTAAAGAATCTCTGCAATCGAGAGATATATTACTTTCAAGACAAGCTTTACGTTCTGAGATAGAATATCACAACAATTGTATCAAAGAACTTGAAGATACCAGAAAAGGTGTTGACCGTACCAAAGTCCTTGAAATTCCTCAGGCTCCAAAAGAAAATGAAAACATAAACAAAGAAGAAGAACTTCATGATATCAATGTAAAAATGCAGGATGCCAAAAAGCTTGCTGATAAACAAAAATATTCGGAGGCAATTAAGGCATACAACAAAATCATTGAAGAAATGAATGTTAATCCGAATACTTTGGCAGAAATAAGAGTAGAGCTTGCCCGTCTGCATAAGATTCAGAATGAATACCCTATTTCACAGCATTATTACGAATCAGCAGAAGCATATTATAAACACAATGAAGAATGGATAAACTTAAACTATTTGTATTATGAACTTTCTGAATTATATTCATTAATGTACAAAAATGAAAGGGCAATAGAAACACTGCAAAAAGTTATTTATTCTACAGATACTCCGCAGACACTTATGGTAGAGTCCTGTATAAGACTTGGTAATCTTTATACAGAACAGGACAAACCCAAGGAAGCATATAAATTTTATCAAAAAGCACTGGAGTCAGCGGATGATAATATTCCGAACAGCAAACTGGCTGAACTGTTTTTCAAATATGCACTTGCATGTGATGAACAGGATGATAGCCAGACCGCCTTTGATTATTATAATAAATGTATCCAAATTCAGGACGGTAACCAGTATAAGGCACTTGCATATTCCAATATGGGAGCCTGCTATTATGATAATGAAAACTTATCTGATGCAGAAAATTGTTTCCTTAAAGCATACGATATTGAAAAAACGCAGAACAATTATGAAGGGATTTATTATACGGCATCTTATCTTGCAAAAATATATGCAAAAACTAACATTAAAAAGGCATATAACTATATGATGGAAGCAAAACAGAGTGCCGAATTTATAAACGAAGATTTTTATATACTGGAAGCAACAGTTACTCTTGGTGACTACTACTATGACTACAAAAATCTGAATAAAAAAGCCCTGATTGAATATTTAACAGCGAGAAGAATTGCTCAGAATTTTGATACATTAGTAGATATTAAAAAAATTGAAGAACGCATTCAGGATATGAAACTCCGGATGAACCCTAAAGAATATAAAGAGATAGAAGAACGGTATGGATAATACGTTTGTTATAAACAGTGATTTCAGCAAATATGAGCAACTGTTTTTGCAGGAGAATGCAAAATTAAACCTGATTTCCAAAAATGATGAAGCTCAGCTTAAAGAAAAACATATATACGATTCTTTAAGTATCAAACTGTTTGAACAAAAATACGAAATAAAGAAGGGAATATCACTTCTCGATATAGGCTGCGGAGGCGGCTTTCCTTGTGTACCGATAGCTATAGAATACCCCGATATAACGGTTTACGGAATTGACAGCATAAGAAAGAAAATTAATGCCGTAAATAATATTAAAGAAGGTTTAAATCTTGAGAATTTGAATCTGATATGCGACAGAGCAGAAAATCTTAAAGGTAACAAATTTGATATTATTACAAGCAGGGCAGTCGCTGAACTCTCGGTAATCGCAGAATACGCACTTCCGCTTTTAAAACAGGGCGGTTATTTTATTGCTTATAAATCAAAAAGGGCATTAACCGAACTTGATAATGCACAAAATATCCTGAAAAAATATAATGCAAAAGTGAAAGATATAATAGAATATACCCTGCCACTTGATGAAGTTTATCAAAGAAATTTGATTGTAATCGGGTTCTAGATTAATTTGTCATTAAATTAAGCATCAGTTCTTCAAACTCGGGGAAGGAGATTTTTGTCCATTCAAAACCTTCAATACCTATTTCCTGTTCGGATACCAGACCTGCAACATAAAAGCTCATTGCAAGTCTGTGGTCGTTTTTGCTGTCAAGAATGGCATCACCTTTAATCTTTGATTTGCCGTGTATGACAAATCCGTCAGTTCTTTCTTCAATATCTATCCCGATTTTTACAAGCTCGGAAACAAGCGAGGTAATTCTGTCGGATTCTTTGTTTCTTAAATCTTCCGCATTTTTGATAACTGTTTGACCTTCTGCCTGAGAAGCCAGTACCGCTATAACAGGCAATTCATCAATAAGACGCGGTATATCATTACCTTCAATAACACACGGCTTCAGGTTCTCCGTATAACGAACCCTTATATTTCCGGCTTCTTCACCTGAGATTATGTTTTTGTCAACAATTTCAATATCACCGCCCATACGGTTTACAATATCAATTATCCCGGCTCTTGTAGGATTAAGCCCTACATTTTTCATTAATATATCAGATTTTGGAGTAATTAATCCTGCAACAATAAAAAATGCCGCAGAAGATATATCACCGACAACTGTTATATCCTTAGAACTTAGCTCCGAAGGACAAACAGTTACGGATGTTCCGTCAACTTTAATATCCGCGCCGAGATAATCTAGTAATAATTCGGTATGATTTCTTGAACGATACGGTTCTGTATATGTAGTTTTCCCTGATGCCTTCAACCCGGCAAGAAGAACGCAAGATTTAACCTGGGCACTTGCAAGCTTTGATTCATAGTTAATACCGGTCAGTTCTTTACCGTGAATCACAAGCGGCAAATATCCGTCATTTGATTCAATATCGGCACCCATGAAAGAAAGCGGAGTTATAATTCGCTTCATTGGTCGTTTTGAAAGACTTTCATCACCCGTAATAACAGAGTCAAAATTTTGTCCTGCAAGTATTCCCGATATTAATCTTGTGGTTGTACCTGAATTACCTGCATAAAGAGAGGCAGAAGGTTTATGCAGCTTTCCGTCAGAATTAATCTTTACTGTTTTTGAATCCGTATAACTTATATCAGTTCCCAATTCCTTAAATATCTCTAAAGTAGAACGGCAATCTGCACCGCCAGAAAAATTATTTATAATACAACTCCCTTTTGCAAGAGAAGAGAACATTATTGCCCTGTGAGAAATCGATTTATCCGCAGGGATGATAATTTCGCCAATTAAACCTTTTTTTAATCCTGATATCTTCTTTAACATACAAGTTCCTCTTTTCTGATTTTATCAAAATATAAGCAAAAGAAAAAGCTATGAACTTTTTATCGTGCATAGCTGTTGATTAGGGATATGTGTATCGTCGTTTTTTAAGGAGTATAGTTATATATTAACAGTGCGTTTAAAAAATAAAATCATCAAAATAGATGATTTTTGTAATAAAACTTAACATTTCACTCAAAAATAATAATTTTGGATTGATTAAAAATAAATTGAATATATAGGTTATAAAGTAAAGTTTTGTAAAAATAAATTCTAAAGATTAAAGTTTTATAAAAAAATACCAATAAATATCTTATAGGATAAGAAGACTATTATGAACAAAATTGCACATTTACTGATGAGAACGGACAAACTTCATACGGCACACACCTGATACAACAAATAAATTATGACTTATTGGGCAATATGTATTAAATAAACTTTAAAAAAAGTATTTATATAAATATTATAAGAAGATTGTTACTGTTTATTTTTCCACTTTTCATACAAGTCAGGGCGTTTTTGTTTTGTTCGGATGATTTTCTGCTCTTTTCTGTATTCTTCTATCATCTTATGGTTGCCGTTTAACAGCACTTCCGGAACCTCTAATCCCCGATAGACTCTGGGTTTTGTATATTGCGGGTATTCAAGCAGCCCGTCAGAAAAACTGTCATCGTGTGCCGACTCGATTTTCCCGAGAGTTCCGTCTAATTTTCTTGAAACAGAATCAATAAGACAAAGTGCCGGGAGCTCGCCGCCAGTTAAAACAAAATCACCAACTGAAATTTCTCTTGGTTTTATTATCTCTCTTATTCTTTCATCAAACCCTTCATAGTGACCGCACAGAATTATAATTTGTTTATACTGTGCAAGCTCATTTGAAATACCATCAGTAAGCGGTTCCCCCTGAGGAGTCATCATAATTGTTACACTGTTTTCCAAACGACTAACATTCTCATAACAATCAACGTAAGGCTGAGGCATCAAAACCATACCTACACCACCGCCAAAAGGAGTGTCGTCAACTTTTCTGTGCTTATCGTGAGTGTAATCTCTCGGATTATGAGTAACTACCTCAATAACTCCGTCATCAGATGCCCTTTTCATTATACTAAAGCCCATGTGTGACTGTATTAGTTCAGGGAAAAGTGTTAATACATCAAACCTCATGAGAGCAGCCCCTCAATATTATTAATTTGAATTTTCCTGTTTTCAATATCTACAGACAACACTATTGCCTTAACAAAAGGTACAAGAGAAACATTGCCGCCCGGAGTTTTGACAGATAACAAATCACTGGCACCATTGTTAGATACACCTACAACAGCACCTACCTTATTATCTCCGTCATAAACATCCAACCCGACAAGTTCATCAATTAAAAACTCGTCTTCTTCCAAAAATTCTCTTGCAGTTGACTCTTCAACAAATAAAAGTTTGTTCTTATATTCAAGTATATCATTAAGAGTATCAATGCCTTTGAATTTGATTATTGCACATTTTGGAGTAAACCTAAGGTTAACAACTTCTAACTGTTTATATTCATCCCCGTATTGAACATAAACATACTTAAGTTCGCTTAAAAATTGCTCCCTGTTTTTTGAATAACCGAGCTTTGCCTCACCTTTAACACCATGAAAATTTAATATCTTCCCGACAGAAATAAAGTTATTCTTCATCATCTTTCTTCTTGGGTTTTCTTCCTCGTTTCGGCTTTTCAGCTTCTTCAGGCTCAGATTGCTCAGTTGCATCTGATTGCTTCTGTTCGGCATCCGCATCTGCCGGTTGAGGGTTAGACTTAGCATGTTTTGATACCAAATAATCAGCCGGTTTATCGGCACGTTCTTCGTTCCAACGATCCAAGCCCATTTGTGCTCTAATTAATTTAATACCGACGTGAACTCTCCATTCATCCATTTTTAACTGAGCCGCAATAATTTTGTGGCATCCGATTGGAGGAAGCGGTAATAATGGTTCGTAAAGTGCTTTTATAGCCATCATTTGATCCGGCGAAATAGCAAGTTTGCGTTTCGGGAACGGAAGCTTTGGCAACATCATTTTTTGACGAACCAAATTTATACCGAAAAATACTTTCTGCGGTTCAACACCAATTTTAGCACCAATAACTTCGTGCGCATCCGGATTCGGAAGCGGAAGCATCGCTTTATACAGTAATTCTATCTGTTCAAGCTGCTCCTTACTTACCAACAAAGGCCTCGGCTGCTTGTGTGGTCTTTTATTCGGTTGCGGACGACGTTGTTGCGGTCTGCCTCCGCCTGATGCATAGTTATTTTTAAAACCTCCGGGACGTCTGTTTTGATTATAACCGCCCTGCCTGTTATCTCTGTTATAACCACCCTGTCTGTTTTGCCCGTAACCGCCCTGACGGTTATCTCTGTTGTATCCGCCTTCTCTGCGCTGATATCCGTTGTCGTTACGTCTTTGCTGATAACCTTCTCTGTTATCGCGGTAGTTATTTCTGTAACCTTCATTTTGCGGTCTGTTGTAACTTCTTTGTTCATGCGGTTCTGCTGCATAAGAACTATATGAATTATAGCTTTGCATCGGTTTTTCTTCAGCTGCCTCATTCCCCTTATCCGCATACAGACAATTAGGACATATCACTCTCTTGGGGTTTTTTGTTTCAAATTCCGCACCACACTTAATGCACTTGTTTACATACATAATAAAAGCCTCTTAATCAATAAAAATAAATAATTTCTAATCATTCTAACAAATAATTCTACTAGTAAAATTCCTACCATTAAATAATATAAGATTCAATCAAAACTAGAGTTGTAAAACAACTCACTTTATAATTATAATATATAATCATATAATTTGCAAGAGTTAGCAGTAAGAACTGATATAGCTGAATCTGATTCGGATTATGATATAATTATAAAACACAGATAAACAGCGGATTTTAAGAATGACAGATATTGAATATAATTTAAAGAAACTCATAGAAAACAATTGGCTTAGTGAAAACGAAGCAGAAAAATATTTTTCGGATAATAACATAATCAGGTGCATAAATTCCTGTACAAGCCCTGAGGGCGAAAACATATTCAATGCACTGACATCAGTGCCGCTTAACAAACTAAGAGCAGTAATCCTTGGACAAGATCCTTATCCGAATCCTAATCATGCGCACGGCTTGGCTTTTTCAAGCAGAGACAAAACAACCCCTGAGTCACTGAAAAATATTTTCAGAGCAATAGATTCTACGTATGGTTCAAATCTTCTGAATAACGGGAAGAACGAGTTAACGGGATGGGTAGAACAAGGAGTGCTGCTTCTTAACACTTCACTTACATACCACAAATACGAAGATGAAAAATGCGAAAAAAAATTGCGTGACAAAAAACAACAGGCAATTCAAAAAGAACATTTAAAAATTTGGAAACCTTTCATTAATACCGTAATTAAAAAGATTTTATCGGTGAATAATCATCCGGCAGTTATGTTTTTATGGGGGAACTCTGCTCATGATATTGTTTTTGGCAATATAAAAGATAAAGAATTTAAAGTATATCTTCATTCAAGAGAGGCTGTTATTGTTCCCGGCAGTACAGTAATGTTATTGCAGGCATCACACCCTTCACCGCTTTCCGTAAACAGAGGCGGGGACTTTTTAACAACATTACCCAAACATTTGAAAGCTTGCGAAAAATACCTTGCAAACGATAAAATTGACTGGACAAAACTCTGATGAAGTTAAGCATACAGATTCTTTAAATCTTCATCGAAATAACCGACAATGAATTTAAAAGTGTTAATTGCGGCATCAACACTCATTGTTTTTTTCTGATTTCCCCGTTTGTTAATAACGGTAACCGTATTATTCTTTAAATCAACATCGTCGAGAACATATACATGCCATGTTCTGCCGTCAAGCATCTTTACACCGGTACCTATTACGAGGCTGTGTTTTTTGTCTTTGTCCATTCTTTCAAACAATTTCATAACTTCATCTCTTTTTGAATCCAAATCAATATTAAAGTCCATCTCTGCTATATTGACGGTTGGTTTTTTGCCTACAAAAATAGACATAAAGTGGGACGGTATGCTGTTTTCAAACGGATACGTTTTAAAATCATCCGTAAAACGACATATCCACGGTTTTGCTTTATATTTCTTTTCATATTCACTAACGGAGACGTCCATGCTGCGTATAATATCATTCTCCTGTGATTTATAAAGACGTGAGTATCCGTTAACTGCGGTATTAGTCGGTATTTGGTATTTTTCTTTTATGCCGAGCGGATTATATAAATAGCAATTTATCAAATTTGGATTGTTATCATCGTGTTCAATCTGTTTTTTTAAAACTTTTCTTCCGTTTTCGGTGTGAGAAAGTGCCTCAAGCGTTGTCATAATATAACAATCACTAAAGTATTGTTTGGCATGCTTAAACTCGTCAATTTCTTTATCAGAGATTGACGCCCTGAAGGATAAATTATACACACCAAATCCGCACTTCATATAAATATATAAAAACAAAATTATAAAATTATTGCTAAAATGTTGCAAAAATGTTACAATTTATACGTAAAAGGGACTGCTTTATGTCAAAAATAGTTATTGCGTCAGACCACGGCGGATACAGACTCAAGAATGAAATTATCAAACATCTGAAAACACTTCAGCTTGAGGTTAATGATTTGGGATGCTACAATACAGAATCTTGTGACTATCCGGTTTACGCAAAGCTGGTTGCAGAGGAAGTTATTAAGGGAGATGTAAAAGGAATTTTGGTTTGCGGAACCGGTATTGGTATGTCTATTGCAGCAAACAGGTTTGACGGAATCAGGGCATCACATTGTACCGATACTTTTTCGGCACGAATGACAAGAATGCACAATGATTCAAATATTTTGTGTCTTGGCGAAAGAATAACAGGTGCAGGTTTGGCTGTAGATATCGTTGATATATGGTTAAATACCGAGTTTGAAGGCGGCAGACATAAAAAACGTTTAGATTTAATAAAGGATATAAAATGACGGAAGAATTAACCTCATATAAATTTGCATGTATTATAGCAAGAGTCCTTGATGATAAAATTGCAAGCAATATTTCAATACTTAATATAAGCAATGTATCTTCTTTTGCGGATTATTTCGTTATTTGTTCGGCTCAGACAAGCACTCAGGTAAAAGCATTAACAGAAAATTTAACAGAGAAGATTAAATCTACATTTTCAAGACTTCCGCTGGGCAGAGAAAATGATGCAAAAAACAGGTGGAATCTTATAGATTACGGTGATGTTGTAGTTCATATTCTGCAGGAGGATGAACGTTCGACTTATGCAATTGAAAAATTCTGGAACCACGCATTCAGCATTCCTAAAGAAACCTGGTTAAACGAATCCACCGAATATTCAGAATATAACAAAATAGAAAGATAGAAAAATGGAAAAAAAAGAATTAGCAAAAGCAATAGAAAAAACTGTTCTCAAAATGGCTATGGAGCCTAAAAATATTGACCATTATCATGAACTGGCAAAATTTTATGCAATGGATAATCAATACGAGAAAGTAATATCGGTTTATGAAAGTCTGTTAGAGATTGATCCTAAAGACCTTCAAACCCTTTTAAATTTGGGTAGTATTTGGTTCTATTCAAAAGAATACAAGAAAGCTCTGAAATATTTTAACCAGGCACTACTTGTTAACCCAAGCAACTACCTTGTTTATTATAATATTGCAAATACTTATGCCGAACTTAAAAACTTTGCAAAGGCTTTGCATTTTTACAACCGAACTCTTGACTTTAATTCTCAGGATCCTGAAATATACAATGCAATCGCCCTTTTGTATCACGACTTTGAAGACTATGTAGAAGCAAGGGCATATTACGAAAAATCTTTATCAATTGATCCGAATAACCTGACAGCTCTCGTTGATTTAGGTAATGTTTGTTTCAAATTGTTCGACTACAAACATGCTCTTGATTATTATTATAAAGTATTTGATTTGGCACCTGATAATAAAACGGTTGCTCTTTGCATTGCAAACACACTTGCAATCTGTAAAGATAAAGAAAAATGCTATGAATACTTTGATAAATCATTGGAGCTTGAAGGCGATAATTATAAAGCATACATTTGTTATGCAATCGCAAAATCAGATTTTAAAGATTATGACGAAGCAATTGCACTTTATAACAAAGCAGTTGAAGTTAATCCCGAGGAAGCTAATGCACATATTCTTCTCGGAAATCTGTATTCAAATTTGAAACGATATAAAGAAGCAGAAAAAGAGTATAAAGAAGCATTAAAAATTAATAAGCTGGATCCGAGTATATATGTACTTGTTGCAAACGTATTCTACATGAATAATGAAATAGAACGTGCAATACAATCTTATCGTGCTGCTGTAAATATGCGCCCTGAAAATGATGAATATAAGCTGGTATTTATTCAGGTGCTTGAAGATTATATTGAAGAACAAAGAAAAGGAGATTTGATTGAGTCAGTATAATAGCGAGAATATATCTTTAACAGACAGGATAATCTCTTCCGCAAGCTACTTTACGGCAGGAGGTGCAGGATTTATCTGGATTATAATTGTTGCCGTAATGCGGAAAAGAATGTCGTCATTTTTGATGTACCACGTATTTCAGTCAATATTTCTGTCTATTCTGTATTTTGTAATTGTTCAATTGTGCAAATTTACATACATTATTTTGTACAGAATCCCATTATTGAATGCCATTCCATATTATATTAATATGCCGATACCGATGTTTTTCGGATATTCAATAGTTCAGGCTTTTACTTATACCATCATGCTATATCTTGGAATTACATCGTTTATAGGACTATACAGTTATATTCCTTGGGTTTCGGATATTATTAACCAAAATACAGGCAGAAAATAATTATTGTTATAAAAAAAGCGGCAGCAATAATTCGCTGCCGCTTTTTATTATATCCGGAATTTATTAATCCGCCATAAATTCGTAGCTTTGTTTTTTGATTTCCTGCGGAGCAGCCGGTTGTGACTGAATTGTTTTTGTCATTGTAGTTGTAAAATTGGATAAATCATCTACCGTGTAAAAATGTCCGCCGGTTGTTGAAGCCAGACAGGTCAAAGCTCTTGAATCAGAAGATGCCAAAATAACATCAATATGAATATCCGAACGTTTTTTCATTAAAGATTTTGCAAATGCACAGGGATCACCACCACAATTTTCTCCCCCGTCAGTTATAAGTATAATTTTCTTTGGAGAAGTCGTATCTAAATTTGCAAAATCCTGATATGCGGCTCTGTCAAGTGCATAAACAAGAGGAGTCGCACCACCTATGTCAACGGAATTCATACCGGCAATTATTGAATTATAATTGGCAGCGATTAACGGTGCAACCTGTTGAGTAGCACTGCAAGCTCCCCTTGTTGTACCGATAGGACTTTTTTCTGTTACAATCGTAAACTTGTTACCGTTTTTAACTATACGTTTTACATCCTGTAAAGTATGAATACTTGCAGGATTTGTTCCACTGCTGTTATGACCGAATACTCTGAATCCAACCTTTGTTGTTGTCGGAATCTGAGCTACTATTGCAGCCATACTTCTTTTTGCGGCACCAATCCAATTTGACATACTGCCGGAAAAATCCATAACAATTTCTATCGTTTCAACGGTACTCTTATTAACCTGATTATTATTTATATAATTTTGAGGATAATAATTGTTATAATAATTCTGATTTACAGTATTAGACGGTGCTGTAATAACTTGTCCGTTTTGATTTTTTATACTTCCTGATGTATTTATTGTATATTTTGCAGCTAATACGACACCGGTTGTCATTAATAGTGATAAAACTGCAGTTAATAATTTTTTATTCATACTCACACTCCAAAAATTATGTATTACTTTATAAACTTTGATATTTCCGCATGAATTGAGTTTGCTCTGGCAATATACTTTGAGAGCTGATTGTATTTTTCTCCTGCCTCTCCGTACGGATAACTGCATGACATCAATTCATCAACACTTTTATTAATATTTTCAAGTTTGTTTAAAGAATTTTTAATTACAACAAATGCAGACATTTTGCCGGGTAATTTGGAAATAAAATTATCCAACAGATTTGATGAGATGTTTTTTACTGCATCTATTTTGGACTTTATTCCCGAAGAAAAACCGCCGGAAATACGTGCTGATATACTTGCCTCTTTATAAATTTTAATTAAATCCTTCAAATCGTCTTCAAGTTGATGTTTTCGTGCAGTAAGGCTATTTGCAAGTACATAATCATTAATATCCTGTGCTGACTGAATTTGTGTATCAATACCTGATAATTCTTCTTCAATCTTAGAAATTTTATATTCCAGTTTTAATACTTCATCACTTACTTCCTTATATGCATCATCCTTGAGAATATTTGAATCATAATCATTAATATGCCTCAAAGGTTCGGAATGATACCCAAACAAATTTTGAACAGACGAAACCGATGAATTGATAAAAAAATTATCATCATCATTTTCTATATGCTTAACATTATTTTTAGAAGTATTTATAAAGGTATCGCCGTTCATAACGAGATTATACAATTAAATTTATAATTCTTCAATTCTTTGTTTCAATAATTTTGCAGGGTAATATGTCGGCAGCAGTTTTAAACATTCATTTATATAATAATAAGAATCTGAATAAGAACCTATATCCATATAATATTTTGAATACATAAAATGCAGCTCCGGATCATTGTAATATATATTTTTAGACTTTTCCATATATTTTAAAGCAGCAGTATAAAGTTTATTAACCAACATTACACGTGCAAGAAATTTATATGTTTCCTGATTAATTTTTACAAAAATGTCAGATGCGCCCAAAAATTGTTCAACATACTGAATTTTATTATTTTTTAAAAGAAAATCCAAATCAATCTCAAGAAAATTTCTGATTTGAAAATATGTTGGATAAGCAATCATAAAACCTTCAAGAATCGATACTAAAATCTGTCCCCACTTTGCTCTTGGAGAATCAATTCCGGCAAAAACTGTTTTTGCAGTATACAAATCCTCATTCAATAATGCCAAATAAGCATGCTCAATTGAATTTGGAACAATTTGCAAATCAGAACAATCAGAATTAAAAAAGAAAAAATTATCTTGACTAATGCTTGTCATGTTTTTTATTAATTCTTATGGATTTAGTCTTATTTTCATCAACAACAACTTCATCACTTACAGCAGTTGATTCAATATTTTTACTGTTCAGATTTGAACTGTCCTTCATCAATTCTGAAACGGAATCTACAGCCGCAACTTTAGTACTTGTACCAATCAGGTTAGCAAGTTTTATCTGGAGGTATATTTCCTCTCTGTATATTTTTACATCTTTATCTGCTTTAATGGCAATTTTACAAACACCATTCTTAGCCTCGACAACAGTAATTTCAATGTTGTCGTTTATCATTATTTTTTGACCGTTTTTTCTGGTTATTACGAGCATTTTATTCCTTACATCTAATCCTTTTTAAACATAGGATAACTGATATCGTATCCCGAACCTGACAGAACAATCTGAGCTGCAGTTTGATTATCTATATTGAAAATCAATGGTGCAAGCAAGTTAATTGTAGTTCCTCTCGGATTATCCTGAGGAATTGAAGTTATATTCATAACTAAAATTGAATCCGGATCTTGTATATCCAATTCATTCACTACATTATCCGACAAATCTACCGAATAATCATAATCAAGAGAAGCTACCGAAATAATAGGAAATGCCAAAGAGGGCTCCTCAATAGACTGCAACCATTTAAACAGATTGTCTTTATTGGGTTCAAGAATTATAAACTTGGTTAATTCATCAAAACCTATAATAGGCATGACAAAATTAAAAATCCTATCTTCTTCTATTTCAATTTCCCCGAACTTTGATGTATTTAATATCATACCTTTTACTTTCTAAAAACTTGATGTCATTTGATTAGACAGTAATGATTTAATAAGCTGCGGCTGAAGTTCTTTAACGGCAGTATCACCGTTTGTAAACAAAGCATTTATTAATTCATACTCTGAGCCTGAACCTCTGTTCAGTCCAGCTGTCATATTATATATATCATCATAATTACCGATACCGGCTCTTTGCAATGTTCTTATTGCCTGAACAATTTCATCATTTGTCGGTGCCTGAGATGAAAAATCTTTGTATTCCTTGAATCTGCTGGGAACTATCTCATCACCTCTGTTCATTTCTCTCTTAAGATTTTCAATGCGTTCTTTTTCATCAACACTTCTTGCTTCATTTGTAAATCTTGATCTGTTTTTGATAAAAATATCTTCATCTGATTCAACATCATCAGGATCAACTTCATGACATCTGTCCGGAATCTCTATGCATTTAATTCCTTTTTTAGCATATTTCCCTAAAATTCCATTGGGAGAAAGACTGCTTGCCTTCTTATAATTTTCAATTGCCTCTTCACGTTTTCCCAATTGAGTAGATGTCATTCCCAAATAATAGTATGCCAACCCGTTTGATTGATCTTTCTTCACAATATTCTTTAAATCAACATAAGCCTGCACGTAATTGCCTGCTTTGTAATTTTTAATAGCAGCTGCAGTTGCCGGTGTTGTAGCAGCTGTCTTTGCTGATACCATGCCAATTGATGCTGTACATACCAATATGCTAAGTAATGCCAAGATGGTTTTTTTCATAATACTATCCTTCTGATACTAAACTCTTCTTATTTTATGATACCCTAAATATGCGTTTAGAGTATACATCATATAATTGAATTATACACCATGTTTATAAGGATAACAAGTTTTTAGTCAACAAGTAGTCGCAAAGCTCATTTTCCAGATGAACACCGTATAATTCGTCAATTTCTTTTATAAAATAGCACGGACTGGTAACATTAACTTCAATAATTTTTCCGTCTATTACATCTAAACCTGCCATTTTTATGCCGATTGAATTAAGTTTGCATGCGACATTCGTAAAGTCAGCCACCTCTTTTGGAGTAAGTTCGGCTTTTTTTATAAAATTATCGTCATGCGTATTAAATTTGAAGTCATCATCTGAAGGCAACTTTTTAACAGCATACGGTAAAACTTTTTCCCCCAATGTTAAAACACGTTTATCACCGTTTCTGACACCGGGTATAAATTTCTGAACCATTACAAGAGTGGTTTCATTATTTGTCATAGTATTAATTATTGTACGTGTATTCGGATCTCCTTTGTGCAAGTACATAACTCCCGAACCAAAACAGCGATTTAAAGGCTTAAGTACAATTTCTTTTTGTTCCCGCAAAAACTTTTCAATATCGTTCAGAGAAGAAGTTACAATGTTTTCGGACATATACTCCTTAAATAATACCGTATGTAATTTCTCATTAAAATCACGAATTGCAGCCGGCGAATTAATAACTTCCGCACGTTTTACAAAATCAAATATATAAGTTGCATTAATGTAATCAATGTCAACCGGAGGATCGGGACGAAACATAACCAAATCAAAATCATCTATCTGTTTTTCAAGTTTTACACTTTTGTAAAATATATTTTCATCACGAAGAAATGTTTCATAACACTTTGTAAATGCAACATCAGACTTTAGCGATAAATTAGGAATTGTAGTTATATATACTTCACATCCTTTATCCAAAAATCCCTTTATAATCCAGAAATTTGTTACAAGTTTATTAAACTCAAAATACTTAAGTTCAATTTTATCAATTACAAATAATATCTTCATATCCAAACTCCTTATATTACAGTTTTAACATTAAAAAAAGCCCAATACAATAACAAATCTTAATAAATCGGAACCTTGGCATTCTTGAATATTATATCGCACAAATTTGTAACAAATATTTACAATAGTATATTTTTAACTATTAACTCTCGACAATTTTTATTGTTTTGGATAGAATAAACATATAAAGCTGAAATAAAATAGTAAAAAGGAGAATTTAGAATGCAGGTAATATTAAAAAAAGAAGTTCAAAATATTGGTGAAGCAGGAGACCTTGTAAACGTTAAAGACGGATATGCAAGAAATTACCTTATTCCAAAAAATTATGCTGAAATTGCTACTGAAGGAGCATTAAAAAACAGAGAACAAAATATTGCAAGAATTAAAGCAAAACAAGAAAAATTACATCAGGAAGCTTTGGCAAAAGCTGAAGTAATCGAAAAATTAGGTTCTATTGAACTCTCAGCAAAAGCTGGAGAAAGCGGAAAATTATTTGGTACAATTACAACCAAAAAACTCTGTGAAGAACTTAAAGAAAAAGCTAATATTGAAATTGACAGAAAAACAGTTTCATTAAGCTCTCCTATTAATAAAATCGGAGAATATTCAATGCTAATCAAATTAACTTCTAAAGTTAAGACTGAGCTTAAGGTTATAGTAAGTGCATCTGAAGTTGTTAAAGAATCTGTTGAAGAATTAACAGCCGAAGAGACTAATTCATAAATATAGAGGAGACGCACAGCAAATATCTGAGAATATTTGTTGTGCATAATAAAAGAGCTGATGAGCAAATTAAACATAAAAATAATTCCAAATGGGAATTTACCGTATGAAAGTACAGAATTATGCAAACAAATGATGCGGAAACTGTACGGTGACATACCATATCTTGTTGAGTTACCAAAGATTAATAAAACAGACACCACACTCAACAGAACAATATCCGGCTTTAGCGGATTAAAGATGGAGAAAAACAATCTGGTTCTTAATGAACAATCAGAATTGTTTAAACGTGATATGAATCTGCTTGGAGATATTTATAATGAACCTACAAAGGACAAGCTTGAAAAATTTGGTATTACGGCTCCATATTTTGAAACATTTAAAAAAATGCTTAAGGAATACCCCTCTAAATATGCAGTTTTAAAATTATTTGGAATATTTTCGTTAATTCGAAATATCAGCAATATTGAAACAAGAGATATGCTTCTTGGTAAAATTTATCGTAAGTTCTGCATTCAGGCAGTTACGGCAAAAGCTCTGTGGTTTATAGAAACAGTTCGAGAAATTTCACCGGAAACAAAACCGGTTATAGTTTTTGATGAACCGTTACTAAACACCTTCAGTAACATTAAACGTATAAATGAAGTTATTTCGGATGAAACTCTTACGTCTTTATTTGCGAAGGTATTCCAAAAGGTTCAATCACATGGCGGTCTTGTTTGTGTACAGTCTTTTTCAAAATGTAACTGGCTGACAGTATTAAATGCTAAGCCGGATGTAATATCTTTTGCTGCATACACAAACCCCAATAATCTCAATATTATACCTGACGAAATTAATCAATTTATGTCTCAAGGTGGTGTAATAAATTGGGGAATTATACCGGTAGATAATGAAAAAATTATAAAAAATACTACCCTTGACTATATTTCAAACAGACTTTCAAAAACAATGGAAGAATTAGCAACTAACGGTGGAGCACGTGATTTAATATATTCTCATTCTTCAGTTTCGGTTCAGGGTGATGTTGCTAATATACCTCTGTTTTTTGCAGAAAGAGCTCACATGATGGCAAAACAGCTTTCAGCAAAAATGCCAACTAAACCTACTCTGCCCCCTCCTGAGGATTAGAATCTTCCATAACACCATACGAATCTATTTGTATAGTATTCCTTATAAATGCGTGTGCAATCAGAAGAAGATACGGATTCATTTCATTTGTGGCAGAAAGATTAACTTTTGCCTCGCGTTTTTCATTAACTGTTAACAGTTTTGGCTGAACGGCCTCAATATCAACAACCATATTCATTGCGTGAGAAGATGCTTCGGACATTAATTCTTTCTTTAACGTTAATTTTGGGAAATTCTCAGTACACGTAATAAGAATATCTACGGAATTTGCCGTTGTCAATGTAAATATGCCTTTAACATTACCGAAATTTTTAGTCTGAATAAGAACAGTTAATCTTGAATTATCTGATTCATTTTCACCATTATCAGCTTCAACTTCCAACTCGAAGCCTTCACTATCATTTAACGGAAGCCACGGCAAATACAAAAGCATCATGCTTTTAACTGTTTGAGTCGGATTCCCGGATTCAGCAAGAGATATACAAGTATTTAAGACACCCAAAGTTTCACGAATCTGTTCATTGGTCATACCGTTTTTTGAAGCTGAAGCCATTGCGGAAATAAGACCAGCAACAGCCTGTTTACTGTTTTTTAATATCATCTCTGATACGGCAGACATTTGAATCATACCGCTGAACATAAGAAGTACGGCATCTTTCTGCTGAACTACCTGTGCATTTTGTACCAACTGATTTTGCGCGCCCGGTTGTACAAATTCAGAATTTTCATCAAAAATCTGCGATAATACTTTTTGGTTTTTAATAAGCTCCTCATTCAGATTATTTAAAAGCAAACTGTCAGTTCTAATCGGAGTATTGCCTTGTGCAAGACGTAACAAGCTATCCATTGTCTGAGGCAATCCGAGTAAATTTTTAATATAAACAGATCTGTCCATATTTGCAATCTGATTCATTTGAAGCTGGTTTGATAAAGCTAATGTCGGATTTAAAACATTACTCGGCTTAGCTTGAGAAAAAGCCGAGTTGAAATTAGACTGTCCGGGTTCTGCGCCATCCTGTTTAATTTTTTTTAAATAAAGCTCCGGATTTCTGATACCCGCAAGTATTCGTCCAATATTAATTCCGTCCATAGTCTAATTATAACAACTTTTTCGGGTAAATCAACATTTATAACAGATTTTATGCAAAATATTTGATTAAGAAGTAATGTACAATGTATGCATATAAAATTCCAAAAGCAGCACCGGCAAATACCTGCATGGGAGTATGACCTAAAAGTTCTTTGAGTTTGCCGCCTGCTTCAACTAAATCCTGCTTATATACATCCATAATTATCTTATTAAGACAGGCTGCCTGTTTTCCTGCTGCCCTTCTTACTCCGGCAGCATCATACATAACGATACAAGCAAAACCTGCTGATATTGCAAATTCTACAGAGTTAAAACCGCTAACCAAACCGACCGCAGTCGAAAGCCCGACAACTCCGGCAGAGTGAGAACTCGGCATTCCTCCTGTTGTGGTAAAAAGCCGCAAATCTATACTTCTTTTTGTTATCAAAAACAACAAACATTTTACAAACTGAGCTATTATTACAGCGGAAAAAGCCGTTAACAATACCTCATAACCTGTATTAACAATTTCTTTAAAAAACATCCCCACTCCTATTTAACCCTGTCATTCAACATATTTAATATTTCCGAATAAACGGCGGAATTATATTTTTCTATTATACCATAACATTCTTCCATTAGTTTATAAAATTTTGTTTTTGCACTTTCAAGACCATATAAAGATACATAAGTAAGTTTTCCTGATGCTTTGTCTTTACCAACAGACTTACCCAACTCCTCAAATGTTGATACCTCATCCATAATATCATCATATATCTGAAATGCCAATCCAAATTTTTTGGCAAAATTATCAAATAATTCTAATGTCTTTTCATCAGCCTCAGCTGCTATAGCACCGATTCTGACTGCCAAACGGAATAATACTGCCGTTTTGTTCAAATGAATAAAGTCAAGAGTTTCTTCTGCAGACTTAACAAGTTTGCCACCTTCAGATTCAATATCAACAACCTGACCTGCAATTAATCCGTATGCACCGGCAAATTTTGTATATTCATGTATAATTTTTACTATCTGACTGTCAGAAAAACCTTTTGATTTTTCAATTATAAGCTGAGGTGCAAATGTTAAAAGAGCATCACCTGCCAGCACGGCATTTGCTTCACCAAATACTTTATGATTAGACGGTTTTCCTCTCCTGAAATCATCATTATCCATGCAAGGCAAATCATCATGGATTAAACTTTGTACATGCAGCATCTCTATAGCACATGCGGACGGCAAAACTTTCTCCGTATCACATCCTAACAATCTTGCTGTCTCTATACACATTACCGGCCGTAAACGTTTTCCCGGAAGCATAAGAGTATATTTCATTGCTTTAAAAATATCCTCCGGATACACAATCTGCATATATTCGTCAAGCTTTTTATCAATAAGACTAATCAAATTCTTCATTATCAATAATATCCTTATATATATTCTGTTTTAATGTATTTCTGGCACTCTGACGTTTTCTTGAACTGATTTTTACAGCTATTTCGTCATTATTCTTTTTATGAACCGTTTCAACCTTAACCCCATGGTATTTAACTTTTTCTTTATACTCCTTTGCTTCAGTCACAAACTCCAAATAACTTTCATATCTTGTTTCATCAATTTCAGAAATATTTTCTTTTACGGCACATCCCGTTTCATTTATGTGAAGGCAATTCTGAAATTTACAATCTTTGCGGAATTTATATATTTCAGGAAAAAGTTTGTCGAGTTCATGCGGTAAAATAAAATCAAATTTCAGGTTACTGAATCCCGGAGTGTCAACAATCCTCGTATTTTCATTTAAAGTTATAATCTCACAATGCCTTGTAGTATGTGTTCCCCGCTGAGTTTTTTCACTAACTTCACCCGTTCTCAGGTTTAACCCTGAAACAGCATTTATAAGACTGGATTTTCCTACCCCGGAAGAACCGCACAAAACAGATGTTTTACCTTCCAACAGCTCTTTAAAATCTTCAATTCCGAGATTTTCAAGAGCAGAAGTAAATAATATATCATACCCTAAAGGTTCATATATTGAAAAGACCTTTTCAATAATTTTATCATCAACAGAAAGGTCATTTTTATTAAAACAAAGCACAGCCTCTATACCATAATACTTAGAAAAAGAAATATAACGGTTAAGCTGAGAAAAATTCAAATCCGGTTCTTTAACGGATGAAATTATGATAACTCTGTCAACATTGGCAACAGAAGGACGAGGAATATAATTTTTTCTCGGCAAAACTTTTGTTATTGCTCCGGAATCAAATTCGACAAAATCACCAACATAAACCGATTGCTTAGTCTTTTTCAAAACCTCTCTCAGCTTACATTCTGAAATTTGTCCGCCAAAATACACATAATAAAAATCCGAATGTATTTTATAAACCTGCCCTTGTGTCATAAACTAATTGTATCATAAAGGGAATCGCAACAAACATTTTTATGCAAAAAAAACTTCTCTTTTGACGAGAAGCTGGGAAAATTAATTAGGAAGGGATTTAGGGATTTAAGTATTTCTGTTTTTTACATCTTACATATATATAAAGTATTTAAAAATTATTGAATTTCATAAGTTAAATAATTCGTTACAAAAGTTTACATTTGTAATTTGTTATAAATTGCCGCTCACTCTTACCAAAATCCGCAAAAAAAAAAGACCTTGAATAAAAACCAAGGCCTGTCCGTTTAAATAAGAAGAGAGAGCTTTATATTTTTTCTAACAAGCCTCAAGAAATAATTTTGCTATTAACATATATCTTTCTTTACAAAAATTTACATTAGTCAGAAACTTGATGGAGTCAGGTTTGATAATAAATTTACTGAATTTTGCAAATATGTTTTTTCTTCCTGCATTGTAAATTTTTGTAAACATTTTAAAAATTTAACTAAAGAATTAAAAATATTAGCCGATATAACAAATGTGACGGTTTGAGTGGCGGTTTTTTCATGAGTGATTACAGTATTAAACAACTGAATTTTATTGCCAGATATAGAGCGGAAAAAGATATTCCATCTATGCTTACTGATGATGCCGTCGTCGAACGGATAAAAGAGGATATGATAAAAAACGGGATAATTTATCCTGAGTTTGAATCCCTTATAGAAACTGCCGACAAAACAAAAAACAGTAAAAAGAAAAAGAGTGTATTTGGTGACGGATATATAAAACCTGCTGAAACTTTTGACATAATAAAACTGGGAAATATAAAAAAGAAAAACAATGCTCCAACCGAAAAAAGCACAGTCAGAAAAAATTTAAGAATAAAAAACATAGAACCGAAGGATAATTCAATTCCTGCGGACAATCTTACTGTCAGACAATTAAAAATTGAAAATATTAAAATCGAACCGGATAAACCCCGAACTCCGATGGAAAAACATTCCGCCAGACAATTTATCGCAGCTTATCTTAAAGAAGAAATTAACAGAACTCTACAAGAATTCCGGATTCAGTCAAATCCGATGTGGGTTACGGACAGCAGACCGATTCCCGCAATAGGACAGGAACTGGTACAGGAAGTTGAAGATGTAGCCGCAAAGATTGTTCATAAACTACATCTTGGAGGAGCAGGAATTAAAGAGCCGGAAAACAGAGCAAACCTTCAGAAAGATATTGAATCTTACATGCTTCGTATTTATGAATTAGAGGCATTCATTGATAATCCTGCAGAATTCGACAAAAGATACCGGCAAATAATGAAAAAACCGCTTAATTTTAATGATGTTCTTGAGTATATGGAAGCGGCAGCAAAATTTAACTATTCAAATATGTCAAATAAACTTGAAATACTGGAAAAGCTGAAAGGACCTGCAGAAAAACTGCAAGATGAAATAAATACACCAATTCAGCAAAGGCTCGACAACTGGGCAAACAGAACTGCCAATCTGGGAGGTCTTACAGATTTTGCAATTACAATGGCAATAATGTACTATTCAGGGGGGACAGCCGCTATCAGTAAAGCAGCTCAAAATACAGCTAAAGATGTTGCAGCAACGGCAACATCAAAATTGGCAAAAACAGGGATGAAAAAAAACATAGCAGAAGGACTTGGGCAGGCTGCCGGAATTGAAGCATCCAAAATTACAGGCGCTGCAGCAAATGCCGCAGCTTTTCAGGGTTTAAACCTTGCCGGTGCAATAGGAGGCGGAGGACTCTCTATGAATTCTGCGGATGTCATGGCGGAAGGCACATGGGGACTTACAAAATTCGGTTATATAGCATCATCTATCACAGGACCTCTCGGGATGAAGTTCGGACAGATGATTAATAATGCTATAATTAATAAACAAACACTATCACTTATTAAATCGTCAACATTAAAACCGACATCTTTAGGAACAATATTAAAAACCCTTGTAAAAAATTCAAATTTTGCAACAAAAACAACGGAAGTGATTTCACAGTTTGCAATGAATGCTGAATATATGGCTTATGATGAAGGGATAAGCTACGAAGAAGCCGTTAAAAATCTTGCCCAAATGGAAGGTATGTCAAAAATGCTTATGGCAATGATGAGCGGAAAAGCAACATCATTTTTAACTGATTACAAAGTTTCAAAAGTTATTCACCTTGGAGAAAATGTTTATAAAATCACCCGCCCTAACGGTAAAGTAGATATCATTGCCGATGATGCAAGCTTAATGCTCTATATGTTAGACAGACTTGCTGTTGAAAACGAAAAACCGGTATCAAAAGGGAACGGTAATAATACAGAAAATGTTCAAAATAAAAAGCCGGCTTCTTCCGGCAAAAATGCTGCTACAGCTAAAAAGAAAAATGAAGTAAATAAAGCAAGTAACAGCAATAGTACTAATAAAAACCGAAAAAGCACAAAGAAAAAAGAAGAAAAACCGGCAGAATCTTCAGTCTTTAATGCCCGAGAACCACGTAACAATGACAAAACAGCTGAAAATAGTCAAGCAGCAAGGGATCCTAACCCGGCTTCTCCGTTTAAAAATAGCGGAATTATGGAAGTATTTACATCAACAGAAGAACCGACTTTATTAAATAGTATATTGCAAATGCCTGAAACAGACACAGCAAAGCTTACCCGCAATCTTAAAACCAATCCGATAAGAAACAAGGCAGAATTCAAAGAATATCTGGAAAAGGAAATCGTAATAAAAAACAAAATACAGTTTTTTAATAAAGGTACTGTTTCAGAAAGATTTTCGCAATCAGAAACAGAAGCTCTGTTAAAACTTTATGAACAAGAACCTGAACTTATTTTAAAACTTACTGTTGATTACAAAATAGATCTCTTGCAGGGAACTGTACCAAGATTTAACTATAGTGAAATAGAGAAAATTTATAACTTATTCAGGGAATACCCTAACAGTCAAGAAGTAATTATGTCAGCTATTGATATAAAAAGCACAAGTGCAAGAACTCTATTTAATCAGGAAACACCAGCTTTTTCGGCAGATGATATTATTGAACTGGTTGATTTAAACAAAAAATATCCCGAATTAATATCTAAACTTCTTAAAGAAGAAATAACAACAGAAAGTATGAATGAATATGACATACTAAGCAGCAAAAATAAAAGCGAAATAATGGCGTGCAGCCGTTTTTCCGAGATAAAAGACATTCAGACAATTGCAGAAACTTATGCATTGGATAAAGAATTAACCCTGAAATATCTGCAGAAAGAAATGACCGTAAAAACCGGAAATGGCAATAATATTACTAAGCCAAGGCTTACCGCAAAAGGAATTAATCTCATGGTCAAACTTGAACTTGCGGATAAAGAACTGGCAGACAGAATTATTAATGAGAAAAATAACTCCGCTAATAGCCGAAACGGAGGATACAGATTTGGTACTTTTGATTTTGAACAATATTTAACAAAAGCTCTGTTCTATGAAAATAATGAATGGGGAAGCGGAACAACTATTGCATCAGTAAGAAAAGAACGTATTCCTGTTTTAAAAGTAATGCTTGATTTAAAAACTCCTGACGGGAAAACTTATGATGTAAGAGATTTACATTCAATCCGTTATAGTGACAGGGATCCTAATAATTTCATAAAAATAGTGGAATTCTGTATTGATAACCCTATTAACAGTTCAACATTTTATAAACTGGTTTCAAAACCAGAAATTGCAAAGAGATTATTGAATATAACAGCAAATAATACAGAACCTCTCACTTTAGATATGCTTGAACCGTTCTTCAATGCAGAAGAAAAATTAATTAAAGAACTGGAAACCAATGCTATGTTCAGGAAATACATATCAAAAGCAATGAAAAACATTGGTGCTAATGCCAGAATTACCTCTCCTTACGTTGACGGAACTTATCAAATTCGTTCAGATGGTAGTTCAAATGATTATACCTACGGAATAAATTCCGGTAAGTTAGAATACGACAAAAATGACATTACAAGGATTGCATATTTTAAAATTGATAAAAACGGTGGAGTCACCGATTTAGGAATTGAACGTATATTCTACGATTCAAAAAAAGCTAAAAAAAGCTACAGAACATTCCCGGACGGAAGCAAAATAATTCAGGAAACAAAAATTAATGAATCAGACAATAATATTGTAGAATATAAAAAAATTTATCTTGATTCAAATAATAAACAGGTAAAACTGGAAGAACTTGCAGCTTCTCCGCAAAATACAGGAGAATATGAGATTACTGTTCATGAACGTTCCGGAAATAAATTTACCAAGCGAACTATCGGAACCGTTACAAAAACAGAAAACGGTTACAGAACAAGACTCAGGGTAAAATCTCCGAGCGGCAAAATTACCAAAATAATAAAAGAAACAAACGGTAATAAGTCAGAATTTGAATATTCAATATTTGATACTGAATCAAAAACAGAACTATACAAAATTAAACGAAGGTTTGAAAAACTTGACGATAATCATTTTGTAAGCGAACTAAACAACCAAAAATATGATATAAGGTTTGATGAAGACGGAGTAAAAGCATCAAAAGTTGATGAAAACGGTAATGTAACAGAAACGGTATCTTTAGGGTACGACGTTTTAGATATCAATATTATTGATTTATTTAAGCAGCTTCCGGGAGACTTTTTCTTCAAAATTAAACAGTGCGGAATCAAACGTATAGAATGCAATCCGTCAATAGCATCTAAAGATAACGCAAGTTTTGATTTTAGCAAAAATGAAATATATTTGTCGGAAGAATTGAAAAATGATGCCGGTGTTTTAGCACATGAACTCGGACACGCAATTGATTACCAAAAACAAATTGGCAATGAAGCTGATTTTATAGAAATTGGCGAACGTGAATTGGAAGGATATAAAGCAGTATCAACTGCTATTGAAGGAAATGGATTTGAATATACTACTGAAAAAGTACGTATTACAAGAAATGCAACATCACATGAAGAAAGACTGGCTGATATTCACTCCGTAACATCCGGATTGGATACATCAGACCGCTTAATAAGAGATGTTTTATTAATACAAAACTTCCCCGAATCTGTTGCTCACGGTTCCGAAAGACTTGAAGGAACAAAACCTGTATCAGAAAATAAAAAAGGAGAAAGACGCCGTGATAAATTGATTATCAATACAAGCGGAGTAAAGATAAATAGTAATAATGCAAAAGATGAAACCGTACAAAACGCAAACGGAAACAGAGCCACCGTTGACGTTGACAAATTCACCAACTGGGAAGAACTTAAAGAAAATTGGGAAAATCTTCCGAAAGAGTTTAATCCCGTACAGATGGAAATATTAGAAAAAGCAATCTACAGTGATTGGTACGGAAGTTTTAATAAAGTCGAATTTGAAAACTTCAAAAAAATTCTTAAGATTGAAGAACTTTCAGCTGATGATGTTGTAGAACTTATGACATCAGATAAAGTTAACAGATCCGAATTTGAAAACATAGAAGAATATGCCAAAATCGCCAAAGAAAACGGGCTTAATCTTGTTGATGTTATGAAATCGACAGAAGAACAGTTTAACAATTATATAAGAGAAACTGCATTAAAAACAGAACACGGACTACCGATACAGTCAAACGAAGAATGGTTTGTTGAAACCGATAGCAAAAGTCACCTTTATGCACAGATGGAAAAATTCGGCGGATACGATATCCGTAAACTCAAAAAAGCAATGAAAGGACTCTCGAAAGAACAAATAAAAACTATATCAAAAATAATGGCAATCAGAACACCTGATTGGCACGGAGTTGAACAATACAGATACGAAACAATAAAAGATATAATTTATGCAGCAAAAAATTTAAATCCGGATGATATAAAAATATTTGAATACATGCGGAAAAGCGGATACGAAATCAGACAAAGTGTTGAAACAATAAATACACACGTACAAAATAATCCTGCAAGACGTAAAGTGATGGCAGAACTGGAAAAAATTCGCAGCGAATATTTTGATTTTAAACGTAAAAACAGAAACAACGATGCCGGTCATTATTCACTAATCAACAGCAATTATATTTATGATGAAATTAAAAACATTAAAACTGCAGAGCAGGCTGATGCATATATCTATTACCTCAGAACTACTCCTCTAAAAGATATGCATTATACTGACAATCCGCCGATGAACAGGATTAAAAATATAGATGATATGAAGGTTTGGATTGATTTTAACAAACAGGTCGTTAACGGAAATTACTACGGTAACCGCAACATTCGTGACTTCAAAAACTTATATATATCATTAAATCAAAAAGACAGAGCATTAATACCTTTATCACAGATAAAAGATATGATAAACAATCATTATGACTATGATAAACTAAAAACTCATACACAAATAATGGCTATGCTGCTTGATAAAGGAATAAGTCCAAAGGTGAAAGATACTATACGTGAATTTTTGGCACTTAACCCAAAAACAGAAATGATATACAAATGGGGCTTAATAAGCAGACATCTTGAACCTGCAAACAGAGATCTTGGTTTGCGAATAGCAAGCTATGATGTAACTGAGATTTGGCAGGAAGGACTCAGAAGGATAATTGAACTTGATAAAACCGGTATTGATTATCAGTCGAACTATTATAAATACAACGATGCCATTGAAGTTCGTAACGGCAGATACGGAGAGCTTACATTCGCAATGAGCAACAAAGAATTTAATTCCCAAATGGATTATATGAATAATCCCCAAATAAAAGAAAAGCTGGGAAGAAGCTTAACGGTAGATGAAGCCGGCATGTTCACACATATAAATGAGAACTGGAAAAAAGAATGGGCACTGTCACACCTAAAAGAAGGAATGAATACTGAGGAAATACAGAAAATTACTGATTTAGTAAAATTCTCTTACGGCGGTCTTCAAAGAATAGAACAAATACCGCTTGCTGATTTAATTCTTGAATACGGTTACAAAATTCCGACAACAGACGGTGACGGATACAAATTCGATAATGGAATTTTTGAAAGGCTATATACAAAAGAGGATGTTGATGCTTTTTGCAGAATAGTTAAAAAATCTCCATACAATCAAAGGACTGCGGAATTTTTCTATGGTATATCCCGAGGCGGTTTTGCAAACAGATTAAAAATCTATGAAGATAATCCGAATATTTCAAAACTGTTATTGGATACACCAAAAAATGACAGATTCACCCCTCTTGGTGTAATAATTGATAATTTTGAAAATACTTCAATACCGGAAAACGTAAGAAATATGCAAAAAGAACTTTTTAATGAGCTGGATAAATTTGCAGCAAAACATCCTGAATTTTCGGAAAAGCTCAAAATGTTTGCTCATTACGGTGACTACGGTTATACAGGCAATCAAATTCTCAGATTAAACGCACCGGAAAAACTCGAATGCATAAAGAAAAACCTTGAAATGATAGATTCTCTTCCTGAAGAAGACATTAAAATATTAGCGGAAGTTTCTGATTATACAGGATATAATACGGATTACGGATTTGCAGACGTTATTGCAAACCACGAGCTCAGCCGTGAAAAATATAATATCGTAAAACCGCTTTATCTCAAAAACAGGCAACATAAATTCACTTTTAACAGAGATGGTGTAATTGAATTAATGGTTAAAGATGAAAATGATATTGATATAATGCGAAAAGCAGCACCACGTTTCTATGATGAATACACAGAGTTCAGCCAATTCCTGTTCCATCTTAGAAATACAGATAAAGAGCTGACAATGATGCTTTTGGATAATCCTGAATTTACAAACGAGATGATTGAAAATGTAACGGGTAAATTACGTAACAGACCGCCAAGAGAAGATGATCCTGGTGTCGGAACAACTCTGGACAGTGTTAAAGAACTTGCAAGAACATATAAAGATAAGGGCATTACGACAAAAGAAGCATACCTTATGATGCTGAATTATGAGAATGTTGACAAAAATACCGCACGTAAAATCTTAGCAAAATGTGCAAAAGAAATAACAAACAATGAAAACCTGGAATCTCAATTATTAAACAATTCTAAGCTGATGGCAGAAAAAATAAAACCGGAAGTTAAAGAATTGCAGCAGATTCTGCTTGATAATCCGGATTTTTCAACAAAAAGAATAAGAACTATTACGGAACAAAATTCACATTGGGAAAAAGACTGGAACGTTACCGAAAATATGGAAAAAGCACTCGATGTTGCGCGCAACTACAAAGAAATGGGACTTAATGCGGATGAAGCATACTTAATGCTTGTGAATATAAATCATATGACACCAAGACTTGCCAAAAGTATTCGGGCAAAATTTGCCATAGAACAGGGTAGTGATTTCACCGAAACAGGCAGTATAGATTTTATCCGAAAATATATAAAAACGGATAATGCACCTCTGGCAGAAGTCTTATTTGAGGATTCTAACTTCACAACCAAGGATATAAAAGATATCCTCGGAGATGATTACGAACATGCTAAACACTGGAGTCCGTCTCAGGACTTGAATAAAGCGGTTGAACTTGCCCAAAACTACAAGAAATCAGGCTACAGCTACGATGAAGTTTATATTATGCTTTCAAATATTTCAGCAACAGACAGAAATTTGGCATTAAAAATATTAGATAAAGTCACTAAGGAAGAAATTGTATCTGCAACCAAAATAGCCGAAGAAAATGCTAAACAATTTGCCGAATATGAAAAATACCGTAAAAAAACAGCACCGCTTAAATCCATTATCAAACAATCGGGTGAAGAAACAAATGATACACAAGCTAAAAAACCTGAAATTAAAATCGACAGGGCAAAAATCCGCAAAACTTCAATGAACCTTGCAAGAAGCATAAAACCGGAAGCAATTGAACTTGGTAATACTCTGTTAGAAGATACAAACTACAGTGTTAATGATATTCAATCAATACTAAATTCAGATAATGTACAAACTCCGCAGCAAATTCAGGCAGCATTAGATATAGCAAAAAATTACAAAGAAAGAAAACTTTCGCCGCTGACCGCACTAGTAATGTTACATTGTCCGACAGGAATAAATGAAGTTCTTGCGAAAAAAATTATTAACAGGGAAAGACTAAGCAATCATCTTACACGTAACACTGATAACTGGACTGAAGAAGAAAAACTAAATATCAAATTCTATGTCAGGAGTTTTGCAAAAGAGCTTCAACCGGAAAAGGCTGAGATTGCAGAATTTTTAATTGATAATGTAGAATACGCAAAATCTACTCATGAAATTACCCAACTTCTTCGAGGAATTGTAAATATCAGCGAGATTAGGGATTTATGCAGAAATTATCAAAACTATGAAATGACTATTAATCAAGTCATTATGATTATGGAATCAAGGGGCGGACTTAGTGTCGAAGGTATAAAAAAACTTAATCATAAATTCGGAAGAGATGTCGTTGAAAAAATGAGACCTGACGACAGAAAGGTATTATCTGATTTCTATGATGTAATCGATGTCCGTAATCTTAATGAAATCACAATGGCAGGAAAGCGTAAATTCCTCAGGAAACTTGTCGACTCTAAAAACGGAACATTTAATATATCAGAAGAATACGCAGACAGGCTTCCGATATTACCAAAATCACTTGATGAATACTGTCCGCTTCTGCGTGAAGTCGTCAGAGCAGTCGGTATCGAAACGGCACCGCTTACACCCGAACAGAGAATCCGTATATTTAACAATTCAATGAAGGATTTATCAGGCTCCCTGAAAGGTTTATCAGATACAGAGTTTGCTGGACTTAAAATTACACAGGAATACTCAAGAGAAGATTTTATTGAGACGGTAAAAGAAAAAATTAAAGATTTATCCGAACTTGAAAAACGAAAAGTATTTGATTATTTCGGTTTTGAAATACATCACAACAGACATAATACGACAGGCTATACCCTGACAGGTTATCCGGCTGAGATTAATAACGGCAAAAAACTTTCAGAAATCGAAAATCCTAAAACAAAAGCCGTAATTGAAGAATTAAGACCTGAAGTAATCAGATTCTCAAAAAATAACAGAATAAAATGTTCAAATCCAAAAGTTGAAACACTACTGAACGATATCCTTGACGGACTTCCTGAAATTCGCACAATGATTGGACGAGCACAGCATTGTAAATACAGCCCGATAAAAGATGCCGCACTTATAACACCTGAGATTTCAGGCAGTTCCGAGTTCAGAGAAGTCTTGTATATTCTTAATAAAAAACTCAGCATGAAAGATATTAAAAAACTTGAAATCAAATACGAGAACGAAAAAGTAGTTTGTAACAACAAAACACTTGCTCCTGCTCTCACAAAGCTAATTAATAAATATCCCGAACTTGCTCCTGAACTCGGACTTGTCAAAACCGGCTCTCACGACTTTGATGTTATGCAGCATTCACTTAAAGTTATGCAAAAACTTGTTCAGGATCCTAAGTTTGAAAAACTTTCAGAATCAGATAAAAAGATTATGCTGCTCGCATCACTACTTCACGATATTACAAAATCAGAAGGTTTTGCTGACAAAACTCATGCCGGTGAAAGTTCATTTGATGCGTTCTATATCACTAAAAAATTCAATCTTACAAATGATGAGTGTATCAAACTATACACCTTAATTAAGCACCACGAATGGCTCGGATACGTTAACTCACAACGATCAGAAGAATCACTGACAAAAGCTTTGCAATCTGTAGCTTATGACCTTCAGAATGATAATCTGTTTGAATTATCTCTTATGTTTACACATGCAGACCTTAAAGCCGTAAGAAAAGATGATTCATTCCACGATAAAACAGAAGGTTCATCAAGAAGAAACTTCCGTGGTGAAGTCCATAGTTTTGGAGAGGCAGCCGATATACACGCAGCAAGAATCAGGGAATATGTAACCGAACTTAAGAAAACAAAACCGTTTGTTCCGGTAACGGATATGCCTTCCGCAAGCAGAATCAAAGCCGGTGTCAGTGTAATACGTGCAGACGGAACAACAGACATACCGGGTGTTTATATAGATAGTGACGCACACGTTATTGTAAAATACAATGAATTAGAAAATGAATACCTTGAAAGAATAGGCTTCCCTAAAGGTTCCAAAGTTACCGGAATTAAAGCTATAGGACAAAAAGAAGAAAGAAATCACACAATAACAAGAGAAGAAATTGATACCGGAAATATTACCTTCTGTGTTCATGGTTTAGAATTTGAAAATCAACTTGCGAAATTTGATGCATTTGCTCTGCCTGATTCTGAAGTTCTGCTGTCTTTCAGTTATGCGGAAAGAGTTCGAACAAAATGGAAATTCTTCAGAGAACAGGGTGTTATACCAAGATTTAAAAACAAATATATCCATGCCGGCGGTGAAACAGACTCAGGCTCCGGTACAGCTAAATTTGTTTCTGAAATAAAAAATAACTACGTATTCGGCGGACATCGTGAAAGCGACAGGACTTATGTGCCTGACCACATTAAAAATGCAACAGGCATGAGTGATGAAGAATATATGAACTACGTTGAAGAAAATCAGGATAAATCACACGTAGAACTTGAACCTGAAACATCACTGCAAATCAATCAGGAGCTTGCAATGATTAACTCAAAAGTCAGAGGTAAAGGTGACAGAAACTATAACGAGTTTTATGGTTCAAAAGCAGAATGTCTGCAAGGAACATTTGCCTGGGACAGAGATGGACAACCAATCGGTAATGCGGTTGATTACGTTAATAACAATATGTACAGACTTGGGTTCCTGAGAGAATACGACCTCAAAAATGACTGTGCTATGTGGCTGTTCGGCAATTAATTACAAAATTATTGGAATTGACAAAAGTGAGGCGGATTTTGGAATAATTCCAAAATCCACCTGCGAATTCTTTATCTTAGTATTTTTTATTTCTTGAACATTTTAACAATTTTATCGTAACTGTTATTTTTTATCCATTTACATGCTTTATGACAAGGTTCGGTTACCGCATCTGTATGACGGAAGAAGTCTTTTACTTTATCATTCTTAATTTTACTTACTACATCATATTTATGTGCAAGTCCCAAACCGCCTATCAACAATGCGGTTAATGCAGTCAGACCTAAAATAAAACTTCCTGCTGATGTTTTTTCCCGTCCTGTTTGAGCTGCCTTAAATGAAACGGTATCCTGAGCCGGTTGATTATCAACACTGAATATTGAATCATTATTATTTCTTCTTACACCAACACCACCCGCAGTCTCTTTTTTTGCGGTTTCTACTGTTTTTTCACCAACACCGCCGGCTGTTTCATTTGCTCTGAATGATATTGCAGTTACCATACGAACCTCCACATGAATTTTTCACACATCTTCTACTCTTTTAAAAACATTTTCTCTGCTAAATTTGCCTTTTTTCGGAGATATTGTTACAAAACTTAATACTTCTCTGTAAATTGCTTAAAATACCCTTGCGGATGCCTGCATACAGGGCATTTGCATGGTGCCTCTTTACCTATATGGGTATGACCGCATTTCAAACATATCCATTGGGTAATCTCGTCTTTCTTATACAAAGTTCCGTTCTGAAGTTCTTCCGCAAGTATTGCGAATCTGTGAGAATGGCGTTTTTCGATTTCAAGAATATTTGAAAATAATCTTGATATATCGTCAAAGCCTTCGGACTTTGCAACTTGTGCCGCATTATGATAAATATTTTCCCATTCTTCTCGTTCTGCTGAAGCTGATGATATCAGATTTTCATAAGTTGTACCGATAAAAAAAGGATACTCGGAATTTGGCTTATATAATCCGTTTGGTATCTCTTTATAAAAAAGTTTTGCATGCTCTTTTTCATTTGATACAGTTTCGTTAAAGATTTGTGATATTAATTCTGAATCTTCATTTTTTGCAATTTTTGAATAAAATGAATATTTATTAATAGCCTGTGATTCTCCTGCAAAAGCATTTATCAGGCATTGAAGCGTTTCTGAATTTTCTAATTTCATAAATTCCTCCTTTTTATCAGGTTAACATTTGAATTATCGAACTTCATAAAAAATGCACATTCACTATATGTATATTTTTTAAGAGTGCAGTTTATGATATAATCAAAGCAAAGAGATTTTGGGAGAATGAGTATGAAAAAAGAAGCAAGCTGCGAGCTGGAAAATGAACTTTTTAAAAATGTTATTGATAAAACACCAGATTATATTAAAAATTTAAACCTGATGAATTTTGATAATGAGAATGAATTTACATTCACATTAAAACGCGAACACCTTTATCCCCATTCGGACAACAACCCTGAAGGTTTGAATCTGCTTGAGTGGTTTGCGAATTATTCAAAAGAAGCAAAAGTTTCAACCGCCGGAATCAGGGGACCTCAGAATATTATTTATCCTCAGGATACGAGATTTCCGATTAATCTGGTAGGAATTGTACTTGCAACTCTTGCCAAAGCATTAGTCGCAAAAGAAAAGTATAACGGGCAGGAAATTCGCAAACTGGCAGGTTCCGAAGTACGTTATAACTCTGATTTGTATCTTGATGCTATTGCAAGAATACAGGCGGCCCAGGGAATTAAAACACTTGTTCCGAAAGGAAGAAAAACTATCCCAATCTGGCTCGCTTCATTTTTAGCTTTTAAACTGGATTTACTCGGCGGAGAATATATTACATCAAGTCATGGAATTTCAGTTAAAACAGCCACCAAAGATTTAAACTCACAAGGAAGCCAATATTTACCGGAAGAATCACTGGAATTTGTAAATAAAATTCAGGAGATTTTTAATATTGTTGAAAAAGAGGGTTCTTATGAGATAAAGATTGCAGCTAAAAACAATCCGCTCATTGATGAAACCATAATGGAAAAAATAAACGACGGTATTGATTTATATGTGGATTATTTAAAATCCGGTGTTGGTGCAAATTTAGACAATGTAAAAAACATGCAGGGGAAAATATTTATTGAAAGTGTCGGAGGCTGTGCTTACAGAACACTTAACCGAGTTCTTGAAAAACTTGGAATATCAGATAAATACCTGTGGAATAATACCGAAGAAGATCCGTTTTTCCACTCAATAGGAAAATATGATACAGATCCGAAAGGTAATAAAACATTTTATGATTATTCAGTTGATGCTACGGTTTTGGCTAAACATCCCGACGGAACAAAATTTTTCCCTGTCATAGAATCTTTGCACTATGAGAAAGTATTAAAAGATTTACCTTACGGAACAATCGTTTTGATTACCGATCCTGACCATGACAGATTAACCGTATGCCAAATAGAAGCATCCGGCAACGAACCGCTGCTTGAGGAATCAGGAATCTCTTATATAGAGTTAGATAGTGACAGAATTTTAACCGTATTTAGTGCAAACCAGGCATTTTTAATGCTTATGAACTACAGAGTTAAACAACTCAAGCACGAAGGTAAATTTAAAAATCATCCGAGATTCATGATTAAAACAACTGCTTCGGCTCTTTCTTGGGATGAATGGGCAGGAGCAAATAATATAAAGGTTGTAAATGTTCCCGTAGGGTTTAAAGAGATTGCCAATATTATGAAAAAGGTTGAACTTCAGATTAAGAATAACCCTGATAAAAAAGTTATTGTTGATGATGTTTTCGGAAACTCTATTAATCTTGGCATTCAGCCCCGTATGGTATTTGGAGGTGAGGAATCCGGCGGAATGATTATGGGTTCAGAAAATTTAATAGAATCTCTGTCCGGAAGAAAAGCGATTGCAATGAGAGAAAAAAGTGCGACAGAAGCAATAATTGTTGCATCTTCACTCGCTGCAAAACTGGAAGATGATAATAAAACTCTCTCGGAATATTTGATAGAGATTTTTGAAGAAAACAATATCATTGCCAAATTTGATGTCAGAGAAGATATTGCATACTATAATGAGTCCGAGCCTGATATTGAGAAACTAAAACAAGCAAAAGCTGAAGGCGAATCAAAACGAACAAAAAACGATTTATTCTATCTTTCACTTGCAATTGCTGTAAAAGAAGGAAAAGCTGATACTGATGCAGTAAAAAAAGTTCTCAACAATTCGTTTGCAGAACTCAATTTTGATAATCTTCAGTCGATTAAATTTGTAGGTGACGGAACTTATCTTAAGTTTTCCGATAAATATGTAGAAATACGTCCGTCCGGAACTGATGCAAAAACAAAAGCTTATGCCGGCGGAGAAAATATTGCTGATATTGAAAAGTTTTCAAGAGTTCTCGGCAATTATTCAGGTGAAAGAACAGAGTTACACAGAGAACTTATACCGGAAGAATTTTATGAAAACTCAAAAGAAACAGCACTCAATTACTATCTGCAATTTGTAGAAAAAGATGCAAATAATGAAGCTTTTGTAATACCGGAATATTCATATTAACCGAAAGAGAGCAAAATTAAAAATGAACATAAAAAGTTATTGGTTTAATTTAGATGATAAAATAAGATTTCTTTTTGTCGGTGGATTTAATGCCGGAATATCATATCTGATATATTCAATTCTGTGTATATTAATGGGTGAAAGCATGTACCAGATTGCACTTGCTCTTTCGTGGGCAATCACTTCTGTTATATCATTTATCACTCAGAGAACACTGGTTTTTGAAGGTAAAGGTGTTTGGTACAAGGAGTATATTAAGTGCTGTACAACATGGTTTTTCAGTTATCTTATTAATGCGGGACTTTTGGAATTTACCGTTAAATACTGTCAATTGAATGTATTTCTTGCACAGCTGATTTCTAATTTTACAGCTGCAGTATTTACTTATATTGTATTTAAGTTGCTTGTATTTAAAAGAAAGGGTATTAACGAGATAAATGAATGAAAAATATAATCATACAGATATAATATATAAAGTTTCAATTTCTTTTATTTTATTTATCGGAATATTAATAAGATTCTTGTTCTTCATTCAGGGACGTCCCTTTTGGCATGACGAATGCAGCACGGTAATTAATATATTTGAAAAAAGTTATCTGGGATTGTGGGGAGTGTTGTCTAATTTACAATCAGCACCGCCTATCTATTTAATGATATCCAAATTATTTAATTCAATACCTTTTGTATCGCCGCATTATACATTAAGGTTTTTCCCGTTTTGCTGCAGCATTGTTGCTGTCTTTGCATTTTATTTTCTGACAAAACAAATTCTGCAAAAGCGTTTGCCTGTCTTGTTAGCAAATTTGCTTTTTGCGGTAAATATTCAGTTAATTTATTATGCACAGGAGTTCAGGCAATATTCGTGTGATGTTTTGATTTGTATATTGTGTTTACTTCACTTTAGCAAACTTCGCATTGAAAATATGAACCTGAAAACAAAAATTCTAAACGGCATACTGCTGTTAATTTTGCCTTTTATTTCGCTCCCGTCCATATTCTTAATAGGAGCCTGGGTGGTTTTATCATTATTCAAAGCGAACAAAACGGCAGTAAAAAATATTCTGTTTATAATTATTCCGTCTGTCTTTGCTAATATATTATTTTATATTTTCACCTTGTCTCCGACACACAAAATTTTAACTGCAGTATTTCCTAACCTTGACGGATTTTTATCATTAAATTATCAGTCATTTGCTCATACTATAACGTTAAATTATATGTACTTTTTTAATCCATGTAATCATATAATCATACCTGTTATATTATCATTACTTGGAGTAATTATACTTATAAAAAGAAAAGAACCTGCAGATAAGTTAATTCTTGTAAGTATTTTAATGATTATAGCTGCATCAATGCTTCATTTATATCCGATAAGAGAACGAAATGCTCTGTATATATTACCGATGCTTCTGGTATTAATAACAATACCGGCTGCATATTTAAAAAACAAGATTGTACACAGCATTGTATCAATAATGATTGTTATTTTTATGATTCCTTACATTAATCATTTCAGCAAACCTGATAATATACTTCCGTATTTAAGAGAAATTGAGAGACCTGATATCTTAATGAATATATTAAAAGAAAATTACAAACAAGGCGATATCATTATGTATAATGACGCATCGTTTGCGGAATTTAAAGTTTATGCCAATTTGTGCAATTTTCAAATGGATAATATTACTATAGGACAAATTAATGCACAAAAAAACTACAACGAGCAGGAATATGCCGATTTATTTAACAGAATACCAAAATCAAACATTTACTGGTTTTATTGTCCGTATGACTATTTAATATCACCACTTATTCCTTATCTGGAAAAATGGGCTCATTCAAACGGAAAAATTCTGTATGAATATAAAGATCACCAATCATATTTGCTTTTATTACAGTTATAAATATTTACAATTACTTAACTTAACAAAGTGTCATAATTTATTGAATCGTTAAAGTTTTTAGTATATTGTATATTATGTCACATATCAATTTGGGAATTAGTTATTATGTTAATGGAAAAGAGTTTAGTAGAAAACGGCTTCATTATAGACTTAACCGGAGCTCAAAACACTTCGCAGTTAATTTATGAATTAAGTTCTATAATGGAACACCCTCAAGTAAAGGGTAAAAATATTTGCTTAAAATTAGGCAAATTGGAATTAAAACAATCTCAATTATTAAGCATTAAAGCTTTAATTGAATCAATGGATGCTTCAATCGCATTTATTGATACAACAGCAGAACAAACAGAGGCATCAGCAATGAGTCTGGGGATTCAATTATCCACAGTATCACAAGAGATGTCATCTTCAATGGAAGGTATAAACAGCAAAGAAATCTCGGAACTTGCAGCATCTCAAATCAAAACCGAAGAAGTAATAATCAAAACAGAAGACGGAATTTATGACAATCATGGTGAGGCAAAAACAATTGAGATTCAGGCTGACACGGGGATTCAATCCGGAACAATTGCCACAACTGAAGGTATTGATGATATTTATGATGAAATTACAACTCAGGAACTTACCGAAGTTATTCCGTCAGAAGATTATAATACAACGGATTTTGGTTCGGTAGCTGCTATAGAAGGACTGCTTCCGACAGAAGAAACAAGCAAATATATTCTTCTTGATACCGGAAATGTTCTTCCGGAAGGGATAGAAGAAAATTCGGCAAACACAGAAGCACTGCCGACTTTATATATAAACCAGACTTTACGTTCCGGACAAACGGTTAGTTATGAAGGAAATATTCTTATAATAGGAGATGCACATCCGGGAAGTGAAATTATTGCAGGCGGCGATATCACAGTTTGGGGTATATTGGGCGGAATTGCTCATGCCGGAAATAACGGAAATATCACTTCTAAAGTGAGAGCATTAAAGCTTAATGCAATACAGCTCAGAATTGCCGGATTATACGCAAGACGTAATGATACACTAAACGTACCTTACGTTCAAAAATCAAATGAGTTTACTCCGGAAGAAGCGCTTATTGAAAACGGAAAAATTGTAATTTACAAAAAATTAAGGAGAGATTAATGACTGGTCGTGTAATAGTAATAACATCAGGAAAAGGCGGAGTCGGCAAAACCACCACTAGTGCAAACATTGGAACGGCTCTTGCAAAATCAGGCTACAAAGTTGTATTGATTGATACAGACTTGGGATTAAGAAATCTGGATCTTTTACTTGGTCTTGAAAACAGAATCGTTTATACGATTGTAGACGTTATTGAGGAACGCTGCAAACTTAAACAGGCTCTTGTTAAAGACAAAAAGAATCCTAACTTACAGCTTTTGGCTGCAGCACAAACAAGAGATAAAACCGCTGTTAATGCAGAACAATTAAAAGAAATCTGTGACATATTAAAAGAAGAAAATGACTTTGTACTGGTCGATTGTCCTGCCGGCATTGAACAGGGATTCCAGAATGCTGTTGCCGGTGCAAGTGAAGCAATTGTTGTTACAACTCCTGAAATGTCTGCAATTCGTGACGCAGACAGAATCATAGGACTTCTTGCCACTAAAGAAGAAATTACAAGTGTTAAACTTCTTTTAAACAGAGTTCGTCCTAACCTTATTAAATCAAACGAAATGATGAGTGTTGATGACGTTGTAGGAATTCTTGAAATACCGCTTATCGGTATTATTCCTGAAGACACCGGAATTATCACTTCAACAAATAAAGGTGAGCCGATTGTAAATGATGAAGAAGCCATGGCAGGAAAAGCGTACAGAAATGTTGCAGAAAGAATCCTAGGAGAAGAAGTACCATTCCTTAACCTGGATGAGCCAAGAGGCATTATAGCAAAACTCAAAAGTGCCATTTCTAAGCTGAAAGTGAAGGTGTAAAATGAGCATTTTTTCACATTTATACAATTCTGTAACAAAATTCTTTCGTTCACAGGATGAAACCGAGGATGCATCAAAGTCAGTTGCAACAAACAGACTTAAACTTGTTTTGATGCAGGATCGTACAAACCTTACACCAAAAATACTTGAACAAATGAGAAGCGAATTAATAGAACTTCTTTCAAGATATGTTGAACTGGATAAAGATTTGTTAGACCTGAACTTTGAACAAGAAGGGAATCAGGTAGCACTTATGCTTTCAATTCCTGTTATCAGAGCAAAAGATGAAGATGAAATTGAAGCTGCTATAAAAAGACATAAGGAAGCTGTTGAGAAACTCAATTCAATAATAGTTGAAACAAATGACGAAGAAAATTCCGAAGAAATAACATCTGAAGAAAAGAACGAAACAGAATCCGATATTCAGCCGGAGATTGAAAACACAAATGCTGAAAAAACAGAAATATCTGAGCTTAGCGAAGAAGAAAAAATAGAAGCAAAAAAAGCAGATGCTATTGCAGAAGAATTAACTAATGTTCCTAAGATAATCAAAAAGAACAAAGTTTCTACTCCCGAAGAAATTAGCAACAATAATCCGTTTAAACCAGAAGAACTTGATAAAAAAATAGAAAGCTCAACAGAAGCATAATATAGTTTAATTATAAAAACAGGATGCAGATAATATATTTATCTGCATCCTGTTTTTTTTGAAAAGAAATAAAATTTTATTAACTTTTGTAACAAAAATAATTTTATCTGAAATATGAAAAATTTTATTTACTTTATAAAAATATGTAAGATTGTAAAAAATTATAGGAGAGTAGTATGACAATTTCGATTGATGGCAACAAAGCTATGACAGACATTAATTATGCAAAAGACTGTTATTTGAGAAGTCTGGCAGGCGAAAATATTGACAGAACTCAAATTAAAGATATTGAGAATCAATATTCAAGCTCTATTAAAGGTTGGAAAGCTGAAGCTGCTGTTGACCAGAATGATTATGTCATAAGTGATGATGAGGATGAATCATCTACAAGAGCTGCCAGTGAGGAGAAAGAAACAACCGCAGCAGCAGAAGAAAAGAAATCAAATGTTACGAGAAAAGCAGGTTCTGATAAAGGCAGTGCAAAATTTAATTTAATAGCAACAGGAGCAGCTGCAGTATCAGCAGGCGGATGTGGTATATATGTAGCAGCAGCAGGCGGAATGGGAGCAGGAGTTACTACAGTCGGTTCAATCGGTGCTGCTATATCATGTCTTACAGCATTTGCAATCGGAACAAAATATACATTATCAAACCCAAACAAAGATGCGCATGAAGAACTTGAAACACTGAAACAATCAATGGAATCAGGTGATGTTGAACTTGCAAACGCACTTATAAAAGTTCAGGAAGCAAAAGGTGAAGTTGAAGTTTTAAGAAGTGAAACCAAAGAAGTACAAGAGGACACTAATGATGATGTTGAGGCAAAAAGAGAAGAACTTGAGAAAAAACAGGCAAGAATTGATGAATTGAATACAAAAGCAGAATCCGAAGAAGGCTTAACTGACGAAGAAAAAGCTGAACTTGAAACATTAACCGGTGAAGTTAAAGTTTTAAAGGGTGAAATCGGTGACGTTAAAGAAGACGGAGCAGAAGAAGCAAAAGCTAAAAGCGATGATATAGATGCAGAACAGAGCAAAGTAGATGATGCGAATGATGCATTCGAAACTGTAGAAGATGTTGCAAACTATGCAGAAACATTTGATACAGAAACAAAAGAAGCAACCGACCTGGAAAAAACCGCACAAATTGCTAACGCAGCATTAGGATTTGGTGCAGCAGCATTGATGTCAATTCCTATACTTGGTCTGACTCCGGCTGGTCAGGTTGCAAGAGCATTAGGTATATTAGGCGGAGCAATGAGTACACGCGGTGCAATTGAACAAGGCGGATTCAGCTCAGATATCGAAGATGAAATAAACGTCAGAGAAAAAGTTCAAAAAGAAGCAGAAGCAGCAATCGAAGAAGCTGAAGGTACTACTGAGGATGTAGAAGAAGGAACTGAAGAAGCAGCAACCGTTGCAGAAGATATTAAAGAAAATGACGGAACAGAAGTAAATGACGAAACAGAAGAAAATCCGGAAGGATTGGATGAAGTTACCGACGGTGCTGATTCCGCAGACGGAACTGAAATAACAGAAGAAAAAGAACCTGAGAAAAAAGAAGAAGAAAAACAGGAAGCATAAACAAAGAATAAATGATTTTACACCGGCAACAGGAGTGCGCTAGAATAACGCACTCCTGTACTTTGTTTATTTGTAAAGTTTTGTAACAAATTGCATAAACACTGAAATTAACTAATTTTTATATACTTTATATATATAAGATGGTATAAATAAACACAGGAGAGCAGTATGACTATTAGAATTGATGGCAACAGAGCAATGACAGATATGGATTATGCAAAAGATTGCTACTTGAGAAGTCTTGCCGGCGAAAATATTGATAAAACTCAAATTAAAGATATTGAGAATCAATATGAGAGCTCGATTAAAGGCTGGAAAGCTGAAGCATCAAACGATCAAAATAGTTATGAAATTGATGATCTTGATAAAGCAACTTTAACCAGAAGTGTAGAAGAAACTGCTAAAAACGAAACCTTAAAAGCTACTGCAAAATATAAAGGCAAAACTAAGAGTGCAAGCAAAGCTGCAATTGTTGATGCAGGAATTGCTGTTGCAGGTATTGTCGGAAAAGAAGTAGTCAAAAAAATTGTACAAAACAGAGCTGAAAAAATAGCTATTCAATATGCAGAAAGTGGTGCTAATAAAATTATAAATGAACATTTTCAAAATGTAGCTAATAAAATGGCACAGCAAGGTTTTCAACAGTCAGCAGAAAAAATGGGTAATATTGCAAATCTATATAAAGGCGGACAAGCTGCTCCGAACACTTTTATGGGTAATCAAGTTAATGAAGCATTAAAAGCAGGTGAAAGTAAATTTGGAGCTGCATTAGAAGCATATCAGGGCTCAGAAAGCGGTCAGGTTTTAGTTAGAGTAGATGATGCATTCGCTCCTTATCAACTTAAAGCTGAAGGAAGAAAAGGTGCCATAAAAGCCGCAAAAGATACAGGAAAATCTGCCGGTGCAATTTCCGGATGCTTAACAGCATTTGCAACAGGAACTAAATATGCAATTCAAAGACCTAATAAAGATGAAGTCGATGAATTGACAGATGAATTGCAACCACAGCTTGAAAGCGGAGAAGTAGACTTAGGTAATGCTGAAGATAACATGGTTCAATCAAACGAAAATATTAATACACAGAAAGATAAAGCTGAAGATACAAAAGAAGAATCAGAAAAAACTATTGAAGAAATTAAAAAAGAAATAGAAGAAAAAGAACAGAGAAAAGCCGAACTGATTAACCAATCCAAAACAGAAGAATTGAGCGACAGTGAAAAAGCTGAATTAGAAGCTCTTGAAACTGATATTGCAGCACTCAATGAAAAAATCAATACAACAAAACAAGAATCCGCAGAAAGTATTGAAGAATCAAATGAAGAAATTAAAGAAGAACAAGAAACAATGACAGAAGCACAAGATACCGTTGATACAATTCAGGATGTTGCAGATTATACAGAATCATTTGATAAAGCTACAAGAACAATGGCAATCGTTGAAGCAGCTTCTCAAGGTATGAATGCATTTAACGGAACAAAATCGGCTATTGAAGCATTTAAACTGGCTAAATCAGGTTCCTGGGCATTCGGAGTAACATCATGGGCTTATGTAGTCGGCGGTATGGGACTTGCCGGAGCTGCAGCAAGCACAGCCGGGGTTGCTGAACAAATCTCATTTGTATCAAAAGTAAATAAAGTAATTGATGCAAGAGAAAATGTACAACAAGCAGCAACAACAACAGCAGAAAATGTTGAAGCAAATTCAGAAAATCTTGTTGAAGAATCAGAAGCTGTTACAAGAGCAGAAGATGAAGTTAAATCACAAACAGATGCCGGAGATACAAATAATACAACAGTACCGACAGACGTAGCAGGCAAAGAAAACGAAAAACAAGAAGACGAAGAAAAAGACAAAGACAAATATAAACTTAACATCTAATAATTGTTACAAATTGTAAACAATGTTAAGAAAATCACAAAAATGTTACAAACAGCCAAAAGGTACATACAGTAAGGCATACGGTCACAGAAACACAAATAAGCTGATAAATATTACAACTAAAATTAAAGTTTATTAAAAATATGCCGATATAACTAATACGAGTGAAACGAGCTAAAGAAAGGATAAACAAATGTCATTTTTTGATATTTTTAAATCACAATCAGCAAAATTATGGAAACTTGCAGACGTAAATAAAGACGGTAAAGTTAACGGTAAAGATTTAAAAGACGATAACTGTAAAGCTTTAAACAAAGAGATTCTTAAGGAACTCGGTGTTACAGCTGAAGGCGGTAAAAGCTTTGATAATAAAGACGCACTGAAAGCTGAAGTAAAATCACAAGACCGTACTGTATCAGATTTAATCAAAAAAGCAAAAGCAGAAAGTGCAAAATATAAAGACGGACAAAAACCATCATTGGAACTAGACCAAGCACCTGCAGCAACTACAGAAACACCTGAAGAAACACCTGTAACTACAGGTGATGGCACTGGTTCAGCAGTAGCTCCTGCAACAACCAATGAAGCTAACGCAGAGGAAGTAGCTGCAGCTAATGCCGCTGTAGCAGAAAGTCCTGAAGAAACTAAAAATGAAAACCCGAAAACATATAAATTAAACGATCCTGAAGCAAAAAATGCAAAAGACGGCGATTTTGCCGTTGACAATAATGACACTTATAAAATGGTAAACGGCGAATGGCAAAAAGTTGATGCTAACAACAGAAACCCAAAAACATTTGTAATGGATTCTCCTGAAGCAGCAAACGCACAAAATGGTGATTTTGCGGTTAAAGATAATAACACTTACAAAATGATAGACGGTAAATGGCAACAAGTAAAAGCTGACGGAAGCACTAAAACCGAAGAAACTGAACAAGCTGACGATGCAGAAGGAGCTGACGGAAATGCCAAAACAGAAAAATGGGACGGCAAAAGCAATTTTAAAATAGGATTCGAAAGTCCGGAACAAATACCTAATGAAGATATGAGAAAAGCATATATTAGTTGGAAAGACGTGGTAAATGGTACAATATCAGAAAAAAAATTTAATGACGCACAGAGCAATGCTCAAATAGGCGGCGGTGGCGGCGGAATTTACATGTCTCGTTCAATTGATGCAAATTTCCTAAAAGAAAATGTTATAAGTAAAGCAGAACCTAAACTTCTTGAACTAATCTACGGAAAAGGTGTCGATGTTAGTAAACTTAGTGACCAGCAAATAATGGACGGCTGGTGGAATTACAGGGCAAACAATTTAGGTCCTAATGTTATTGCATCTGAATATGACAGAAACAAAGGTGTAATTTATACTCTTCAACCGTCAATGGGACATATCCTTACCGATGGTGACTAATATATAGTTTAATAAACAAAACGGCGGACAGGATGTCCGCCGTTTTGTTTTAGTGAGTTCTGTCCGAGCAGTCACAATAACATTCTTCATACTCTGTAGTTGCAAGCAGAAAAATACCGCTTATACCGACAAGTGAATAAACGATTCTCGACAATACCGTCATATCTCCAAATATTGCCGATACAAGGTTATAATTGAAGAAACCGACCAGTCCCCAGACAATTGCACCGGTTATAACCAGTGCGTATGCCATTATTCGAAGAATATGCATTTCACACCTCCTTTCAAAGAATAATTACGGAAAGTTTACTGTTTTTACTCCCGTTATCATTATTCTATATTTGGAGAAAATATCATTACCCAATCAGGTAATAAAAAATTAACCCTCGGTCGGTTCAGCCTGCTGAACTTCTGCTTCTTTAATTATCTCAAGCTGTGTTATTCTGGCACCGTCAACTTCTTTTACGGTAAATGTCAAACCTTTATATGAAACAGTATCGTTTATATCGGCTATTCTGCCCAAAAGTTTTACAACAAGCCCGCCTATGGTTTCAACATCATCTTCTTCCAGAATATCCGCATTAAACCCAAAAAATTCGGCAAGTTCATCCATTCTCATCATTGCGTTTGCAATATATGTGTTTTCAGCAATTTGTTTTATATCAATCTCTTCTTCTTCATCAAATTCATCCTGAACTTCACCGATAATTTCTTCCAGAACATCTTCCAATGTAATCAGCCCGGATGTACCGCCAAATTCATCTACAACAACCGCCATTTGTATATGCTGTTTTTTAAATTCTTTCATCAGGTTATCCAATGTCATTGTTTCCGGTACCAGAATTATCGGACGAAGCAATGCCTCAAGCGAATATTCCTCTTTTGTCATTGCAATTGAATACAAGTCTTTAACGTGTATAAAACCAATGATTTTATCTATATTTTCTTTTTCATAGACGGGATATCTTGTATAACCGTTTTCCAAAGCAAGTTTATTAATATCCTCATAAGATATATCCTCAGGAACACAAATCATATCTGTCCTCGGTATCATAACCTGTTTTGCCATTAAATCAGAAAACTTGAACATATTATGAAGCATCTCTGCTTCAGTTTCGTTCAAAACACCTTCATTATAGCTGGCATCAACAAGCATATCCAATTCCTCTGTCGAATGAACAAGAGATGCATCAGCAATATCCGCATGAAAAATCTTCAGTATCATATCACCGGATACCTGCAAAATCCAGACAAAAGGCTTAAACAGAGTAATAAACAAATTCATGGGTGATGCAATAATTAATGCCAAATTGTCAGTATGTTTTAAAGCCAGGCATTTTGGCAGCTGCTCACCGAGAAGAACGTGAAAATAAGTTACAAGTATAAATGAAAGCGGAATTGCAACTGCGTGAGATGCAATATTACCATAAGGAATTGCTCTAACAAGCGGTTCAACCAACTGAACCATTGTTGCTTCCGCAACCCAACCTAAAGCAATACTTGCAATTGTTACACCAAGCTGTGCCGCTGCAAGCATTTGATTTACATTATTTACCAGTTTTAATGCAATTTTAGCCTGCCTGTTTCCGTCATTACACAACTGCTCAAGTCTTGTTTTTCTGACCTTAACCAAAGCAAATTCGGCAGATACAAAAAAACCGTTGACAAAGAGTAAAAATGCAATAATAAAAATATTTGAAAATATACCAACTAAATTCATTTATATATTAATCGCCCTTCAGTTTATAACATAAATTTTACAATACATAAGATATATTTGCAAATCTGAATATTATAAAAATTTAACTGGCAAAAAAATTTTTTATGGTATTTAAATATATTATGCGAATAAATTCTATAAACTGCTGCAATAATTATCAACCGACATTTGGAATCAATCTTCAGTCTAAAAAACTGAATTTTCGGAATGAAGATTTTTTTATAAATATAAAAGGTTATGAAAAAGATACAAACTGGGCAAAAAAAATTATTGAAATAGCAGATGATGCCGTTAGTTTTTTTCGTGAAAATTTTGAATGTGAAACAATCTTAAGATATATAACAGGAAAAGTCAGAAATGCGAATAAATCTTCACTTGATACTGAAAAAGCAGAACATTCGGGAATTTTGAGAACAAAAAGAAAATATTGGCAGCACGGTTCAAGCTGGAAATCAGGCTCTATTATTACCCGTTATGACGGAGAAAATTCGAAATACAAAAGCTATGAAGAACGTTTAGACAGAATTATTGATTATCCTCTGAGGAATCCGTTTCATAAATTTATGCTTACAAGACCTGAGTCTGTTGAATCCGGACAAAGGCTTCTGAGTCACTGCGAACCGAGATACGTTAATCGGGGATTAGACATGGTATTTGATTTATACAATGATCTACATAATAAATATAAAGGGAAAGAAATAAGCGAACCTGATATGCAAGACATCAACGAATATATTGCAGAAATCAGATGGATTTTGGCACATACTACCCCCTGGGAAAGAGGAAGTGATACTATCTCTAATACTTTTATCCGCTCAATTTATAAATCAATGGGAATAAAAACATCACCTCTAAAAGAGGGGGTGTCATTGGATTTGGAAGCATACTGTACAAATTTGAATGTTTACATGAAGAATTTTAGTTCCTACTTCACTCACAAACCTTATATTGTTGAATAGAATTATTTGATTCATCAAATCGTTCATTGGCAAGTTCGATGGGTTTTCATAATAAAGCAATTTTATAAAAACGGGCGGCTGTTTTATAAAACAGCCGCCCATCAATTATTTTATCTGCTCCCTACTCTCCAACTGAGATATAGCAATTAGTTCTCTTGTTTACATAAGTTGTGTGCAAGAGTTCATGTGCTTTATGAGAGTTTGGTTTTTCTAAGTGAGTAGCATACAATTCCTTGATTTCAGGGTTTTCGTGAGATTTTCTCCACTCGCCTGTTGCATCATCTGTATAAAGACCTTCTGCACGAAGTTCCTTAATATTAGAATCGTTACAGCTTTGAGGTTGACCGCCGCCGTTAATACAACCGCCAGGGCAAGCCATTACTTCAAGAAGTTGATAATCTGCTTTACCTTCCTTGATTTCTCTCATGCATTTTTCTGCTTCTCTAAGAGTATTAACGATTTTAACTTTAATCTTAGTTCCTTTTAAGTCAAGCTCAACCGTTTTAACTCTCTTAGTTCCTCTCATATCATCGATTACAACGTTTTGGAGAGTTTCGCCTGTAACAACTTCGTAAGCTGTTCTTGCAGCAGCTTCAGCAACACCGCCTGATACACCGAAGATTGTACCTGCACCAGTGTATTTTCCGAACGGTGAATCAGGTTCTTCACCTTCAATATTAGCAAAGTCGATACCTGCACCCTTAATCATTCTGCCAAGTTCTTGAGTTGTCAGAACGTAATCGATTTCTTGTCTTCCGTCTGCCATCTTGAATTGTTCACGTTTTGCTTCGTATTTTTTAGCAGTACAAGGCATAATTGAAACGCTTACCAAGTTTTCAGCTGTAAATCCTTCATGAGATTGCGGAACATATTCTCTAATAATAGCTCCCAACATACCTTGAGGAGATTTGCAGCTTGATAAGTGATCAAGCATATCAGGATGTTGTGTTTCTAAGAAACGAACCCAACCCGGACAGCATGAAGTAAATAATGGTAATTTACCCCCATTTTGAAGTCTGTCGATAAATTCATGTGCTTCTTCCATAATTGTTAAGTCAGCTGAGAAGTTAGTATCAAATACAAGGTCAAAACCGATTCTTCTTAAAGCTGCGTTAATTTTCTTAGTTGAGTTTTCACCTGCAGGAAGTCCGAACATTTCACCTATCGCAACACGAACAGATGGAGCAAATTGTACAACTACTTTCTTTTCAGGGTTAGTAATTGCACTCCATACCTCATCAAGTTGAGTCGAATTAATAGTTATAGCACCTGTAGGACAAACTGCTGCACATTGACCGCAGTTAATACATTCGCTGTTACCAAGAGGTCTGCCTGCCATAGGTTCAACAACAGTTTTACTTCCTCTGTTTGCAAATCCTAAAACTTGTAAGCCTTGGTGTTCGTCACATGCTCTAACACAAGCTCCGCAAAGGATACATTTGTTGTTATCACGAACTAAAGCACAAGAGCTGTCATCAATTTTTGTCATAACTTCACGTTGAGCAAATTGTTTAACGTGCTTGATTCCATATTCTTCTGCATATTTTTGAAGCTCGCAAGAACCTGATTTATCACAAGTTGTACATTCTCTATCATGGTTTGCAAGAAGAAGTTCGAGAACCATTTTTCTGATTTTTCTTACTTTGTCTGTATTTAAATGAACTTTGATACCTGCTTCCGGAGGCATTGTACAAGATGAGTTAATCATTTTTCTTCCGTTTGGATACTCAACTTCTACAACGCACATTCTGCAAGCACCAAATGATGTTAAGTCAGGTCTGTAGCATAATGTCGGAACATTCATGCCGGCTTTTCTAATTACTTCCAATAGGTTGGGTTCATTAGTAAATTCGACTTCTTTACCTTCTATAATTAATGTTTTCTT
>JAEEHV010000048.1 GCA_016280955.1 Candidatus Gastranaerophilales bacterium | reverse complement strand
TTTTTGGAATCATTCACAAATTTCAAGGACATTCTACCACGTTTTGTCTCACCGCGCATTCCAAACATATAAAAACATACGGTTTTTCAGTGGCATGTTGAAATTAGTTTTACATACAGAATTTACTTTTTCAATTCAGGCTTCTGTTCGCTTCTCTCATTCTTTATTTCGTAGCAGTTTGTCCAGACCTCCTGTTTCAATTATTCTTAAAAACTGTGCATCAGTCAGCTCAAAAAATCCCCAATACTGATCCCGCGTCAATCCAATGCTCTCAATTAGTTCATGGCGAACAATCCTCTTTTTTAATGCCCCGTTATATGTCATTTTTATTGCTTTACAACATCCCTTTTTGAACCAATAGCGCAAATCCTCTCTGTCAAATACACTATATTTGCTGGCATAATCATAAAACTCTTCAAAAGAGCTAAACTCACTTTGTTTTTTAACACTTTCCACTACGCAAACAGATGTCGCAACCGCAGAATACTCTGCGCTCCGTCCAGGCTCCGCCGTTCTATATAATACCACTATGTCTCCGTATTTTAGGCTCTCAACGTCATCCATGGTACATACATATATCTTTTGAATGGAATTCGTATAAGAGACATCCTTTATAATGCTTTTATTCTCCGTCGTCAAAATCGAATCAGGGAACATGACGGAGTGATACTTGGGATAAATGCTTAATAAGTATTTTTTTACTTCTCGGATGTTGATTAACGGAAAATCTTTTTTGATATCCCCCGTAATTTTTTCCATTTGTTTTAAATATACATTTTCTTCTTTTTCGCCCTTCCCTTTTGTACCATATAGTTCGAATCCAAACTGCTGAACAAGCTTAATCAAGGATTCATGTTTTTTAAAAATGGTAACATAGCATACATCCACATTTTCATTGGCCGCATAATCCATTATAATTTTTATAAATTGCTCACCCATTTTTGTTCCATGTGCCTCAATCTTAAAAGTACCAACTTTCAGAATTTTATTGGCATATATCTTTGGAGTAACATCATCAACAACATCCTCTTCAATCTTCAAATATAAAAATCCTATAATTCTGTTATCATCATATTGTACAAAAGCGTCTTGACTACCTTTTTTCGCAAACCAATCCTCAAAACCTGCATAATCATTTTTCAAGGAATTAAAAAATGGATCCGTGATGTCTATCTCCGAAAAGTTTTTGTGAATTATGTTATTCATCAGTATCGCCTCCAATTTCTTTTAATGTTTCCACAAACTGGTCATCCGTGCATTCATGTGAAATTATCACATTACGAATTCGATATTTACCCTGTAAGTCACACGCATATTTTCTTTCTTCGTCCTGCACTCTTGTTATGTCATTTATGCTTATTGAGCTTGAATCTCTTTTTTGTAATCTTTCAAAAATACGTTGTGGATTATCTTGTAACAAAAGGATTCCGGTTATACCCGTTTCACAAAAAAAGTATTCAGGAATGCGTTCAACTTCACCCCTAGAATTAAAGATGCATAGATGACCGTCGACAACAAAGTCATTAACGCTCTGACTCTTTTTTTCGTTCAATGCCTTGATCAACACATCTTGATTATTACTTACGCTGGTAACTTTTTTATATCCCGCATCCGTTGAAGGTTGATATTGTTCTATTAATTGGCTGGCTGAGTATATGTCATAATTTTGTAGCTTACCTTTTACTTTATCTAAAAAGAATCCCTTCCCAACACCATGCATTCCCGAAAGCAAAAATACTTTCATAACATTATTCTCCTTGTTTATCACTAAGATGACTATATATATTCCCGTCAACCGGCCATCGCTTCATATGATCATTTTTCTAAATCCATCAGCATGGCATCCAACATTTGTTCTAAATAATCTGCCGGATCCAAATCTCGATTCTTAATGTCAATCATCTTGTTTACATCCTCATCCGACAAGCATAGAATGATTTTCCCCATTTCCCTAAGGCTTCCCCGCGCTGCCTTCATTGCATTTTTATCCATCCCCTTTCTTGAAAGAATGATTGCAACCTTACGCAACGCCTTTTCATACAGATACTTTTCGGTAGTATAGATTTCCTTTTGCGTTATTTCTTTTTCATAATTTTTATATTCAAAAACTATATACTTCGTATCAAAGAATCGTAAAATGTTTTCATAAAACTCACCAGAACTGCCATGTTTTATTTTACCGCACAGATCAAATCGAAACAAACCGTCATTTGAAACTTTTTGCGGATCATAAAACTCTATGGCGTCGCCAAACAAAAACTTTATGATTTCCGTACATAAAATTTCGTATTCTCTAGCTTCTTCCGTCCCAGCCCTGACATTTCTCAGCCGTTCCTGAAAATCTATCTTTTCACACATAACCTTGGGTTCATTTGTACCAAAGAATGCATGATTTGGGACCCTCGGAATAATGTTGAATGAGTTAAAGCTTAATAAAGACTTGAAATCGGTTATAAGTGACGGATAATCCTCCAACATCCATAATATATTTTCAACATCCCAGACTGATATGTTATAGTCTCTTTTTATGTGATTCTTTATCTCTCCTCCAACTATGTTTGCAACAATTATCACGATCTCTGAATCCTTAAGAGAATCTAAAGCGGAAAGCTTTTCACATAACTTGATAATCCATCTCTCCGCCAATTGATTGGATGAATAGAATTTGAATTCAAACCCAAATTTTCCCTGTGTTGTTTCGCATTGATAATCAACATAAGAATCCGTATTTTTCAAATCAATTGCATTGGCGTAGCCTTTTTCCCTAAAATAGGAAAACATGATCTCTTCAAACTTTAAGCCTTTACGTACTTCCCATTTGTATTCATAGGTATCTGTACCCGTCAAACATAACGATGATGCCACCCGCTGAATTAATTTTACATTTGAACTTGAATATAATTTCGAATATAAGCTTGTCTTATTTGTTGTTTCCAGCCAATATTCTTCAGGGATTCCTTTTAACCTGGCTATTTCACGGTGCGTTATTTTCCTATATCCGTTCCCGGTAATAATGAGCGGAATATGCATTATGTTCCACTTTACTTTTTTATCTTCTTCATAATGATCCCTGTTCCAACAAAGCAAACAAGATAAATAATTTGAGGATAGATTTATTGCATTCTTCTTTTTTATCCGATAATAATAAGGATCAACTTCTTCAGCATTATCACAAAACTTTTCAATGGGATATTCGACACCATCAGAATTCAGAATCATATCCATCGACAACATCTCTGAATTCTTTGCGCCAACAAGTAAAGTTGGTTTTTCGCGAACCGGAAAACCCGTAATGTAATTTACATCCATTTTTTTTATGTAAACAACATATCCCATTTTTACCATTTCATCGCAAAACATCTGAATACTCTTATTATCAATGACATGAAGGCATTGAAAGGTAAAACATTTCGGACTCGCAATTGACATAATGCGATGTATATTAGTTAAAACGTGCGCATTATTGTCACCATTTGATGGGTACCTGGAATTTTCAAAATAAATTCTTCCGGCAAGACAATCCAAATCTTTCATGTCCGCTTCAATCTGTTCATATGTCGTTTCTTCGTTTAATGGTTTAACTGTATCTCCCCAATTCTTCATGCATATTTTTCGATTTTCAGTATCCTTAAAATCAATGTAAAGAGCCCTCACATCATATCCTGCTTTTGAAAAACCAAGAGCCATGCTTCCCAAAATGTCATTTAATATTATTACATTCTTCATGCACTCATACGCTCCTATAGTAGTATACAAGCTTTATACATCCAAATTTACATAAATTAGCCAAGTCAATTACTTTATAATACTATTTTATCACAAAAAATGATGGCTTGCATTATATGTTTTTTAAGGCAAAAAAAAATGAATTATGCAGGAGTTTTTCGTGATCCCAGTATACATATGGGTATGAATAATGAAGAATAATTGCTGATTATCAGTTTTTTTATGAGGACTCATTGTAATGTAACATTGTTAAAGCTCGGCGAAAATCGCCAAATTGGTGACCAAAAGAAATAACCAATTCCGGTCCAAAAGAAATAACCCCCAAAAGCCACAGGAATATCCATAAACCTCTTAATAACCATTAATTTCGGGCTCTAACAACATTTAACATGTAGCATTTTGCACCCCTGTTAAAGTCCGGTGAAATCAACATTATTATTTCAAGCACATCCAGAAAATACTCCTGTACCTTTTAAGCACTTGATCAAAATTATTTCTACTTTTCTCTCTAAACGATCATTCCGTAATCATAGCGAAAACTGTCTCGTTAACAAATTCGTTACTTCATCTGATTTAACACACTCATAAAACAAATCCTCGGGTCCTAAAACATATCCCAGATTGCCCACACCATTATTTTCTTGCGATAGTAACTGCAATTTTTCATCTTCATCCAATATATTCTTTATTGTAGGTGAAAAAAAATAGTTTTCAGTATATTTAAATATCCAATAATTAATGTATTCCAGTTTCTTATCGTAGGATAAACAATTAAATTGATGATGGAATCTTCTATAATTCTTATCTCGTCGATGATAAAACAGAATTACCACTGTACTATCTTCTAGTGGAAGAATTGAAACATGAAGGCTCTGAATGCGTACATCCTTGGATGTGTCATAAATGTCATTAATCAAATTCCCCTCTAAGTCCTCATCCAAAACAAAAGTAGTTTGCGTTGCTATAGGGACCACATAAGTTAATTTTTCATAAAAAATAACTTTAAACTGTTCTTTTGTGTCTGTAGTTATTCCCTTATATAACTCCATCTCATCCGTAAAATCCCTTATATCAAGTTCCTGGACCATCTTCATGTAATCCATTCCCCCGATATTTCCCTTTTCTGCAGCACGCTGCCATAAAAGAGTTTCCATATTTCTTTTGCTAAGCATCAGTAGTACATCTTTTAAAGCGATCTGTGCCAAAACTTTATCCGTAGGTGCAACCTCTGTCCAAGTATCTGGATTTTCATAATCCTGAAACACTTTATTATCACACTCATTACAAATAAAGTGAAAAGTTCCGGAGTTATTTATTCCTTTTTCCACGTCAATAACATCCGCTCCAATAAGCCCATTCGCTTGTAAAACCTTACCATTGACAGCAATGTTTTTTAAACACATCCTTGGAACAGAATGAGAATTACAAAAACTTGTCTTATTCTGCCCGCACAAAATACACTTCTCTGGTTTTGAATCCTGTTGAATGCTTTTCAAAAAAACACCAACCTTTTTCTTGGCTTCTATTGGATCCATTCCCTCCGGAAACTTTCCAACCTTCATACATGATCCCCCTTTGATACTACTTGTAGTATTTTTCTTTTATAGCCTCAAATTCATCTGATGTCACAATATACAAATCTCCCTTTGAACGAGTTAATGCTACATATAGTTTATTTAAAGTAGCTTTTTTTAGCGTCGAAGCCGAGAATGTTTCTTCTATCAGTTTTCTTGTTGATCCATTTAGAATTACACATGCAGCTTCATATGTATCACCCTTTGAATATGACCAGTTTACTGCCCTAAACGAATAGCGAGATGCATTATCATATACAAGCTTTACGATATTTTTATCATCTAATATCTCTTGTATATTTAAAGGTCTTATTACAGTTCCAGCGTTTATCCCTGCTGATCGTATCTGAATTCCAAGTTTATTTCTAACAAAAGAACATATCTCTTTTGAACAACGTCTTGAATGAATCAAAGATGTCTCATCGACTTCAAATCTCTCTCTACGAAGTTCCCCAATAAAATCATCGTAACAAATTTCTGTTTTTGCCTTCTTAAATGGCTTGCCAGAATTATTCTGACCTGAAACAGAATGCTGATAATAATCACCTACCAAAACAATATTTTTCAGGAATTTTGATAATTTCACTATAAGCTCATAATCATACTCTCTAAAGTCTTGAAACTCATCTATCAATATATTATCAAAAAAGAAATTAAGCTTCTTTGCTGCTGTTTGAATGAGAGATTCTCGTCCCTGTTTTACATACATCGCTAATTCAGATAAAGTTTCACAATAATACTGTTTCCTTTCATCCATATAGTGCTGAAGGAATTCTTTCTTTTTATATTTTCTATTTGGCACATCTCGACCATTAATTTTCAACCGCTGCTGTGGCGGTTTTTTTAGGGTTATGCTCGTCTCAGCAAACTTATAGTCTTCACCAAAAAAATCAAATATTGAAACTTCATATGGACGAATGAGCATATGATAAACAAATGCATCAAACGTCATAACTCTAGTCATCTCTGGAATTTTTCCATATGCTCTTAATAACTCGTTTTGTATATTCTTAATGTTTGCATGTGTAAATGCTACAATTAAATTTCTTTTGTCTGGCTGTATCTCATGACAAATGTGATATGTCTTCCCTGCCCCCGCAACCGCAAGTATTATTCGTTTAGCCATTCAATTGCATCCTCCACATATTCGGGAATATTAAAATCTTCACCAGAAATAATCATCTTATATGCAGTATCCACCTTATTAGCAAGCATCTTTCCCAAAACCTGCCCGTAATCTTTCCCATGAAAAAGATATTGCGCCCCGTCTTGAACCTGAACCATAGCATCGAGTTTTTCTTTGTTACAATTATATACACAAGCCTCCCATGTCCAATCATCCATTGTAGTTCCCATAAAAACATGCTGTTTTTCACTTTGCAGATTAAATGAACTTGCCTCGTCTATTTTATTCTGTTCATGATCATTATCCGTTATTACAGCAATCTTTTTACAAGTTTCTTCTGCTATTTCCAAATATCGCTTATAAGAAATACCATTACACGATATAATTGAAATCCCATCATTTTCAATTGTCCTACCAGTTTTCTGTTCGTAAAACTTCGGTAATAACAAATATTCTGTAGCCCCTTCCACCAAAATTACTTTTTTTGATAATAGAAGCTGAAGGAATTCATTATCATCTGCTTTTTCAAAAAAAGCTGCCGTTTGAGGATCAACACTCTTTAATGATAAACAGTGATCCTCTGCAATCCAAATTACATTACCGAGATTTAGCCTACTTGCAATCATGTTGCTATGAGTCGTTAATATAATCTGCGCATCATTTTCGTGATCAATTATTTGTTTTAGCATCTGCTTCAAATTAGTAAAACACAAATGATTTTCTGGTTCTTCAATCAAGATAGTATCAAGTCCCTCCTCTCGTTCAAGTGCAATTTGCGTTTTTATCAAACTTTCCATGCCACTTCCTTTGTTTTCCAACGGAATAGAATCCTCGTATACTGATAAAACGCTTTCTAAAACAACCTTTTTATTATCTATCCCGAAGCGTCTTCTTGTATCAATATCAGGAAGCTCCACAGCTTCAAATGATGTATTTAGTTTTTCTCTAAAAGTGTGTTTGGCTTTCAGTTTAGTTGCATTGTTATAGAGGTTCGAAAATAATGCCCTATTAAAATAATTAAATGCGGACGACTTCGATGTTTCGGAGGTGTCTATAAACAAGTTTTTTATAGGTCTCTTGGCTACTTTATATGGCAAATTTGCATATGTCTGCCATGTCAACAAATAATATTCAAACGGTATTTTCCCATCATTAATGGAATCTGCCAGCTCTTCAGAAAAGTCCTCATCAAATTTACACTCAAACTTTATGCCATATTTTTCATCAGTTGAACTACCATTTACATGACATGGACCATAAAAGTCGATAAATTGGGGAATATTATCGAGTTCCAGATCTAGCTCAATTATTATCCTCGGCAAATTTGCAATACATGGACTGTCTTGGAAACATTTAATGTTTTCTAGATTAAAAAGATCTTGCAATACAGATTTATCTGCATTCCAATACTGTTGATTTAAAACAACCATTATTGCCTCGAGTATTGTACTTTTTCCAGCCTCATTTTCTCCCACCAAAATACTCAATCGTTCATTGAACTCTATTTCAAAATGATTAAATCGCTTAAATCCATCAATATATAGTTTCTTGACGCATCCCATCTTGAGTCTCCTCCTTTTTACGCATCTAAAGGATATATTTACACAATCAGATCACTCAATCTACCATAGCAGGTCATGCATATCTTCCATAAATAAGGTATACTTATATGTTTGCCGTCAGTAACATACATCTTTATATTATTATCGGCAGATTAAAAAGTTATGTTAAGCATAACTTTTTAATCATTTAATCATATTCTTCAAGACCTCGAAAAAATCTGGACATATTTATGATTTACATTAAAACTAACGGATAATAGCGGATTATCAATTGAAAAGGACAGATTTTGATGCAAGCAAATTTGAATAAAGCAAATTAAAAATGCAAAAGACAAGGATTTAGCTGAAGCACTTGATATTTATATACATACAGTAGATGAAAATGCGGATACACCAACAACGCAGATTCGAGATTATATAGAAAAACAATATATTGACAAAAGAAAAATGTTTTTCTATATTTTATATTCTAATGAAAAGATAGTTGGTTTCTCGGAATATGCGTATCTTCCTGATACAGAAACGCTGTTTATTGATTATTTGTGTACGAGACCAAAATCTTCTTTAAATCCGTATTATTTACTTCACCACACCAAATATAACTTACTTATCATCTTCTTTTTCTTCTGAAACATCAATTGTTTCTTCCCATTGGTATCTTCCTGGAATATGTCCAAAATCACTGGTACGTTGTGTTTTTTCGGAATTATCTATATCCCAGCCCCCTTTTGTGTCATAACCAAATTGTCTCCCATTTTCTCCAATATCATATTTACTTTTCTCTTCCATAGCTTCCCTCCGAAATATAAATTTTTATCAAATTTGCTGTTAGATTCTTTTAGCATCTTAATGTCATCCCTACATTCTTTATCTGGCAACTTTAGTTACATTTGAGGCTTCTAAAAGTCCTTTCGTTTCATCATCCTTAAACATTTTAAAACATATATATTTAATTAACAAAGCCACTTCTTCTTTATTTTTGAAACAGATCCGATCGTAGGCATCAGTTTGCAGTTTCAACATATCTGCAACCTTTTTTCGTTGTTTACGATTCTCTAATTTTTTTACACGCTCTTGATTTAGTGTTATAAATGTCCTTGCCGAAGGATATGATTTAGCATATTTTTCAAAATCAGCTTCATTTGAAAATGCGTCTATCTTGAGAAGATTCTGAATTGCATCATTTTTAATTTTTTGCATGGTTTTTTCCATATTAAACAAGACTTCTGCTTTTAAATTAAATGAATACAGCCAGTCATCTATAATGAGCATGTCAACATCCATATATAATCTGCATATATTATCTGAAATAATATCCAACTCATTTTCTTCTGTAAAATTAAAAACTATACTCTTCTGTTTATGCATATCAATAATGGGATTTGCCATTTTTATAGCTGTTACAGAAGATTTGTCTTCTTGAATAGGTACCCCAATCAAAATATAGCCATTATATTTTCCTTGAATCTTTTCATCACTCGCATTAGCTATATCATTAAATAGGTATTCCCAGTCTTTTTTAATCAGATTATTGCATAGAGAGATTTTATCGCAAACAACTTTCGAATTTTCTCCCGTGTATAACTGCACTTGTTCAATCTTTTCAATTTTATATTTCTCTTCAGTTTGCATAAGAGCACGAGCATATTTCTGTAATGAATCCGACCTTCTAAATCTGATTTTATGTACAATATACGGATTTGGACTCCTACGATCTATTGTAAAAAAATATAATGTCCAATTGTATAAACCGATACTTGCATCATTCAGCTTTGTCTTTAGTAAATCCTTACTCATATGCTTTGTCCTCCCTTGATAGGACTATTTTTTACCATCCTGATCCAAATCTATATATATGTAATTGTCGAAATCCCAATATCTCATGCCACCATCGGTTCTAGTGATTAAATCTCTTCGACTAAGCACCAAGCTATTTTTATACACTTTGGAACCATTTGCCACCCTACACTCCACATCACATTCATACATGCGAAATTTCTTTATTTCCAGATAAATATTTGTATATATATTGTTATTTCTAATGCATAAAAACGCTAAAACACAAAAATACAAAACAAATAGAGCCACCCCTTTTGCATCGGAAAAATCAAAAGCTATTAGGGGAAGAATATATGCCAACAGGAATTCTGCCGATAATTTATTGGCACGAGTAATTCGTAGTAGTCTTCCGACAGGAGAATTCCCCTCCTTTTCCTTGGCTCTTATAAACAATTTAATATCAACAATGCTGATAACGACCACAATGCTAATGACCATAATTGAGCTGATCATCAGCCCATTTGCCTTTAAAAATCTGAAAAGTACATATTTAAAATCCATGTCCAAATTTAATAAATGCTTCCATCTTGAGACAACATAAATCACGATATCCCACATATCAGAGATAATAATTGACACCCATAATGGTATAAAGGATGTGATAAGCATATTCCACTTAAATCTTTTATCCATATGATCCTCCATGGGATTTTCATTAGGACTATTCCTATGACAGTCCAAATATACAGCTTGTTAGTCACAATTAAAAAACGAATAAAACAATTCTGTTCATCGTTGCCTTGTTTTATAATATATATCGGCTAATATCCATTTTTATTATATCCCACATAATCATTATATAATTAATTGCTTAGAATCCTGCACATAACGAATCAACCATTCAGCATTATCCAAGCCATGTTCTTCTGTCCGTCGTAAGAAAGCATTCCCTTAAGAAACATGTATACTGTCACCATTTCCTTCA
>JAEEHV010000047.1 GCA_016280955.1 Candidatus Gastranaerophilales bacterium | reverse complement strand
ATCTTCTAATGCAAGCAAGGTGTTTACAGTTTCCTCACGGGTGTTTACACCTTTGCGGTGTTTGTTCATGTCATTTTCAATAAGTTCCTGGATATATTTTGTTGCCGAAATGGTACGCCCTTGCTTTGCGCTTTGTTTCCTTGCCTGGCTTTCAACGTATCCTTTTAAGTCTTTTCCGTTCGGTCGGAGGTCAAGGCGTATATAATCACTGTTGCCCTTGTTTCGTTTTTTGTATTCCTGTTCAAACTTTTCTTTGCTTTTGCTTTCCAATGCGTTCATTGTCGGCATTATACTTTCAACCGCTTTGCTTAAATCTTTCTTTGCCATATATCAACTTGCCCTCCTGGTTTCCCTTTTCCGTTTATCGTATCCCATTAAATAGCCTATCTTTAAGGCATACACGATACACAACCACGCTTGCCCCTTTGCTTTGTTGTAAATATCATCAAGCACGGTGGAGGATAAACAACAAACGCCACTATGCCCTTTTACTTGCATATCATATCTGTTTAAATACTTTTCTATGTCTATTTGCATACGGTATCCCCTTTACTTTGTTTTGCTTTTCTTAATGGCGTTATCTTTTAAAAACTCACCAACAAACGCTTTATAATCAAGGGTTGCGGTTGCCTGGGGTGCATAATCGTATATGTTTGATTTATTCAATGCCGTTTCGGGAACGGATACAGTTTCCCTTATGCTTGTTTTATATACCTTTGTTCCTAATTGTTCGGCTATTTGCTCAAAGGGTTGCATCAATGCTTTTGTAAGGTTTGCTCGTTCCTTAATACACGTTAACAGGATACCGTCAATTTTAAGGTCGGGGTTGGTGTACTTCCTTTGTTCATCAATAAACCCTTTTAATTGCCTTATACCTTGCATGGCGTATATATCGGCACGCATCGGGATAATAAGTGTATCACTCGTTGTTAGTGCGTTCTCTGTCATAACTCCCAGGTGTGGCGGTACATCAATGATGCAATAATCATAATTGTTTTCAAGGTCGGATAAATATTCCCTTAACATGTATGTACGCCTGGTGCTTGTAAATTCTCTGTCAGCACTTGCCAGGTCAATTGAACCAACTAATATATCTAACCCTTTATCAAGGTTTATAAGGGCATCTGTGATGCTTGCACGCCCTTTGAATACATCAAACAATGATGCTTGCAAGTTCAATAAATCAACACCGCACGAAAAGGATAAGTTTGCCTGTGCATCTAAATCAACAAACAATACCCGGTATCCTTTTTTGTGCAAGCCGTGTCCTAATGCCAGGGCACTAGTTGTTTTGCCTGTTCCTCCCTTTTGGATACAAAATGTTACGGTTTTCATTTAGTTGCCCCCTCGTTTTCAAACTTGTTTAAAAGTTCCTCTATCTTGTTTTGTACTTCCTTTGGTGCGTTTAAATACAATTCCATAAATTCCAACATTTCCATAGTTAACTTTGTGCCGTTGCTTTCCTTTGTGATACCCTGTGTACTCATGTTTTACCCTCCTAGTGATAATAAAAAAACCTATAATGCCACAAAAAAACAATAGCATCATAGGTGCATATTTTTGTGGCGGTGTGTTGTATAAACTATATAAACAAGTTATATAAGTTATGCAATTATTATATAGGCATATTCTATTCAATACAACCTTGTTTTATGCTATACTCTATATAGTGATATCCAAAAAACTCTGTGGTGGTGTTTATGGATAAGATAAAAGGGTTGTAAAGGTGCATAGTTGCCTTGCAACTCTTTTGCGTTATAAGGGCACAAAAAAGGTATCCCCATTTTTGAGGATACCCCTTTTATATTAAACGGCTTTGCGCTCGGTTATCATTTTATCAAGTGTCGGCCTACTAACATTTAATACCTTTGCAAGTTCCGTTTTGCTTATTTCCCGGTGCAAGTATCTTTCATAGTTTGCTTTGAATATATCATCGTTTATCTGTACGGCTTTACGGCCTTTATATTTACCCTCACGCTTTGCAATTGCTATGCCCTCGGCCTGTCTATCTAATAAGTTTTGGCGTTCAAACTCGGCTATTGCCCCTATCATGGTAAGCATCAATTTGCCTGTGGGTGTGTTTGTATCAACATTTTCTTTGTTTGATACCAGGTTAACGCCCTTTGCGTTCAACCGTTCAACTAGTTCAAGTAAATCTTTTGTGTTCCTGGCAAGCCTGGAAAAGTCATGTATATAAATTGTATCCCCCTCCCTGGCAAACTCTAGCATGTTTTGGAGTTCCGGGCGGTCGGTGTTCTTTCCGCTTATCTTTTCAGTAAACCACTTATCAATGTTGTACTTTTGCAAGCCCTCAACCTGGCGTTGTTCGTTCTGTTCAATTGTTGATACCCTAACATAAGCAATATTCATGTTGTTTCCTCCTACTATGTGGCGTTTGTTTGGTGGTGTTCTGTTATATAACCTATGCAACAATGTTATATAACTTATACAAGTATATTATCATGCGGTTGTAAATATAGCAAGGGTTTTCTTTACATTTTGTAAAATAATTAAATTAGCAAGTCTATTTTTACAAAACAGGGCATCAAAAAAGGCACTCCCGGTTGTAAAGTTTGGGTGTGCCCTATTTTTACAATTAAAAGCACCGTGGATATAGCAAGGAAACCAGGTTCGTTTAAGGTATCCACATTTGCTTGTTCTCACAGTGCTTTATATATCAAACATAATCACATAGCATCATTCTGTCAAAGTATATTATTGCTTTGCCTGTTGTTCTCTTTTCTTTTGTTCCTTTGTTCTTTGTATCTTTATCCAACGCACCGCCCTTTTCTTTTCTTCCTCCGTCAACATATCATCAAAGTATTTTTGATAAGGTGAGCGCACTGTTAACGTGGCATCAAGTAACGCCCTTAAATATTCCCGTTGTGCTTTGTCCTTTTTCCGTTTCCTGGCACTTGCTTGCCCTCCCAGGGAAGTAACATACTTTACCCGTTCCGGGTTTGTCTTTTTTAATTCCTTTAGGTTGTTTTCTTCAAAAGCGTTCATTGTTTCCCCTTTATAGTATTTTCCTTGTTATTCCCTTGTTATACCCGTTCTTAATGTTTTTATATACTAATACTTGTTATATATATTATATAGATATGTTATATAGCATATATAATATTAAATATTAAAAAATATATCCCTAATAATATTAAAGTCTTTATTATCTATTATCCTAGTTGTATGGGGTGCATCTGTATAATCATGTCCGTTAAATTTTCCGTGTACCACATTAGCAATTGTTTGCCCGGATACACTTAAAACTTCACCCAGGCCACGAAAAGTAGGTTGTGCCTGCTGCCTGTTGCAATTTTTAAGGTATTCAACGGTTAGTTGTTCAAGTTTATCGGTGCTTATCATCGTATATCCTCCGTGTTCGGTGGTGTTCAAGTTGCTTTCCGTTCTTGTTGCGTTCTGTCATAACGGATAACGCTATTTTTAATCGTTCACTGTTCGTTCGTTGTGTTAGAACGAAAACCGCCCGTGCTTGTTCCGTGCTTTTACCCTGGAATGTTCCTTTTAGTATCCGTTCGGTATCAATGGATAAAGGTATAGGTTAGTAAAGTTATAAGGGTATGGTAAATATATATATATGTATGGCTTATAAACCTAACCCCCAGGGTGTGTTTTTAACATACGGGTATGGCTTATAAACCTAACCCTTTACCCTTATTTCCTTTAGGGTATGGTCTATATACCATAGGTTTTAGGGGTAGGGTATGGTCTATATACCTACTGAAAAATAATTTCATGCCTTTGTTTTGGGGTTAAAATCATCACCCTGTTTCCAGGTTTGCCACTTATCCGAAAACTCATAAATACTTTTCCTCCCGTTTAAGTTCCCCTGTGCTTTGCATACAATAAACCCGTGTGCTATCAATACCCCCATGTCCTTATAAAAGTTGCTTGCGCTTTTTTCCGTATATAGTTTGTACTTCATAACCTGGGCACGGTTAAAATAAAAGCACTCATCACTAAAGTTCATATCCGGGTAGTCTTTGTTCGGTTTCCTTTTACCCCTCCATTGTGCTTTACACAGTGTATATAATTGTTGTTGTCTTGCTAACAGGTCGGTATAAGCATCACTTAATAGCATGCTTTCAAAAATATTTGCGCTTGTATCAGCGTGTATCTTTTCATCGTATATAAATTTATCCCCCATGCTTTCAAAGGGTTGTTTTATGTACTTTGCTTTTCTTTTGCTCATGTATCTTTACTCCCTGGCGGTATATTTTGCACCCTGGCATCATTTGATATCATCAATGGCTTTTAGTATCCGTTCCTTTTTTTCGGGTGATAATTCCACCATTAACCAATGCGAAAAGGTAAACAAACTAACTCCGAGTGCATCGGCAACCTCATAATGCTTTAATCGTTTATTTTCAATTGCTTTTCTGATTTCCAGGTTGTTCAAGTTCATCTTTGTTCCTCCGTTCAAGTTGTTCGATATCAAGGCCGTTAACAGTGTAAATATGGATATCGGGTATCCTGGCGTTATCTTTCCAACCTTTACGCCCGGTAGGACTTGTTACCCGTTCCATGGCCTTATGTATGCTTGCATGACAGTTCGCACACAGGGTTTCTAAATCTTCATATATCCTGTTTTCCTCATGGTATAGGTGTGCGTATGATAAATGGTGTACTTGCAAGGGGTTGTTTGCCGTTCCCCGTGAACCACACATAACACATTGATATTTGTCTATCCTCATGCGTTCCTGGGAAATGTTTTTCCATTTATCACTTTGCAAGTATTTGTAATATTCAAGGTTTTCAAAAGGTTTCATGTTTCCCCCTCCGATAAACGCCTATTGATTTCATGTTCAAGGCTTTTGAATATCTCATACCAAAACATAAACAGGGCATCGTCTGTACTATACGGGTGTGCTTTTAAGGTGTTGCTTATATCGGCAAGCAAACCCCATAAAACCGCATCATCAAGTTTTTCAAACTTTTCCTTTAGCATGTTATTTTCCTCCGTGTTGTTTGTTGCGTTTAGCAAGTTTTGTTGTTATAATCATATCAACAAACTACTTCCTATATACCACCACTTAAAAGGAGTTTTGAGTATGAAAAAGCGAAATACTTTGACGGATATTGAAAAGGTAAAGGCAACCTTTAGGGAACGTATTAAAAAGATAAAAAAAGATAGTGGCCTAAATCAAAAGGAATTTTGCGAGAAAATAGGCATCACACCCAGGCAATACCAGGCGTGGGTAAACGGTACTTATAATTTAGCATCGGGAAAAACAAACTATACTTTGCCGAGTGATAACACGCTTTGCGATATTTGTGAGGTGTTCGGGGTATCAATTGATTATTTGTACGGGCGTACAGATTATCTGACAGTGAACAATGAAATGATATGCAAGGAATTGTTTATATCTGACAGTGCGGTTGAAAACATAAAGCGTGCCCGTAAATTCTTTGCGGAACATGACAATATGCTATGTCTTATTGATAGGGTATCGGGTGGTCAATTAAATCGCACTCCCCAGGTGTTCACACATCAAAAGGCCTTTTCTGATTTTTTGGAAAGTGATTATTTGACCGACTTTATAATGGCGTTAAAAAATCTTTATCACACAGAATATAAAATACCCGTACACTTTGAACCGGGCACGGGTTGGATACAAAACGATACACAGATAACTTCTTTGCCAACAATAACGCTTGCAAGAAATAAGAAAAATTTAAGTGATAACACGGATATTGTAGTTAACTCCGAGTTTTTGGAAAGTGTTTATATGGCACAACTTGAAAAGATTTTTCGTGATATGAAACAGGAACACAAAAAGGCATAATCAGTTTTGATATAGCAAGGAAACGATATTGAATATAACCACATCGGACTTGCCCCCGTCTTTTGATATCTCATAGGTAACATGCAAATATGTACTATCCTCTATGCTTTTACATGCCACATCAAGTACACGTTCTTTGAATGAGGATATACGCTCGTACTTATCTTCACAACTCATGGCACGGCGTAAATCAGCAATTTTGATTTTTACTGTTTTCGGTACATGTCCGTACAAACTTCCGTGATGCTTTGCGGTTAAAATCTCATAAAGCCTGACACCGTATATGCTTTTCATTTTCAAAATATCGAATAATTGATATTGCGTATAGGTATCTTTTAACCCTAACAAGTACGGCTTTAATAAGGGGTTTATCTTAACTAACAGGCCTAAATCATCATCGTACCCAATGGCATCACACCAGGGCATATTTATAAACGCTTGCCTTTGTCCGTCTTTAGGTACGAACGATACCCCGTTTTGTTCTATGTCCTTAACAATGTTTTTAATATCCCGGTATAGGTTACTCCTGGATACGTTCAAAAGTTTTGACAGTTCCGTTATGGTGATGCCGTATGTTTTCAAGTCATCATCATCGGGTTTTATTTGCATTATAAGGGTGCGTATTATCTTTGCACTGTTTAGTTTTAGGCCTTGTTTGGCTAACACTAAATCGTTACTTTGCACAACATAGTTGCGTGCATCGGTGCTTAAATCAATAATAAAACTCATTTGCCCTGGAATATCTTTTTTTGACATGTCGGTATATCCTCCAACGCAAATTATATTATCTTTGCTACTAATCTGTAAATAGTAGTCGTTAGTTTTTCCCGAAAATAAAAGGTTTGACCGTGTATCAAAACGTAGTTTTTAGGAAAATATATGTATCTGTTTATAGGGAAATGTTGTACCGAAAATGGCGTATTTACGGGGTTTTTCGTGCCTTGCCTGTCAAAAGTTATCCACAAAGGCGGTATGTATCAAAACGTAGTTTTTCGTGTATCAAAACGTAGTCATTTGTGTATCAAAACGTAGTTTTTTGCTTTGAAAAATGCCGTAAAATCAAGGGTTTGCGGATACCCCAAGTATATAAGTATTAAAGTATCTGTATATATATATTACATAAGCACTCAACCGTGCCCGTTATGGTTTACCCATCGGGCGGTGGGGTGCTTTGTCTTATCATGTTTCATTCAGCGCAAAATTGTGCCGAGTGATTATCTAGCATTTGAACCCACAAAATAGTGTTTTCATAAAATCCTATACTTGACGATAGCAACACATGATACATTTTTTCATATAGGCCTGCTGCCTTTTGGCAAACAATAAGGGTTGTTTTTGAAATAGCAAGCATCGGCGGTGGATATCCACTCACCAAAAAACCTATTTCACGAAAAATGTAACCTTTTATCACTTTTTCATTCTTTAGGGAAACCCTAAAACCCTTTGACAGTAAAAAGCAAACAACATGCCCCTTGTTTTGGCTTTCATATTGCCCCAAAAAGGCGGTTAAAAATCTTTGTTATACATTTATAGCCTAAAACGATTAAAGTGCCTTAAAAACGAAAATACAAGGTCAAGGGCGTAACACTTATACGATACCCCCCTTTTATCGTTCCCCAGGAAAAAATATAAAAATTTTCTGTTGGCCTTTATAGTTCCTTTTTCTAACAAGTGCGCTTTTGCCTGTGGGGGTGGTATCCGGGGGTACGGGTGGGGGTGTGCCTGGATATGGTACGGGAAAAATAAAAAGAAAAAATAAAAGTTTTAATATGATACCAACACCCGGTATAAAAAATGTTTACACCCTTTTTGTTTGTGTCGATACCCGTACAACCAAGTCATACAAAAAAGGATATGAGGAAATAACCCCCATACCCCTTTTATAAAAAGGTTGGTAATGCCCTTAAAGTGTTACTTTGTTAGTTCCCGGATAACGCTTTTAACCACGTTAAATTGGCTATCTTCTAATGCAAGCAAGGTGTTTACAGTTTCCTCACGGGTGTTTACACCTTTGCGGTGTTTGTTCATGTCATTTTCAATAAGTTCCTGGATATATTTTGTTGCCGAAATGGTACGCCCTTGCTTTGCGCTTTGTTTCCT
>JAEEHV010000046.1 GCA_016280955.1 Candidatus Gastranaerophilales bacterium | reverse complement strand
TATGCGGTAGTAACTAATCTTGAAACAGGCAAGCCTGAATATATAAAAATTGATGATGCTGATAAAGATTTGGAATACTTTAGGGCATCAGGCTCTATGCCTTTTGTGTCAAAACCTGTTGAGGTGAACGGTAATCTTTATTTAGATGGGGCAGTAGCAGATGCTGTACCTGTTAAAAAGGCACTTGAAGAGAATTACGACAAAATTATTGTTGTATTAACAAAACCTATGGGTTTTAACAGAAAGAAAAAATCACGCCTTCCATACAAATTCTTTTACGGGAAATTCCCCAATTTTGTAGAAACGGCAAATAATTCTTATAAAAAATACAATGAAACAATGGATTTTGTAGAAAAATGCGAAGCTGAAAATAAAATCTTTGTCCTTCGTCCTTCTAAATTAGTTAAAATGCAAAGAGTAGAAAAAGATACAAACAAATTGCAAGCAATTTATGATTTGGGAGTTTCTGACTGTATGAAAAAACTTGACGATATAAATGAGTATCTGAGCGTCAAAGCCGAAAGATTATAAAATAAAACCTTGGTATATAGATAGGACAAATTAAACTAATATAAGTAGACAGGCCAAATGCAAAAAAGTAATTGAACGATTTCGTATTCAAACCCCGTTGGTGTCTAGATTAGAGGCATTTCCTCCAAAGTGTTTGCAGACAAGTAATTGAAGCCGTTTTTTCCACTTTCGATTACTATAACTTGACAGCTGAAATTAAAATTGTCGGACACAAAATTAAAATTTTACAATTTTGTGTAAATTTAAGGGGAAGTTATTTTAATTTCAAGTGTCAGACATTTGAAATTAAAATATTTTATAATAACACAAATGCAAATGTTATTCATAATTTATTCATAAAATTTCTTTTTCAATTCGACGAATAAACTCAGGTGATAAACAGCAGTTGATATTTGTTCAAAAAATACAAAAATAAAAAATCAAGAATTTATATCGTGATACATTTCCTTATAAATAATTTAATCGTGACACTTTATCCTTATTTATAAAATCTTAATATCCCTTTATTTTCAATAATATTGACAGTAAAAATTTTGCGTAATACAATTTTAATTAAGGAATAAAATCACTATTTAGAATAAGGAGATAAATTATGCCGAAATTATTGGAAAAAGAAGAAAAGAAAAGCTCAAAATCAACAGGATTAGTTGATAACATAGAAGCTTTAAACAATTTATTAGACAGAGTAAAAAAAGCTCAGGAAGAATATTCAAAGTTTTCTCAGGAAGATGTAAACAGAATTTTTAAAGCTGCTGCTACGGCAGCTGATAAAATGAGAATTCCTCTTGCTAGAATGGCTGTTGAAGATACAGGCATGGGAGTTCTTGAAGATAAAATTATTAAGAATCACTTCGCTTCTGAATATATTTATAACAAGCACAAAGATGCAAAGACTTGTGGTGTTATCAGAACAGATAAAGAAAATGGTATTAAAATTGTTGCCGAGCCTCTCGGAATCTTAGCAGGTATTATTCCGACAACAAACCCCACTTCAACAGCGATTTTTAAATCATTAATCGCATTAAAAACAAGAAATGCTATTGTATTTTCACCACACCCTAGAGCAACAAAATCAACAATAGAAGCTGCTAAAGTTGTTCTTGAAGCTGCTGTTGAAGCAGGTGCGCCAAAAGATATTATCGGCTGGATTGATACTCCGTCAATGGAACTTTCTGATGCACTTCTTCACCATCCGAATATTGCTTGCATTTTAGCAACAGGCGGACCCGGTATGGTTAAAGCAGCTTATTCATCAGGAAAACCTGCATTAGGCGTAGGCCCCGGAAACACAGCTGCTGTTATTGATGAAACAGCTGATATCAGAATGGCAGTATCTTCAATCCTTATGTCAAAAACTTTCGATAATGGTATGATTTGTGCTTCTGAGCAATCAGTAATCGTTGTTTCAGATATTTATGAAGAAGTCAAAAAAGAATTTATCTATCGCGGAGCATATCTTGTAAAAAAAGAAGATGAAAAGAAAATGATTGAACTTCCGTTTATTGATCCTCAAAGAGGAACTGCTCATCCGCTTATTGTAGGTCAACCGGCACATAAGATTGCAGAACTTGCAGGATTTTCAATTCCTGAAGATTCAAAAATTCTTCTTTGCGAAAGAGCAAAGCTTGACTGGAATGATCCGTTCTCAAGAGAAAAATTATCACCGATTTTAACTATGTATAAGGCTAAATCTTTTGAAGAAGCTACTGAAATGGCACACGAATTGGTATTAAAGGGCGGAGCCGGCCATACATCAGTTCTTTATACAGATGAAAGAAAATCTGACAGAATCAATGCTTACGCAGAAAAAATGCCGTCTTGCAGAATTTTAATCAACTCACCATCTTCTCAGGGTGGTATCGGTGATTTATTCAATTTCAAGCTGGAACCATCACTATCTTTAGGCTGTGGTTCTTGGGGCGGAAACGCAGTATCAGGAAACATTGGTGTAGAACATTTATTAAATTATAAAACTGTAGCTGAAAGGAGAGAAAATATGTTATGGTTCAAAGTTCCTCCGAAAGTTTATTTCAAGAGAGGTTGTTTAGATTTGGCTCTTAAAGAATTAAAAGGTAAAAAGAGAGCATTTATTGTAACAGACCGCTTCTTATTCAATTCGGGTGCAGTTGAAAATATTACAAAGATATTAGATGAAATTGGAATTGATCATCAGGTATTCTTTGATGTTAAACCTGATCCTACTATTGCAACAGTTAAACAGGCTATGGAAATAGTTAAGCCTTATGAACCGGATGTAATTATTGCGTTAGGTGGCGGCTCTCCAATGGATGCAGGTAAGATTATCTGGTTATTATATGAACAACCCGATACAAACTTTGCTGATATTTCAATGAGATTTATGGATATCAGAAAACGTATCTGCCAAATTCCTGATTTAGGTAAAAAAGCTACAATGGTTTGTATTCCAACCACTTCGGGTACAGGTTCTGAGGTTACTCCGTTCTCAATTATTACGGATGAAAAAACTCATTACAAATACGCTATCGCTGATTACGCTTTAACACCTAATATGGCAATTGTTGACCCGAACTTTGTTGACGGTATGCCAAAAGGTTTAACTGCAGCATCAGGTATTGACGCACTTGTTCACTCACTTGAAGCTTATGTTTCTTGTATGGCAACAAACTTTACTAACTCAAATGCTTTGGAAGCAACAAAATTAGTATTCAAATATTTGGCTCGTTCATACAAAGAGGGTGCTAATGACCCGATTGCCAGAGAAAAAATGCACTATGCGGCAACTATTGCAGGTATGTCATTTGCAAACGCATTCTTAGGTTTGTGTCACTCAATGGCTCACAAACTTGGTGCTATGTATAACATTCCTCACGGTGTTGCTAACGCACTTCTTATAAGACAAATCATCAAATTCAATGCGGTAGATAAACCGACTAAACAGGCTATATTCCCGCAATATAAGTTCCCATGTGCTAAGACAAAATACGGTCAAATCGCTGACGAGCTTGGATTGGGCGGAAAGAATGATGATGAAAAAGTTGAATTATTGATTAAAGCGGTTGATGAACTTATGACAGACATTAATCTCCCGAAATCAATTAAAGAATTTGGTGTTAAGGAAGATGAGTTCATGGCTAACTTGGATGTATTGGTTGAAAGAGCATTTGACGACCAATGCACAGGTGCTAACCCAAGATATCCTCTTATGAGTGAAATCAAGAAAATCTTCCTTGATGCATACGAAGGAATAGTATAGAAATAGAATTGTCTAAATTGGTTCAAGGGCTCTGCTC
>JAEEHV010000005.1 GCA_016280955.1 Candidatus Gastranaerophilales bacterium | reverse complement strand
GGCATGAGATGTGTTGGCCCGAACTGCTTAGGCGTTGTCAACACTCTTCCTGAAATTTCTATGGACGGATGTTTCGCTGAATCATTACCTGAGAGAGGCCATATCGGATTCGTTTCTCAATCAGGCGCTTTGGGCGGCGGTATTTTGAATATATTAAAAGACCTTAACCTTGGTTTTGCTCAATTCATTTCTATCGGAAACCAAGCAGATGTTAACGCAGAAACTGCTCTTGAATACTGGGAAAATGATGATGACGTTCACCAAATGTTATTGTATATGGAATCAATCCAAAATCCATCTAACTTCCGCAAGTTAGCATCAAGAATTTCTAAGAAGAAACCGATTTTGGCTCTTAAAGCAGGCCGTTCTGCAGCCGGCGCAAGTGCAGCGTCTTCTCACACAGGTTCTTTAGCCGGTGCAGATAAAGCAGCTAATGCATTATTACATCAATCAGGTGTAATCAGAGAATACTCTTTGAAGAACTTGTTTGCTACAGCAAAAGTTTTTGCTAACTGCCCAATTCCGAAAGGCGATAGAGTTGCTATTATTACTAACTCAGGCGGTCCAGGTATTATGGCAACTGATGCAGTTTGCGAATACGGTATGCAAATGGCTAAAATTTCTGACGCTACAAAAGACAAATTAAGAAGCTTCTTACCTTCTGCAGCATCAGTTAAAAACCCGATTGATATGATTGCATCAGCTCCTATTGAACACTATAAGCAAACTCTTGAAACAGTTATTGCTGATGAAAACGTAGATATGATTATGGTTATCTACTTACCGTTCTTAGGCTTGAAAGATATTGATGTAGCTAAAGCTGTTATGGAAATCAAGGCTCAATATCCTCATAAACCGGTTATCGGTGTATTCATGACTAAGTCTGAATTCTTTACAGCATTAAGCGATATGGATGTTAACATGCCGTTCTTTATGTACGCAGAAGAAGCTGCTGACGGATTCAACAGATTAAATCAACAGAGAAAATGGATTGAAAGACCGGAAGGAACAATCATGAAATATGATGTTGATTATGATAAAGCTAAATCAATTATTTCTAAATCAATCAATGAAGGTCGTGACCAATTGACTACAAGAGAATCAATTGATGTTCTTGATGCATACGGAATCAGAGTATGTAAATCAGGCTTTGCAACTTCTGAAGATCAGGCAGTTTCAATTGCTGATTCTATCGGATATCCTGTTGTTATGAAGATGACTTCAAAAACAACTTCTCACAAGACCGATGTTGGCGGTGTAAGAGTTAACATTCAATCTGCTGAACAACTCAGAGCTGAATACCAAGACTTAATCTCTAAACTTGAAGCAAAAGGACTTCTTGAAGGTCTTGAAGGTGTAATCATTCAGGAAATGGTTAAAGGTTCAAGAGAAATGGTTTGCGGTATCGCAACAGATCCTCAATACGGTCCTATGATGATGTTTGGTTTAGGCGGTGTATTTATTGAAGTTATGAAAGACGTAACCTTCAGAATCGCTCCTTTAACAGATATGGATGCTAAGGACATGATTAAGTCAGTTAAAGCATACAAACTTCTTGAAGGTGCAAGAGGTACTACACCTGCTCAAATGGAACAAATTGAAGAAACTCTGTTGAGATTATCTCAATTAGTAAGCGACTTCAAATTCATCGATGAATTGGATATTAACCCGTTACTTATCTCTGAAAAATCAGGTGAAGGTATTGCAGTAGACGGTCGTATCAAAGTTCGTATGTCAGAAGCTCAGGAAGCTCTTGGCTACCACTGCGAAAACGGTGTTTGCGCATGCTCTTACTAAGGGGTAAATATAAGGGGTAAACACTTAAGATAAAAAGACGGACAAGTTGTATGCTTGTCCGTTTTTTATTTACAACTTTAGTTATAATTTTTTTATAGTTTTGGGTAATTAATATAAAATGGTAACTTTTATACAATAAAAGTATGGAAATAACAGAAAAAGAAAATAACTATATATTAACCCCGTTAAGTCCGAAATTGAACGAAAGAGAAAGTTTAAGAATAGCAGCCGAAATTGAAAATATTAAAAACGGTTGCAGTGTATCGGATATAGGACTAAACATGTGTTGTGTACAGGATTGCACAATAGAGTTTATAAAAAATATTCTCAGTTTTGATACAATAAGTTTATTTAATATACACTCAGATATATTTGCTTTATTAATAAGCATGGATTTGGACAAAAAATTGAATTTATACGTATCTGAGTCTGATTTTATACAGAAAAAACACCAGTTAATTAACAGGAAATTTACCCTTGTATAGCCCGATTAGGTTAAAAAGTGTAAAAAATACAATAAAAGGGTTGAAATTTTATTTTTTTTAGTATAGAATATGCATGACATATTTTCTGTATAGTTATTTATCCAAGCCGGAGCGCAGGAAATATATAGGATAGTCGCCTAACAAGTTCTTTGGTTCAGATTGGTAAAAAGAATTTAGGAAAGACGCTTATATAGGAACTAAACGAGAACATAGAGAAACCGAAGTAAGGATTTTTTCAGTAATTATATAGAATTCAATTTACAAATATTAATGAGGATTTCTATGATAAGAAAGACAGTCTTGGTTACAATTGCATTGTTAGCTATGTTTGGCATGCAAGTGCAAGCTGCTCAGGTATCTGAAGATATTGTAAAAGAAACTATAATAAAACATTCGATAGAAATGAATATAGATCCCGCACTGGCTCTTAGTATAGCAAAGAAGGAATCAGGCTTTAAGCATGAACTAAGAAGCAAGCACGGTGCTGTAGGTGTTTTTCAGCTTTTGCCTTCAACCGCTCACAGAATGGGATACAATCCGTATTATCTGAGTGAAAATATAAAGGCAGGTCTTACTTATTATAAAATGATGTACAAAATGTTCGGCTCTACAGAGTTAGCTTTGGCTGCTTATAATGCAGGTCCGGGTAATGTAAAAAGATGCGGCGGACAAATTCCTCCTTATGCTGAAACAAAAAGGTTTGTAAATGTTATAATGCAGGATTACAGAAACCAAAAAAGAAATCCCGACCCAGCAATTGCAAGAATAAAAAATATGAAACCAATAATGCTTGATACAAAAACAGAAATGTCAAAAACACCTGTTGAATTTGAATTGCCAAAACTCAATGAAATTCCTGAGATAAGAAATTCCGATCCGGTTATGGAAATTCTTTAATTATTATTTTGTACTAGTTTTTTATGGTAATGAAATTACTGCAAAATGCAGTAATGTTATAGTATGTATAATTCATTGTGGTATCACTCTCTTACAAAACCGTTTTTGGCACCGCCGGATTGGATATTTCAGCCGGTTTGGTCAGTTTTGTATTTCATGATTTTTGCAGCACTTGTTTTTTATATTTGTAAAAAATCAGATGATAAAAAATCAGGATACATATTTTTTGTAATTCAACTTATACTGAATCTCGCCTGGAGTCCTGTCTTTTTTGTATGTAAAAGAATGTTTTTTGCACTTGCCGTTATATTTTTGCTTGATTTCTTTGTTTTTTTGACAATAAGAAAATTTTATTCCGTTTCAAAAATCAGCGGTATATTATTGATACCATATTTTGTATGGATATTGTTTGCGTCATATCTGAATATTGGGTACTTTTTATTAAATTAGTCAAATAAAAAACCCTGAGGGGAATTTTACTCAGGGATTTTAAGAGAGGAATATGAGAAATTTATCAATATACTTTGTTTATGGGGCTGTTACAAACGAGCCGTTTGACAGTGTTCCGTTTTTATCAAAAATTTCTTTTAAAATATTTTCAATAGATTTTTTACCGTCTTTATTTTCTACAACCAGATTATATGCAGGAGAGTCTTTAGGGAACGTATGTGTAACACCTCCGACTTCTTCCGTAATACTTACAAGCTCTCGTCCGTCAAAGTTGCCGATACATTCTTTTTGAACTTTTTTACCGTTTGCATCTGTTGCGGTATATTTAATTTTTTCGGGATGTACCCCAAGTTTTGCACCGTCTACAAACTTACCGTTTAAAAATTCAGTATTTGAGAAGAATTCTTCTCCGGATTTCAATTCAACACTTCTGAATTCATAACTTTCAGGAGTATATCTTTCAAGAGTAGTCAATTTTTCCAGTTGTGGATTTTTTCTGCTTCCGTATCCGGATATTGACATTTCAAGGACATTATCACCGTAAGTATTTGTGTATCTTATGTTTGCTACACTTGATAAAATAGTTTTGTCAACACTTTCTGCATCTTTTCCCAACTCGGTTAAAATTTTGTTAAAATATTCTAACTGAGATGCTTCTGTTGTTCCTGCTTTTGCTTTAGAGAATCTTTCAAGCAGATTTGCATCCGGATTTACAGGTTCATATATTTTTACAACATTACCATCTTTTACTGCAATATTATAAACCTTGCCATCACTGAATACCTGATATTCTTTTAAAGCGGATTGTTGAGTAAATGCCTGTCTTTCAGCAGAAATAACATTTTGTGCATAATTCTTTCTTGCAAATTCTTCTATATTACCTTTACCTACAATCGGTTTACCTTTTTTACCAGGTATCATAATACGCATATTGCCTTCAGCATCTTTGTAAGCAGTCATTTTTTTGAGGCAGTTTTCTACAATAGTTGTTCCTTCTTCAGAAGTTCCTTTTCCGACCATTTTCTTGAGTGCATTCCATGCCTGACCGAATTTACCCTTTTTTGCGGCAAAAATACAGGTTGCAGCACCGCCTAAAAATATAGTGCCGCCAACAAGAGTTCCTGCAATTCCGCTCGATTGTTCCGCAGGAGCCTGTACAGGTATTCCGCCGTTAACTTGGGTTGTTATTCCCGATTGTGTTGAGCCTGTATTTGAGGTACTTGCAGAAGAACTACCTTTAAATGCCGGATTATTCAAATTTGGTGCCTGCCATGCTTTTGCAAAATATTTATCTGCATAATTCTGAAAATTGAAATTATACGGATTAAATCCATAAGAACTGTAATCTAGCGGCATGTGATACCTACCTTTCAAAAAAACCTTATTTTCCCTTACATATACATGAAGTTTTTTTTCTTTCGAAAATTGCTTTATTTTTAACTCTTTCTTAACAAAACTTTACAAAATAATTCAAAATAGTTTTACCAAAATAAGAACGGCACATAATTTTTAAATTACGTGCCGTTCAGTCAGTAAAAACTTTACAGAAAATTATTTATCGTCTAAAGCTGCTACACCCGGAAGAACTTTACCTTCGATAAATTCTAAAGATGCACCGCCGCCTGTAGAAACGTGAGTGAAATCTTCAGCTTTGAAGAATTTCTTAGCTGCACTTACACTGTCGCCGCCGCCGATGACAGAAGTTGCACCGTTCTTTGTTGCTTCAACAACTGCAGCAAGAACTGCTTTTGTACCTTCTGCAAACTTCGGATTTTCAAATGCGCCGACAGGACCGTTCATAAGGATTGTTTTAGAAGATTTAATAACGTCAGCGAATGCTTTTCTTGATTCTTCGCCTGCATCAACACCTTCAAATCCGTCAGGAATTTCGCTAATCTTAACAAATTTGTTAGTTCCGTTTCCTGAGAAGTCGTCAGTAACTAAAACGTCAGTTGCCATAACTAACTTAACACCTTTAGCAGCAGCTTTTGCTTCAATAGCTTTAGCTACTTCCAATTGATCATCCTCGCATATAGATGTTCCTATTTGCCCGCCGTTTGCTTTAACAAATGTATAAGCCATACCGCCGCCAATTATCATATTATCAACTTTGTCTAACAAGTTTTCCAAAACACCGATTTTAGAAGAAACCTTAGCACCGCCGACAATAGCCGTAAACGGTCTTGTCGGATTATCAAGAGCCTGAGATAAGCATCTGATTTCTTTTTCCATCAATAAACCTGAAACAGCCGGCTTAACAATTTTAGCTAATTTTGCAGTTGAAGTATGGTTTCTGTGAGCTGCACCGAATGCATCATTAACATAGAAATCACCGAGTTTTGCAAGTTCTTCCGCAAAAGTCATATCATCGTCTTTTGCTTCTTCTGCCTTGTAATAACGAATGTTTTCAAGTAAAGCAATCTGACCGTCAGCAAGTTTTTCAACGTAAGGAGCTGCTTCTTCAACAGACGGAATGAATACAATTTCTTCACCGAAAACTTTAGCCATATATTTTGCAACCGGTTCTAATGTGAATTCAGGGTTCTTTTCGCCTTTCGGACGACCTAAGTGAGCCATAAGAATAATCTTTGCTCCTCTTTCTTTTAAGTAGTTAACAGTAGGTACGATAGCCTGAATACGGGTATCGTCAGTAACATTTTTGTTTTCATCAAGCGGAACATTAATATCTACACGAACTAATGCTCTTTTACCCTTGATTTCACCTAAATCTTTAATTGATTTTTTCATGGTAAATTCCCTTTCTTTATAAAAATCTCTCTTTGTTTATTATCAATTAAGGGGATATTTTGTATATTTATCCCATTAATATTATAAGTTAAACATGAATTTTTGTAATAAATTCCTTTATTGAGTTTTGAGTATTAATTTGATATAATCAAACCATACAGAATAACAGAAGAGGAAGTTTTATGCAAAATATTATTATTTATACACCAAAGCCGGCTTCAAAAGCACAGGCAATCCTTATGGATATTGATGATTCAGATGTAAAAATAGTACCGATTGACCAACTGCCGGATTATGCGGTTTATAACCCGTCACTTATGGTAGTTGAAGATATAGATATGGCACAAGATGCTTTGATGACAAATAAATTTTCCTGCCCGTTGCTTTTTTACGGTCCTTCAAGAACAGACGTTACCGTAAGAGCAGAGGGGTATGATTTTATTCAAAATCCGGATAATGCAGATGAGTTTCTTATCCGTGCAAAAGCTTTGTTAAAAATTAAAGAATACAAAGACAAAATAGAAAGAGTTTCCACAACTGATGATTTAACCGGATTGCATAACAGAAAATATCTTCAGGAACGTCTTGAAGAAGAAATATCACGTTCAAGACGTTACGGAACTAAGTTATCCTGTATTTTATTTGATATTGATTATTTTAAAGTTGTAAACGATATGTACGGATATGAATGGGGTGATATTCTTTTGAGAAATATTGCAAATAAACTGAATGCAATGGTTCGTAAAGAAGATATCTTAACCCGTTATGGCGATGAAGAATTTTTGCTTGTTCTTCCTAATACTTCAGAAGAGAATGCTTTCTTGTTTGGTGAAAGATTCAGAAGAGAAGTTGAAAAAATGGAATTTATTCCGTCAGGCGAAGAAGAAGCTCACAGAGTTACAATTTCCGGTGGTATTTCAACTTATCCTTGCATGAAAGATGTTGATGAAGATGCAAATACTGTTATCAGATATGCTGAGCATGCACTCTATAATGCTAAACACAGAGGAAAAAATAAAATTATTCAATTCTCTCAAATGAATTTAGAGATGTAGAGTGTTAAGTTAACGGTATGAACATTTGTGTATTAAGTGATTTTGACGGAACAATAACCAGCAAAGACGGGTTATATGCTTTTATAGAAGCTTATGCCGAAGAAGGCTGGCAAAATGTTGAGCAGGACTGGGCAGATGGCAAAATCAGTTCAAAAGAATGTTTAATTGAAGAATTCAGACTTATTCCGAATTTATCTGAAGAACTTATATCTTCTTTTATTGATACATTAACAATTGATGAACAATTTAAGTCTTTTTGGGAATATACAAAAAAACATAATATAGATTTTTATATTGTAAGTGACGGTATAGACTATTTTATTGACAGAATTTTGTATAAATACGGCTTAAGTAATATAAATATTATCTCTAACCACGGAGAATTCAGGGGTGAATCTTTCGAACTGACATTTCCTAATGACAACCCGAAGTGTATAAACAATTCAGGAACATGCAAATGCTCGGTGTTAAAAAATTTAAAAGAAAAATATGAAAAAATATATTATATCGGTGATGGTGTTTCTGATTTTTGTGTGGCTGACAAAGCAGATATTTTGTTCTCAAAATCACGTTTGGCAAATTATTGCAGAGAAAATAATATTCAACATATAGAATATAACAATTATAATGATGTTTTAAATTATTTTATTAATAAAACAATAACTAATTAAATTTTTTTGCTTCTTCTTTAAAAATATTCATATATTTTGAATAAGTGTTGGTAAATATTTCAAAAATATTATCCGGAACACTGCCCATAACGTTATTTTCTACTTCTATTATGGGAATTACATTTTTAGTAATGTATTCTTTTCCTTCTTTTGTAAGATAAATGTGCATGTTCGGATATTTGCCTGCTTTAAGTTTTATAAGCCCGTTTTTTTCAAGTTTTTTAATGGTAGAATTAATGGTTTTTTTGTTAATATAACTGTTGTCTGAAATATCTTTCTGCAGACAGCCTTCTCCAAGCTCAAGGATTGAAAACAGTACAACATATTCGCTGTCAGACAAACCTTTGCTCATAAGCATTGACTGATATAAATTATCAATCTCACAGAGCATATTATTCAAATACTTAACCTTATCATTAATTTCGAAACTCATAAGTCAATAATAACATAAATCAATGGTACAAAATCAAATGCTTGTTAAGATTTGTAAAAATAATTAAAAATTTAATGATAAATAAACTCAAACAAATGATAACAAAGCAAAAAATATTTTGATGAATTAGACGATATAACAGCTTTAGTACAAGTATAAAAAATGAATATACAAGCAGCGACCGGACATTTATGTCCGGTCGCTGCTATTTTTAACAACTGTTATGTATAAAGTCATATAACCTTAATACATTTACCCCTTTGTTCCACTAACCGATTACGGGTTGAACAAAAGTTCTTGCTGCAAGGTCTTTATCAAGCATTAAGAGTGCTTTTTTATCATCACCGATAAGTCTGAGGGTTGCCAAAAGTCCGCCTACGTTTGATTCTTCTTCAACTTGTTCTTTAATGTACCAGTCTAACAGGTGAAGTGCTGCTCTGTCTTTAACTTCTTCGGCAACATCTGCAACGTGGTTGATGCTGGAAGTTACAAATTGTTCGTGCTTAAGTACTTCTTCAAAGATTTCTAACGGAGTTGTGCCGTGGAATTCAGGTTTTGCGATTGCTTCAAGCTTAATATTTCCGCCTCTTTCATCGAGGTAATCAAACATTCCCATTCCGTGAGCATGTTCTTCCTGAACCTGAACATTAAACCAGTTTACAAAACCCTGAAGATTCCATTCCATGAATTTTATTTTCATAGCTAAATACAGGTATTCTGAATAAAGCTCTTTGTTAATCTGTTCATTGAATGCTGCTTCTAATTTTTCATTAATCATAATCATATCCTCCTGTGTTGAATTAATAATACAACAAATAATAAATATTTGCATAACAAAATTAAAGTTATATTTTTGTAACAATTTTTGTTTTTTGCAGCTGCTACAGTCAATTTTACCACTAAAAATAACTTTATATATTTGGGAAAGTATAAATTAGTTACTCGGTAAACACGAATGGGATTAGAACGAATTAAGTCGGACAAAAAGTCTGAAAATCAGGCTTTGCAGAATTTTAGTACCTCTCTTACATCAAATGAGAGCGGTAAGTCTGATTCCGTTTTATCTGATACAAAAGAAAATATAAAATTAACAAATGAGCAGAAACAGTCCGTAATACAGTTTGAAAACAATCCTCTTACCGATGACGAATTAGAGATGTTGTATAAAAAAATGCATGAGAAAATCCAAAAAGAATTCAATAAAGGTTTTTTTGATAATTATACTTTCTTTAAAACTATTCCAACCGAGATAATTAAGGGAATTTTCGGACTGGGAACAGAGTGGGATGAAGTTGTAGAAGAAAGAAAAAAAGCAAACAGGAATTATCCTGCTGAACGTGACATATATGATTATTATAAACAAGGCGGGCCGTTAAAACCTGAAGCCGAGTCAATTCTGAGAGAACAACTTTCCCAAAAATTCAGTCAGGATACGACAAACGTAAATATCAGAAAAATTTTGGATGATAAGGTTAAATTAGAGACAAAATCAGAAAAGAAGGAAAGAGAGTACGGTAACATAGGTGAAGGGTTTGCTGATCTTCTTTCGGGTATTGCGGCATTTACCGCATATACTAAAACAATAGGAACCGGAAAAGTTCCAAACGGAACACTTGCAAAAGTGTTTGGTTTGACGGCACTTGTCGGCGGTGTTGTTAAAACGTTAATCACAATGGTGGATGATGCGTTTAATACACAGTATTCCCGTACGGATGAAAATCATTTCTGGAAAAAGCCTTCAAAATTATTGAGGAGTTTTTTAACAGGTGCTTTTTCGGGAGTTCTTGCTCCGATAACAGGCGGTATAGGCGGTAAAATCGGCAGTAAAGTTGCACGAAAAGCAGGTTTAAAGGTTGTGGACTATGGAACGGGTGATATTATAAAAAATGGCGGCGGAATAAAGACAATGCTTTCTCATCCGGGCGGATATCAGTATTCAGGCGGAGCAAAAGCTTTGGTTGCAGGAGCCTATGCCGCAGAAATGGCAACAGACGGTGTTTTAGGCGGTGCAATAGATTGCGGGTTCAGAACGGCTGTTGACGGCGGTGATTTGGAAGAAGTTAAAAAAGCCTCTATTGAAGGCGGAATTTGCGGTGCCATTTTTGCTCCTGTAATAGGCGGTATTTTTAAAGGATTGGCGAAAGGTATTTTTGGAACATCAGTATTTACTAGGAAAAAACTGAAAAAAGACTTTAAAAAAGAAATGGAAAAATTTGGGCGGGAACCGGGTGAAATTGAAAAATTCACGAAATATGCCGAATATTTAACAGGTGATAATTATGAAATTTTGCTTAATCTTGCAAAAAATAAGGGTGTTTCTATTGATGAGATTTTATCATTATCCTTTTTTATTCAGAGAAATGCAGATATAACTCCGCTAACAAAGAAAATTTTACAAAATAATTCGGGATACTCTATAAAAGATTTTATAAAGATGCGCTCCGGTTATTATGGTGATTGGTCAAAACATGAGGAATTTTTGGATTCAATATTGTTTGATAAATCTTTAAATCTTTCGCATGAATCAAGAGTAGGTATTGCTGCCGGAATTTCAGAAATAAATGCCGAGTACATTAAAAATTTATGTTTTAATAAAGAGCTGAATTTCCCTAAAGATTATATCGGAGAATTTGCTGTTGCTACACATTACTCCGAAAAATTTAAAAAAGTACAGGAATTAATGTCAGATTCAACGATTGATTTCCCCAAAGAATACATAGGAACTATTGTAAATTCAGGATGCTCGGATGAAATACTGAAAATGTTTAAAACAAACCCGAAGTACAAATCAATAATACTTGATTTTTGTAAAGAAAAAATGAGCGGTAAAATTCTCGGAATGATTCATGAAATGCATGAATATCTTGGAAAATCTTCAATATCAGAGCTGACAAAACCTGAAAAACGAAAACTTATATCATTTTTATTGAAAAATAAGCGCAATGTTTCAACAAATCCTTATTTCAATATAGAAAAATGGAGATTAGAGGAACTTCAGAAAAAAATACCGCTAATTCCTGTAAATGAACAAAGATATGCAAAATTGATGAAAGAGCTTTCGCTCAGTCTTAATATATCTGTTGAACCTGTTTCTGCAGAACTTACCGCAAAATTTAACAGAACAGTTTTAAACCTGGGAGCTTTTTTAAAGAGTGCTGATTTATCTGCGCTAAAAGAAATGAATCTCACAATTTCGCACAAAAAATTTATATCAGAAGTTGAAAATATTATGAGCGGTTTATCTGAAAAAGAAAAAATTGAGCTGCAGGACTTTTTCGGATTCAAAATAATTGACGGAAAACTTTCCGGTTATCCTTCTGTAGCAGGCAGAGAGCTTTATTCCAAAAAAGAACTGAGTGAAGTTTCCGAAAAACTGAGAAAACTTGTTCGGGATTTTACGGATAATAACTTTATTACAGTAAAAGACAATCCTGCACTTAACCGGCAGATGAAGGAATTATCGAAAACTTTACCTGAAATATTCTCTCAGATTGACGGCAGCGAAGTTCCGGTTAAAATGTTAAAGAGTCTGCAAAAAATCGTTAAAAATCCGCAGTTTGAAAAACTTTCCGAAAGTGACAAACGGGTTTTGAGTGTTGCAGCACTTTTGCACAATACGGATAAGTTATCACATAACTCGACAGAAAGTGCTTTTGATGCATACTTTATTGCCAAAAAATTTAATATGACAGAGCCGGAAGCTCAAAAAGTTTATAACATTGTTGAGGGTTCTGATATTATAGAAAGATTTATGAATACTAAAAAAAGTGAACTTTTATACTTTGATAAGGTCCGTGAAATTGATATCGAACGGGAAAATGTATTTGATGTTTTTGCGTTTAAAAATAAAGACGGAAATACTTTTGATTTAATAAAAATGCTTTATTCAACCAAATATAAGGAAGGTTTTACTTCAAGGTTTGATAAATTGGTTGCCCAAAGAATCAAAGAATTTAAGAGTAAGGATTTTATTTTACCTCAGACAACCAAAAAACAGTTATTAAAATACGGTACAAAAAAGACAATAATGAGAGATGGTGTTAAATATGAAGTTATGGTAGTAAATTCCAAAGATATTCCCGATTTTTATGCCTATGTACATGCTCCCGAGGCATTTAATATTACAGGCGGTTTAAGAAGTACAAACTTTGCAAATTTTGATGCATTTAATATTCTGAATGATGAACGGGTTATTTGTACAAGTTATATAACTAACGGAAAAGCCGGAAATGTTAAACGGTTTAAAGACGGTTTTATTTTTGAAGTTGGTAATTCTAAGCAATATGTCGGTTATGGTGACGATATATGTTCCGGCTCTAAAAATATCCCCAGACTTTTAGAAAGTTATTTTTCAAAAACAATCCATTCAAGCGAAGATATCTATTATCGTTCGTTTATATCAGATTGTATAAAGTCGTTGCTTTACAGAAAAGATTATAATAAAGAAACGTTACGCCAAATTAAAGAAATAAATAAAATTATTGATAAAATTTCTGATAAAGAGAGTGAATTATGGAATATGCAAACCAACAACAAAAAAATACTTGAACAATTTTCGCCTGAAAGCAAAGAGTATAAGAAGTTAATGAATGACATATATGATATTAAAAGAGAAATGAGACGTTTGTTGCTGTTACAGAGAAATATGACAAATAAACTCTCAAAAAATAATGCTGCATTCAGGGAAATTGATGAAAAATATATAGCGAGAATGGACAGAGTAAAAGAACAACTTGGAGGAGAGCCGTTAACTTTAGAAAGACTCAAAGAGATTGATCCGGAACTGGAAAAAGTTTACAGACAATTTTTCTCAAAAACCAGAAACGGTTTTTCAAGAGAAAAAGTAAAAGCCCTGTTATCAAAAGATGACCATAATGAAATATTGGTATCAAACCCGACAATAAGCGGTATTTTCACAAAAGATATTGAAGCATTACCGACAGACTATCTTATCAAAGCACAGGAAGAAAATCTTCCGGTTGTAATCGTAAAAACCTAATACAATGAATTAATACTATATCTATTCACAAAAAACAAATTTGCAATATAATATTAAATATGGAAAAGAAGGTTGTTTCGACAAACAGAAAAGCTTTTCATGATTTTTTGATTTTTGACAAATTTATTGCGGGTATGGTTTTGACCGGTACAGAGATTAAATCTATTCGTAAAGGTACCGTTAATTTAAAAGATTCATTTGCAAAGATTGAAGATAATGAAATGTTTTTATACGGAATGCATATCTCACCTTATGAACAGGGCAATCGGTTTAATCACAAACCTGACAGAGTGAGAAAGCTTTTGCTGCAAAAACGTGAAATACTTAAAATTCAGGACAAAGTAAAAAAAGACGGTGTAACAATTGTTCCGTTGGAATTGTTTTTATTAAAAGGTTTTGCTAAAATAGAAATCGGGTTAGCCAAAGGTAAAAAGATTTACGATAAACGTGAAGCTATTGCAAAAAAATCACAGGAACGTGATATAGCAAGAATTGTAAAAAGATGAGGATTAGCGGATGTATAACAGAGAATCAATTTTAAAAAATTTGAATACTGAGAATTATTATATAGACAGGCATTCGCTTGATTTATTTTTAGCAGATTGGCAAATTGAATCCATATATGAGGATGAAGACGGTTTAGAATTTTATGATGATTTGGCTCTGGAGAGAATTAAACGGGGTATTTCTCTTAAGGCACAAGGTTTTACTGATGAACAGATAATTGCAAAATTAGCAAAAATCGAAGCAAAAGTAGAAAAATATGATGAGCCGCCAAAACCTCTCAAACCGGTAATTTTAGATGAAAACGGTGATGAAATTTTAGGCGGATTGGAAGAAATTACTAACAATAACAGTTTAGCTGTTCAGGAACAAAATAATACCCAGCCGGAAACAATACCTCAGGGTAAAAGCTTTACACTGGACGTTTCCAGTCAAACACTTCAGATGCTTGCCGAAGCTGTTGCAAAGAAAATCAGTGATGATATTACAAATTCTGATTTAACAACAAAATTAATTGAGGCAGGCGGATACAAAAGAGATAATGAAATCCTGGCAAAACAGGTAAAAGAGCTTTTAGAGCATAATCAGGAGTTATCCAAAAGAATAGAGCAGTTGGAAGGTAACGTTACAAAAGGTTTTTGGAACAAATTCTGGAACAAAAAGTAAAATCTTGTTGAAATCATGAATTATATTGATTTTTTAAAAGAATTAGACAAGAAACTGAAAAAATACTATGAACAACATAAAGAGCATTTGCATTGTTGTCCCGGTTGTTCGTCCTGTTGTGAATCGGGTGACTATCCTTTATCTGCAACAGAGCTTGAATATTTAATGCAGGGTTATGCAAAACTCAGTGATAATGAAAAAAGAATTGTACAAAACAATATCAAAAATATTGTAAAAGGCGGTGCCTGCCCGTTTCTTATTGATAAAAAATGTTCTGTTTACCCATACAGACCGATTATCTGCCGAACACACGGGCTTGCATATTTGTGCAAAGAAGAAACCGTAAAAGTTCCGTATTGTGCAAATGCCGGTTTAAATTACTCTGATGTGTATTCAGACGGAGAAATCGTGATTAATCCGATAACGGAAAATCTTGACAGTATAAGTTTATTAAAAAACTTTGATTGCGGAGAAATACGTAACCTTGCAGACTGGCTATTGTAATAATTAAAAAATTTCTTTGAGTATCTTAAAATTTATGTTAAAATAAATGAGTGTAAATTATTTTAAGAGAGGGAGATGTTTTAATGGAAAAATTGGCAGATATAGGTGTTTTTGGGGGGTCTGGATTTTACAAATTTTTGGATGATATTAAAGAGGTTAAAGTAGAAACACCTTACGGAATGCCTTCCGACAGTTTATTTATCGGAAAAATAGGTTCTCACAGTGTAGCTTTTATGCCGCGTCATGGCAGAAGTCATACAATACTTCCTCATTTGATAAACTACAGAGCAAATGTTTGGGCAATGAAAGAAATCGGATGTAAAAGAGTAATTTCACCTTGTGCTGCAGGAAGTCTGCAAAAACACGTAGCACCCGGACATTTTGTAATTTGTGACCAGTTTGTAGACTGGACAGACGGCAGAAAGTCAACTTTCTTTGAAGGTCCTGTTGTTACTCACCCTTCTGCTGCAGAAACATATTGCCCTGAACTCAGAAAACTGGCAATAGAAACTGCAAAAGAACTGGGTATTACGGTTCATGAAACAGGTACGGTTGTTGTAATTAACGGTCCGAGATTTTCTACTAAGGCAGAATCGAAGTTCTTTACTAATCAGGGATGGGAAGTTATTAATATGACGGCATTCCCTGAGGCTTATCTTGTAAAAGAAGCTGATATGTGTCCTCTTAACATATCTCTTATAACAGATTATGATGCAGGGCTGGTTGGTGATGTTCCGCCGGTATCTCATGAAGCAGTTATTGAAGTATTCAATAATAATGTGGATAATTTAAAGAAACTGTTATTTACGATGATAGAAAAAATACCTGCTGAAAATAACAACTGTGAGTGTGCAAATACAAAAGCAAGTTCGCAGCTTCACTAATAAATTAGATTAGGAGATTTTTATGATATCAAGAGCAGTAAATTCGTTATTTTACTTTTATTATTTGTTGCTTTTAATAAGAATATTACTTACATGGATTCCGAATATTGACTGGAACAGTCAGCCGTTTGCTTTTATGCGTTCGCTGACGGATCCGTTTTTAAATATTTTCCGCGGAATTATTCCGCCTATAGGTGGTATGCTTGATATATCGCCAATTTTAGCATTTATTTTTCTTCAGATACTGCAGATAATAGTCCTTAATATTCTTTTGGGATTAGGATTATGAATTATAAAGAAGAACTACAAAGGGCAATTCAGTTAACTCAGCAGGGACAATATGAACAGGCAGAGAAACTTTATCTGGAGCTTGTTAAGGAATTTCCTGAGGAGCCGATTCTTTATTCTTCATTTGGGCTTTATTATGTTTATTTAAAAAACTATGATAAAGCAATTTATTATCTTAAACACGCACAGGAATTGAAGGAAACTCCCGGAACTGTTTCTGCATACGGTTTTGCTCTGTATGAAAAGATGGATTTTCATGCAGCGGCAATAGTGCTGGAACATGCTTTAAGCTTTGGTGATAATATTGATGTATATAATAAGCTGATTTCAAGTTTGTTTGAGATTAGGGATTATCAAAAAGCGATAGAATATACGGAAAAAATGAACGAACTATTTCCTGATAACCCAAAATCAATCGCTAATAAAGTAAAAGCATATATTCATACGGGAAAATTGCTCGAGGCGGAAGATATATGTCTGGAATTTTTAAAAGAACATCAGGACAATGCACTTTTTTGGCAGCAGTTAGGTTTTTTAAAAGAGTTAATATATTCGGATGAAGAATCGGCAATAGAGTGTTACAAAGCTTCAGGTGAATTTGGGAATCTGAATGCTGATTATAATATTGCAGTTGCTTATCAAAAATTGTGTAATTTTGAAAAAGCAGAAGAGTATTATAACAAATTTCTTAAAAATTTTCCTTACAGTGCTGACGGGAAAGCCTCTTTGGGCATGTGCCTTCTTACCCAAAAAAAGTTTGATGAAGGATACAAATTATATTACGAACGTGACAATAATATTTCGGATAAACCTACAAAGAATCTTTACAAATTGGGTACAAAACTTGCGGATGAATTGACGATTGTGTGCGATCAGGGTTTTGGCGACCATGTCCAATACATAAGATACTTACCTTTTTTAAACGACAGAAAAATTAAAGTTGCTGCAGCTAAGAGTTTGACGGAGCTGTTTAAAGCAAATTATCCGGATACTGAATTTATTGATTATGCAGATATTAATGAAGATATGCAAACCGTAAGAATTACAGATTTGCCGTATGTTCTCGGAATGAATTATGATAACATACCTTTTTCGGAAGGATATCTGAATATTGAACCGGCAGATATAAAAAATGACAAGCTCAGGGTTGGTTTATGCTGGGAAGCCGGTGCTGCAGGTATCAGGGGAATGATTAAACGTACAATAAATATCAGATGTTTTGAACCGATTTTGAATATGGATAATATTCAGGTATATTCTTTCCAATATACCGATACATTAAAAGGTAACGAAAAATATCCGCAAATGATTAATCTTGCAAAAGATTTTAAAAACTTTACCGATACAGCAAAAGCATTAAAAGCCATGGATATTGTAATAACGGTTGATACAGTAATTGCACATCTTGCAGGAGCATTGGGAGTAAAAACATATTTACTTCTTCCTTATGCGGCTGACTGGAGATGGTTCAGGGTTGGAGATTACAAAGAAAAAACCACACTTTGGTACAAGAGTATAACTGTATTACAACAAGATGACCATATTTCTTGGGAAAATCCGCTTCAGGAGATTATTAAAATACTTTCAGCAAAGTAATAAATCCTTTTTGTGTTAAAATCATAGCTATGGAATATATAGGTATTACTATTTTTTTGCTGTACATTTGGGCTTTTTTTATTGAGCCTGAGCTGCTTTCTGTAAAACGCTATAAAGTTAGCGGACTAAACGGAAAAAAAATAGTTTTTATTAGTGATTTTCATGTCGGTAAGTTTGAAGAAGCCCGTCTGAAGCGAATAGTAAGAAAAGTTAATGAACTTAATCCGGATTTGGTTTTAAGCGGCGGTGATTATATAAAAGAAATTACGGAAAAATATACAATGCCAATCGAAAAGCAGGCGGAAATACTGGCTGAAATAGATGCTCCTGTGGTTTCTGTTCTTGGAAATCATGATGCATTTTTTGACAAATACAGAGTGCAAAAAGCATTAGAACGAAATGGGATTAAAGTTTTACGAAATTCAAATACAAAAATCGGAGACATAAGTATAGCCGGTGTAGAAGATATGCAAACCAGTATTCCGCAGCCTGAAACGGCACTTGAAGGAACTGACGGATATACAATACTTCTTTCACATACACCGGATATTTATCCTGATGTAGAACAAGATGTAGATTTAATATTGGCTGGACATGTACACGGAGGTCAGGTCAGAGTACCGTTTATAGGTGCATTAATTTGTCCTTCAAAATACGGAACTATGTATTCCTGCGGTGATTTTAAAGAAACAGAAAACCGTATGATTGTTACAAAAGGACTTGGAACGAGCAAATTGACTGTTCGCTTTAATGCTATACCTGAAATAGTTGTTCTTGAAGAATAAAACTTATGACTTTATATTAAAATTCAAATTTTCTGCATATTATCCATTATTTAAAGGATTTACTTATCCTTAAAATATAGTTTAATGTACATAGAATAGTATATAATGCGGAGATAGTTATGGATATATTTGCAGTAATAGGTACATTCCTTGGTATAGGGTTTATCTTGACCGGTCAAGCCATGGAAGGCGGTAATATTGGTCAGTTACTTCAGATTACAGCTGCGTTTATCGTATTAGGCGGTACATCAGGAGCTATTGTTTTAAGCTTTCCTTCCAAAACATTATTATCGGCTTTAAAACACTTAAAAGATGTATATATGCCTCCAAAAGTTGATTTTAAAGCTTTAATAACAGAAATTGGCGGTTTTGCCGCAAAAGCAAGAAAAGAAGGTATCATTGCTTTGGAAAAAGAAGCAAGTAATGCTTCAGACACATTATTATCACTCGGATTGGGAGCTGTTGCCGATGGTACCGATCCGACTCTTGTAAGAGAAATGATGGAAAACCAGTTAAACCAAACAGAACAAGAAGTACACAATGCTGCTAAAGTATATGAATCATTCGGTGGTTATTCACCTACACTGGGTATCATCGGTGCCGTATTAGGTTTAATTCAGGTTATGCAGAACTTATCCGATCCGTCAAAACTTGGTGCCGGTATTGCGGTTGCGTTTGTTGCAACAATTTATGGTCTGTTTGCTGCAAACCTTGTTATGATTCCTTTGGGAACCAGAATTAAGTTTATTTATCAGGATGTATTTTTATATAAAAATATGATTATTGAAGGTGTTTTATCTATTCAGGCAGGCGAAAGCCCTGTTTTAATTGAAAGAAAATTACAATCATTCCTGATGGGAATGGGTGAAGAAAAGGATAAAGGAAATGGCTAGGAAAAAACCGCCTGAAGAGCATGAAAACTTAGAAAGATGGTTAGTATCTTATGGTGATTTCATCACCCTGCTTTTTGCTACATTTGTAGTTTTGTATGCTCTTGCTCAGGTAGATGCCACTGACTTTGCAAAACTGGAAGAATCTCTTAAAAATGCATTTGATTCAACGAGCATGTTTGATGCACAGGAAATGATTTTAGACGGAAGCCAGAATATGTTTGACCAACAGCAGGCAAATTCATTTATTCCCGGACTTATGGTTGAATATATAAGCCAAAGATATGAAGACGAATCATTTAAAGAAATAGAAGCTTCTCTGAAAAAACTGAAAGAAGCCGGCGAAATGGAAGGTATTTCATCAAAAATGACTGACAAAGGGTTGCTTTTGTCGTTTGATGACAGTTATCTTTTTGCACCCGGTTCAGCATATCTGAATGCTCAGGCACGTAAATTGCTTGATAAAGTCGGAGTTATAATATGTAAAAAATTCGTATTACATTCAATGAGGGTTGAAGGACACACTGACAGTACCCCTATCAGCAGTTCTCAATATCCTTCAAACTGGGAATTATCTTCTGCAAGAGCATCATCAGTTGTACGATATATGATAGCAAGATTTAAATTTAATCCTGCACTGTTTTCAGCAATCGGTTATGCTGATACAAGACCTTTAGAAAATTCTTTTTCTAAAAATGATCCCAAAAACAGACGTGTAGAAATCTTAATAATTAAAAACAGATATAAAGACACCATGGAAACCAGAGCTTTAGATGCTGCTTCTTTAACAAAATCAGAACAAGAGAAAATTCAAAAACAACGGGAACAGATTATAAGAACTGTTGAAAGTGAGGCAATTTCACCGGCGGCAAGAAAACTTCTTGAAGAAAACAGAAGAAGAATGGCTGAAAAACAAAAGAGTGAAAAGCTTTCAGATAAAAATATGAAGGTTTATATAAAACTTGACCAGGAACAACAGACAAAAGATATTAACGGAAATACGGTGTTAACTCCCGAACAGCAGGTTATAAAATTAAAAACAAATATCCCGGAAGACGAGGATTTTAATTTATGATAACTCACTATGTCGGTATGTCGCTTGGGCCTTCTTCATCAATTGAAAGCGGAGTTGCCGTAAGAGAAGCTCAAACAGGAAAGTTAATTCATTTGGATAAGTTATTTTCAATGAATGATATTGAACTGTTTTTTAATAATTATGTATCCTTAAAAAACTCAATAATATGTGTATCTTTACCCTGGGATAACACAATGCTTGAAGGGAAATGGCGGGTTCTGTCCAAACAGTATCAGCTTATACACAATGAAGAAGAAAGATTTTTAAATCGTGATAACTGGATGCAAAGATTTTCAACCAGAGGAAGTGATTTATTATTAAACCTTAAAGAAGGCGGAGCCGATGTTTACAGGTTTGAAGTTTATCTTACAAGACAAAAATTGAACCTGTATTCAAACTATAAAGAACGTTCATCTGCAGATTGTAAGTTTCTTCAGGGTGCATTAAAGTATGAGCATGGTTTTGATGAACTTCCTGCAAATATGATGCCTATGGGAGAACTGGAGGCTATAACCGGAACATTGCTTGCCGAGGCAAAACTAAATAATCAAACAGAAAATATTTTTGAATTTAAGGGGTTAAGTGTTATAAATATAGCATAAGATTTATTTTCCAAAAACCGGAGGCGGCTGAATATATAATGGTTTTAATTTTCTCCAGTCAGTTTCGCTCTTTTTGAGTGCGAGTTTTGATAAAATATCTCCAAGCGGATAATCTCCGGTTTGATACGAAATTACTGTCTGTGCATTTTTGCTGAGTCTTTCAAAAAGGCTGTTATCTGTAATAACTCTTCTGTTTTTAACAATTTCGTCAACTTCTTCCAGCTCGATTGCTCCCAATATTTTTCCGTCATAGATGTATGCTTTGTTTTTTCGGGCATCTAGCGCAACCAAATCGTTATCACCCAATATTTCAGAAAGAATTTCCAATGAAGGAACTCCTACGGCTTTAATGTTAAGCTGTTGGGCAAGTATTCTGGCAACGGTAACGCAGGCTCTTATTCCGGTAAAACTGCCGGGTCCGATATCAGTTGCTATCATATCAATATTTTTTGGTTCCATGCCGGTATCTTTTAATATTTTTACTATTGTTGATATAAGATAAGCCGAATGATAATTTTCTCCGTCAGATAATATAACTTCGCTTTTAATTATTTTATTTTCATTACTTAATGTAATATATGTTTTATCAAGGCAGGTATCAAAAGCCAGTAATATCATTTTAATAATCCTTCAATAATTTTTTCATTTTTTTTGCCGATTGATTTGAACTGATAAATTCTTGAATCATCGTCATCATAAGTTACGTTTATTTCAATTCTTTCGAATGGAATTTCTCCCTGAGAAAATTCTGCCCATTCCACAAAAGTAATTTTTTTACCTTCGGAATATTCTCTCAATTCTTCGGTGATTGTACTTATTCCTGTATGTTCCAGTCTGTATAAATCGAAGTGATAAACAGGAATTGATGCTGAATGATATTCATTCAGAATAACGAAACTGGGGCTTGTAACTTTTTCTTTGATGCCGAGAGCTTCTGCTACAAGTTTTACAAATGCTGTTTTTCCGGCACCAATTTCTCCGAAAAGGTTAACAAAACAACCTTGTTCCTTAACAAGGTTAGCAAATTTATATGCCAGCTGTTTTGTATCATCAATGGTTATACAGTTTTGTGTAAAAGTTTTTTCCATACTATATATTTTAGCATGATAATAATTATTGTTTAGAAAAGTATATTCTGCTTAAATAAAATTTTTGGTGTATTTTGTGTAATATAAACAGACAATATTAAAAAAAAGTATTATAATAAAAAAATAACAGTTAAAGGAATGGTCAGAAAATGAAAAAACGTACAATTATATTGAGTTTAATTATAATAGTGATTGTTTGTGTTGTTTTTTCTGTAATTAACGGAACAAAAAACAATGCAAAAACAACCAATAATGCAACATCTGTTCAGTCACAGGATTTTATTGCTGACATGACAAATCTTAAGACGTCAGTATATAAAGTAATGGCTGAAAACCCTGCGGAGGGCAATAAAATATTTTATGGTTATTTAGAAGTATTGCAGAATAAAATAAATGATTTTAATGTTGCGTTGCCGGATGATATAAAAAATGCATCAACAGAAAGTGAAATATCAATTTCTACACAGGATGCATACAAGAATATAGGAATCAGTTTTGTATGTAAAAATAATTCCTGTGAGGCAATTCCTGATTATCAGGTATTGCTCCAGTATTTTTATAATGTTTTACCGGCACAATATCGTATTTATTTGTCTTTGTTATCGGAAGATTATGATAATCCTGTAATTACAGATGAAAATATTATTGTTCCGTTTGAAGTTATAAGAAAACGAATTTTAAAATATGAAAACTTCTACAAAAAATACCCTGAATTTCCAAACAGAAAAGATATACAAGAAAAAACAGATTTTTATTATTCTATATACAAAAACGGTGTGGGAGAAAATCAGATTGATTGCGATTTATCCGTACAAAACGGTAAGTATGGTGAGTTATACAACATTAAAGAATCTTATTCCAGATTTTTAGATGAATATAAAGGAAATGATACCAAATACTATAATGAAATAAAAGCATGTTATGAAAGAATGAATTCAGGGAAACAAGTTAGTAACAAAGAAACAAAAACGGATTTTGCTAAAAAATTTGCAGAAAATGAACTTGAATATATAACATTGGTTAAAAACGAAAAAAATGTCAATAAACGCTCAGAGATATTTAAAAACTATATTTACAGCATAAAACAGGATATTACCGATTTTAATAACGAATTGTGCGGCGATACTTCATGCGGTAATCTCTCTTCATCACTGAACTCAATAGATGAGAATGGTGTTGTTATTAACGGCATAACAATAGTTCCGGAAAAAATTACAGGCAGAGCTAAGGAAAAACTTACAGTTCAGTCACCTTCTATTCCTATGATATATATAATGAAAACAAATAAAAGTTCATATCAAGCGGCTGTAAGTTATGATTATCTGAATAAAAAATATTCAAAATATCTGCCGGCAGGATGGGAAGAATATCTGATTTACAAATCAAAACCGGAAAGAGAACTGCCCGGCGGCTCCGTTTTCTATAATTCTTCTGTTGATGAACTTATTAATGATGTAAATATCTGGCAGGGATTTTTAACGAAATATCCGGATTTTATTATGAAATCTGATATTATTGGTGAATTAAATACGGATTATTATAACGCATTTGTATCTTTGTGCTATCCTGACGGAGTAAAAAATCAGGAGCTTTGCGATAAGGTTTTGCATTCTATTCCCGTAAACACTGATTTATACAAGAATTTAGCAGTAAGACTTAAATAATCAGTATTACATCAAATCAATACTAATATACTTTTTATACTGATATATACCGGATTTTGTGTTATTTAATAATTCCGAAACCCAACAGAAAAACACAAACAACAAATACTATGGCAACGATACCGGTTAGTTTGTTAAGCCCTTTTTCTGCACTTTTTTGTGAAGTAAACATTTGAGCGGCATTTCCTATCCCTGCGATGCCGTCCCCTTTCGGTGAATGCATGAGAATCAACACAATCATAAGCAGTGCTGATAATACCATTATAATCCATGCCAGTTTTAACATTGCTATTTACCTTTCTTATTGCCGTTATTAATTTTACTTTTTTACTATGGACATTAAATCGGTAGTTATACTTATGTTCCAATAGATTTATACCTAGCCTTTTGAGCCTTTTTTGATAAAATGCGCACGTTTTGAATTGAGCTTGATATTATCAAAAGTGTACAGTCTTGCAGGTCTTTTTGACGAAGATTTTGAGAATTCATTTAATTCTCTGAGACCTTCTGTAGTTATAACTTTTTTTCTGAAATTACGCTTATCGAGCTTCTTTTCCATAATCATTTCGTATGCTTTTTGCATTTCGGTTAAAGTGAATTTTTCATTCAGTAACTGATATGCAACAGGACACATTTCCAGTCTTTCTCTTGTACGTTTCAAAGAATATTCAATGATTTCTTTGTGGTCAAAAGCAAGAGGAGGAAGTTCGGAAACTCTGTGCCAAGCCAAGTCATCAGAAGTAACAACTTCAACGTCTTCAGAACGGATAAGTGCAAAATAAGCACATGTTATAACACGTGATACAGGGTGTCTGAGCGGATCGCCAAAAGTATAAAGTTGTTCCAGATAAATGTTCTCAACATTTGTTTTTTCTTTCAAAACACGCATAGCAGCTTCGTCAAGGTTTTCTGACATTCTGACGTAACCGCCGGGGATTGCCCATTTGTTCTTAAAAGGTTCATTGTTACGTTTAACCAGCAATACATTCAATGCATCATTTTTGATTGTTAAAATAACAATGTCTACAGTAATCTCGTGTGTTTTAATCTCATTAAACATTTATCACCTCTGGGACAGGGGTATATAAAAATTAATCTGCTTACCCTTCAATCCAAAAATATTGTATAATAAACAATCTAAATTTGTAACAAATAAAAAGAATTTGTTACATTTATTTACCCCTTTATCCCTTACAATAATTACCGATAAGGTCATATTCCGTTGCATCAGTTATTGTAACATTTATAATATCTCCGGGAATAAGCGGTTCGTCTGTTTTAAAACTTACGATACCATCTATTTCAGGAGCATCATGCTCGGAACGGGCAACAACATCGCCGCTGTCAGAAATAGCTTCAATTATGCATGGAATAGTTTTTCCGATAAAACTTTTGTTACGTTCAAGAGAAATATTTTGCTGAATCTTCATTAATTCTTTATATCTCTGATGTGCGACTTTTTTTGTAACTCTTGGCTTCATATCATAAGAAGGAGTTCCTTTTTCTCTTGAATACTCAAATACACCGACACGGTCAAATTTCACATCTTGTATAAATTGCTTAAGGTGTTCAAAATGTTCTTCGGTTTCTGTCGGATAACCGACAATGAAGGTTGTTCGTATTGATACGTTTGGAATCTGTTTGCGGATTTTTTTGATAAGCGGTTTGTAATCAAAAGCCGGTCTGTTCATTGCTTTAAGCATTTCGGGGTGGGAATGCTGAAGCGGAATATCTATATATTTAACAACTTTGTCTAATTTGGCAATTGTATCAATAAGTTCATCACTCATTGTTGTAGGATATGCATACATCATCCTTATCCATCCTAATCCGTCTATTTTGTTTAATTCTTCCAATAAAGCGGAAAGCATTGGTTTTTTGTAGATATCGATTCCGTATCCGGTTGTATCTTGTGCAATAAGTATAATTTCTGTCACACCTCTCTTAACGAGTTTTTTTGCTTCGGCAACGATGTCTTCAATTTTTCTGGAGTGATAATTACCCCTGAGATATGGAATTATGCAATATCCGCACCTGTAATTACATCCGTCCGCAATTTTAATATATGAACTTGCTCCCATTGTAATTTGTTGACGTTCTACGGATTCAGGATAAATGTAATCAGGTTGTTTGCTGATTTCCGAAGTATAATTTTTATCTATATTTTTAATAACATCTGCAATTTTATCAAAATCTGTTGCACCGATAATTCCTGCGATTTCAGGAATTTCTTTTTTAAGTTCTTCGGGGTGTTTTTGTCCCAGACATCCTGCAACAATAACCTTTTTCCCTTTTTCAACGAGCTCCAGTATCGTACTTATTGATTCACGTTCCGCATCACAAATAAAAGAGCAGGTATTTACAATTACAATATCTGTTTCGTTTTCATCAAGGGTGGTTTGATAACCGTTTTGGGCGAGTATTCCCAATATAAGTTCTGAATCTACAAGGTTTTTTGCACATCCGTGAGATATAAGAGCAATTTTTTTCATAAAATAAGTTTAACATGGAAAGAAAAGATATGAAATTTACATAAACCAATAATAAACAATTCATTAATTCAATTTAGTAAAATAGGAAATTTTTTACAAATTTAATTGCGTCCTCCCTTGTGTTAACTTCTTCGTTCAGTTGTGCTTCATGAAGCTGCTCAATAATATTACCGAGTTCGGGTGATTGTTTAATTCCGGTAATTTCCATAATTTCATTTCCGTCTAAAAGTTTTGGCAGCGGTTTTAATGTTGGTTTAACTTTAAGATAAAAATTCAAAAGATAATTCAGTCCTTGTATGTTATTTTCAATCATTTCTGCCGTAACAGCATGTCCTCTGGCGGATAGTCTGTCTGCTTTTGCAATAAAAATATTATCAATAACATTATTGTCCATTTTTCTGACATACCGCATAAGAATTTTTTGATCCAAACGGGGGTGTGAAATAATGTTTGACGGATAAATATGCTGACGAATCATTTCTTGTATATATTCAATTTGTTTATTGGAAAATTTTAGATTTTTCAGCAGCGGAACAACCAATTCGGCACCGACAATATCGTGTTTAATAAAACGGTGTCTGCCGTTTGCTTCAATCGTCCAGGTGGAAAATTTTCCTATATCATGCAAAAAACCGGCAAGTTTTAGGTGGTTGATTCTCGGATAACCGCCAAAATCAACGGCATTTAAGTGTTGTATAACTTCCGAATTTTTGTCCTTGCTTTCATATTCCAGTTCAATTTGTCTTACGGTTTCAATAACGTGATGTATTAAATCCAGGTGGTGATGGGTGTTTGCAGGTACTTTTGCCATTTCAGAAACACAGGGAAATATAATTTCCAAAACTCCTGTTTCATACATTTTCAGCAAAGATTTTGATGTATATTTTCCGCCAAAAAGCTTCATTATTTCATCCTGAACTCTCTCTTTTGCGGGCAAACAAAGTAAAAACTTGTTAGCATTAATAATTTGAATTAAATTTTCATCAAGTTCAAAACCGGTTGTTGCCATAAACCTGAAAGCTCTTAAAATTCTCAGCGGATCATCAATAAAATTTTTCTCTTTTATTGCTCTTATGACACCGTTTTGAATATCATTTATTCCGCCTGTCACATCTATAAATTCTTCACTTTTTAAGTCAAAAGCAATTGCGTTTATTGTAAAATCTCTTTCGGTTAAATCATTTTCAATACTTTCTCCGCGAAGTTCTGATATATCAACATAATTTTCTTTATCGGGAAGAACAATCCTGTATATTTGATTGGTTTCATCAAGAGTAATAAATGTGGCATTAAATTCAAAGGCAAGGTTTCTTGCAAAATTTTCTGCACCTTTTATTGCTATATCTCTGTCACAGGTATGTATTTCTTTATTGTTAAGTTCTGAGATGAAAAAATCACGAACCATTCCGCCGACGAGATACCCTTCGTTTATTGAATTTAATATAAAATCATCCCTGATATTCATAAATAATATCTCCCAATCCAACCGTTACGGCAGTATCCGCCTTCAATATCAAATCTCCCAGTGATATAACAGGCAAATTATTTTTTCTGAAAAAATCAAATTCTTTTTGTGAAAAACCACCTTCAGGACCGATTATAACAAGAATTTTTTCACCTTTTTTTACCGGATTTTTAGTCAGATATTGTTTTAAACTCTGTTCTGTTGAACGTTCTCCGAAAACGATTCTTCTGTCAAAATCATTTTTTATAACTTCTTCAAGAGTTGATAAAGGATAACAAGTCGGAACTTTTGCTCTTTCGCATTGTTTTGAGGCTTCGTACATAACTTTTTGCCATTTTTCTGTTTTAGATATTGCAGTTTCTTTTTTTACGGCACAATTATCCGTTAAAACCGGGAATACACCTCTGATTCCGAGTTCTGTTGACTTTTCCATAACCGTTAATTGCGAATCACTGCGGAGAGGTGATTGTGCCAAAAACAAATCAAAATCCAAATCCCGTTTTGACGGATATGATTTATTAACTCTGCAAAGAATCTCATTAGCTGTAATTTCAGTTATTACAGTTTCATACTGAATCTGTTTTTCATCAATAAGCAGTAGTGTTTCGCCTGCTCTTGCACGCAGAGCACGGGCAATATGCCGATAATTTTCATTATCATTAATCCTGATAAACCCTGAATTTAAATTTTCTTGTTTTATAAAAAAATGCGGCATTTTATAACCTTTTTAACATCCAATACAATTACTTATACCATGAATCTCATTTTATTAGAAGTTTAAAGGATTCTAAGAAGTTATACTTCACAGATAGATTATAATATTGTATAATGAAATATAGATAATACACAAAAAATCCGTTTTGTGTGTGAAGAAAGGATATAATTTTATGAAGAAAAAATCAGGCTTTACTTTGACGGAAGTAATTGTTGTAGTGGCTGTTGTCGGTACTATAGCAGCAATGCTGGTGCCAATGCTTGGCAAAACGATGCCTAATAAAGAACAGGTAATGGCAAAAAAAGCCTATGCCGCTATTGATAAGATTGTAAACGAACTTAAAAATGACGAAGACTTTTACCCTGAGGTCGATGAAGGCGATACAGGTTTTTCAAATACAAATTCTGTTGTCTATCATGGCAGAGTGTTTGGCAAAGTCGGAGCAAAAAAGTTTTGTGAGTTGTTTGCAGATAAAATCGGTGATATAAAAGGTAATATTGCATGTAATCAATATAGTATAGATACTGCAATGCCTAAGGGGCAACCTGCCGGATACAAATCATTTACTACAAATGACCGTATGGTTTGGGTTTTGCCATATACCACTTTTCCAAATGATAATGCAGTGCTGATACTATTTGATGTTAACGGTGAAGATGAGCCAAACTGCTTTTCTTATTATTCCTCAAGTGTGAGTGCAACTTTGCGTTGTGACAAATCGGAAGGTCCTGACAGATTTGCGGTAAAAGTTGATAAATACGGACAGTTATATACAGAAGATAAAGTTTTGGATGCATATATAAAACGTAATGATACCAACAAAGACTACGAGGAAGTTATTAAAATTGAAAAAATCAATTAAGAAAAAAGAAGATAAATTCTTGGCTTGCCGAGTATTCACATAAGCATAAAACTATGCTATAATTGATATAGAGCCAAATTTTAATAAACACGAAAACAATCCGTTTATATTAAGAAAGGATAATATATTATGAAGAAGACAAAATCCGGTTATACATTGGCAGAAGTTCTTATAGTAATGATTGTAATAGGAATTATTGCCGCTATTTTAATGCCTATGTTTGGGAATTTAAGACCTAATCAGGAGCAGGTAATGCTTAAAAAAGCATATTATGAAGCAGGCAGAATCGTTACGGAACTTATTAATGATGATGAACTTTATGCAGAAACAGATAAAGACGAAACATCAGGTTTTGCAAATACTGCTCAAATTAAATATAAGGGAAAATACTACGGAACTGTTGCAAATAAAAAATTCTGTGAATTATTTGTGGATAAAATTAACGTAAAAGGTGCTGCATCCTGTCAATCTTATACCCTTACGAATGCAATGGTTAAAGGACAACCTGCTACTTCAAAAACATTTGCAACAGCAGACGGTATGGTATGGATATTACCTATCAGCACTTTTGGCGGCGGTTCGGGTACATACCAAAGTATGTATGTTGATGTAAACGGTGATAAAGGTCCTAATTGTTTTTCAGGTTTTTCATCTCTAGCTGCATCAGTCACATGTGCAAAAAGTCAAGGTCCGGACAGATTTGAAATCCAGGTTAATAATCTTGGTAAACTGCAAGTACCGGATAAAGTTTCACAATTATACTTAGAAACAAATAAAACATCAAAGACATATAAGGATTTGATTAAAGAGAAACATTGGCAATATTAATATATAGGAGACAAAACATTGAAATATAAAAGTGGGTTTACTCTTGCAGAGTTATTGGTCACATTTGCGATAATTGGTGTATTAACAACGGCGGCAATTATAACGTTTAAGCCTTATGACAAAGGAATAAAATACGTTCATTCTAATACATATTATGTTCTTAATAAAGCATATTATAATGTAATGAACTATTACAGACTTGAAGAAGGCAAACAGCCGGCAAGAGATCCTTTTCAGGTAGAAGATTCCGAACTCGGAACACACGAACTTGCTCATTCAACAACAAATGATGGCGGAACTGAGAAATTATGTAAAGGTTTAATCCACTATATTAACTATTCAAGTGAAAACTGTTCATCTACACCTGTGTCATCATCAGCACTTGCTGATGGCGGGACTTTTCCTGAGACACCTCACTTTACAGCTGTAAACGGTGTCAAATACTATATATCAGAACGTTTAGGTACTCATGATAAAACATCATTTAACAGACCTGGAATTTATTTTTATCTGATATTTGCAGATATGAATGGAGACAAATATCCGAACTCAGGCAGATATGAACCCGGCAGTACAGATGGTAAGAAGTTAACAAAAGATCCCGATGTCTTTACATTTGCCGCACTGGAACCGTATGATGATGATGTAAGTATGAGTATAACAGCGGATGCTCAAATTATTCCTATCGGTATATCCGAGTTTGAGCCAAGATATATGCAAAGTCGTGTTGTGTATAGTGAAGCAAAATCAGAAAATGAAGACGAATTTTTAAGATATTCAAATCACTCAGTGCCGTATTATCTTGCAAAATGTATGGCATGGGGATATTATAAATCAGGAAACAAGATAGGCACACTTTATGATTTTGCAGATGCTGATCCAAGTAAAATAACATTTATGAACGATCCACATACGTATAGTGATTATGTAAGAGGTGTATTGGCAAAGTCTGACAGATATAAAAACAGTTTTATTCTGAAGAACATAGAAAGATGGCAGGCAAAACAGGCAGCGGTTCTGAAGGAGCAGGGATTTATATCTTCAGGAACAATAACAGCTACCCAAAACTCTTGTATGTTAAATCAGTTACGAGCTTTAAATCCGGGCAGTGATTTCAATGGTATGGGGGTATTGAGAAGTGTACATCAAGGCGGAAAAGTTCACGTAACAAATTGTGGTTTTACATCTGACTTATCAGATGCAACAAACAATGATTTTTCTGATAGTTGTTCGGTTATTGTAGATAAATACTTGTACTAGTATTTTACAATATGTTAAGAATGTAAAAATTTGCCACATTTTGTGGCAAATTTTTTGTTTCACAAACTTTTAATATACAGTTACGTAGAATAAAAGGGTAGTTGTGTTAGTTCAACCGCTTAAAAAAAATTCAGTTATAACTTTCCGAAAACAGCAGAAAACGGATAATGAGCCTAAAACAGCTCAATATCCTAATGATTCTGTTACAATTTCAACCAAAGAAAAAGACTTAAAAACAAAACTAAAAAAGGACTTGTTAGCAAGCGGAGCACTGCTTACAACATTGGCTTCTGCGGTATTGATTATTGCAAAAAGACGTGGCGATAAAATAGCAAAGCTGTATAAAGATAAACTGGTTATTTCAAAGATGCCTGAAAATATTCAGTTTACAAAGTTTGAAACAGTAGAAGAAGGAATAAAATACGCAAAAGAGTTTTTGAAAATCAAAGAAGTAGATAAAAATTTTACAATAGAAGCAATAAATACGGCTATCAAAGGTATTATAGAAGTATCAAATGCAAACAAGGGCAGGGTATTTATGCCAAAAAGGCTTGGTTTTGAAGCTCCAAAAAACAAAGACCGCAATTTTTTAGCTTATGTTGTGAGAAATATAAATTCACCGCACTTTGGAGATTTGGTAATTAATAAAAATTATTTTGATGAAAAGGTTTTAAATAAAGAAATAGACATGCTTTTGTTCTACAAAGACGGTAAAAAGATTTATGAATTTGAGGATGGAAATATATCAAGCAGATACAGACTGGGATTATTTTATCCTTTTCCGCAAGACGATGCCCAAACCCTTATAAGTAGGTATTATCATAATAAAGCAAATCTGACGACAGAAGAAAAACAAACACTGTTCTATACGTTAGAATATGCTAAAAGTACCGCTATGAGTTCTCGCAGAAATCCAATTAGTGCATTAAAATATATTGCTGCAAAAAAGCAGGATGTATTGAGGCAGAATAATCTGACAATCAATTTTGAAGAAGTCGAAAAAATGAAAACTTCTAAACAACAGGAATATTTAGATAATTTGATATCAAAATTAGAAGAAATAAATGTACATTTTGAATACTGGTATGGATTAGAATCTCCGGCACGTATTGTTCATCATGAGATGGGGCATCTTCAGGACTATGCAAAAAATCTGAAGGAGCTTGATATTAAAAGATGGAAAAATATTAGTCTGAAAAAGATATGGCAGGATATAACTTCTAATAATAAAAGCCGTTTTGGTGTAGATGAAGTATCAAACCGTTGGGGCTCTGTCTGGAAAGATGAATATTCAAAATTGTATAATGAAAATCCGGAAAAATTTAAAAAATTATATCCTGATTTATATGAATTTTTATCAAACCAGCAAATACAGCAAACAGCAGGTAAAATTAGTTCTTATGCTCAATCGGGAATCGGAGAATTTATTGCTGAAACTTATGCCAGAATGATATCAAAGAAAAAGATTGCAAAGGATGTAGAGGAATTGTATAAAAAGTATAAAGGCCCTGAGCTTCCGCAATAACTTGAAAATTTGATATAATGCGTTATACTGATAATACGCACCTTGAAAGGGTAAATATAATATCAAAAAACGCACCTTAAAACTAGGGGATGCCACGGTTTTGACGTTGTGATTGGTATATCCGGGTTGCGAGTCCGAGAGCTGTTCTCGGTTATCAACGGGCAAACTAAATTAAATGACAACAATGTTGTTTCTATGGCTGATTTCAGAGCAGCTAAAGCTGCTAGACTTGCTGCTTAATTGTAGCAAACAGCCCATTCTCCCTGACCAGCTTGCCGTTAGGGTAAAGAATGACCGTATGCAAGACGCAGTACTCAAATGATGGTATGAGTATCAAGATTTTCCATTAAAGGTTAGGCTTCCGGAAAAAGTCTTTGGCTTCGTTCAGGTTTTGTAATTTTCCTTGCGAAAGTTGAGATAATAAGTTACTACACTCGTAGACATCAGTTTGTATCCGCATCGGACGCGGGTTCGACTCCCGCCATCTCCACCAATCAGAAGGTTTTATGCCTTCTGATTGGTGGAGATATGAGATTATCGCTTATTTGTGTTCAAGCGATTTGTGAGCTGAGTGTATAGTTTTTTGATATTTCTACATTTCTCCCGTTATAGCCCTGATTTTTCATCAAGTTTAAAAACTAAAGTTAAAATGTTTTTATCATTTTCTCTTTTGTAATAAATATTATCAGCCATACTCTTAACCATAAATATTCCCAGACCGCCAAGAGGTCTTTCTTCCGGCGGCAGAGTTATATCCGGATCCGGTTTTTCAAGCGGGTTATATGCAATTCCGCTGTCTTTAAATTCAAAAACTATATTGTTACCCGATTTATCTAATGTGACATCAATAATACCATTTTTTTCAGGATATGCATAAAATGCAACATTTGCAAATATTTCTTCCGCACACATATCAAGCTTATTTGTTAAGTTGTCGTTTATGTTCCATTCCCGACACGCATCATGTAACCATGTGTAAAAGGTTTTGTAATTTTCCTGAGTGACGAACTGACTAAACGTTTTCATATTATTTACCTCATTTTCCCCATTTATCTCATTTGCCCCTCCGATGTATTTAAAAATCAACATTGTGATATCGTCACTTTGGGGAGCAGACTCGGTAAATTCCTGAATAGATTTTTTTACTTTTTGTGCAATTTTTATTGCTTCTGTTTCTTTAATATTATTTAAACAATCATGAAGTCTTGTTTCTTTATACATTTCATTGTTTATATTTGCAGCTTCCGTAACACCGTCTGTGTATGTATATATTAAATCCCCCGGATTCATAACGGTATTATATATCTCAAATTCAGCATCCTCAAAAATACCCAAAGGCATATTGGGATTCAGTTCCAAAAATTCATAAGTTTCATTTTTTCTTTTTATTAAAGGCGGATTGTGCCCACAGTTTATAATATTTAATTCTCCGGTCTTAGTATCTGCAATACCTGCTAACATAGTAACAAAGAACCCTTCTTTATTTGTTTCGCAGATTTTTTTATTTATGTTTTCAATAAGTTGTTTCGGGCTGTAATTCATTTGGGACATATTGTTTATGAGAGTCTTTACTGTCATCATAAACAAAGCTGCAGGAACTCCCTTGCCTGAAACATCAGCAATCAGGAACATAAATTTGGTTTCGTTAATAAAAAAGAAATCGTAAAAATCTCCGCCTACTTCTTTAGCCGGCTCCATTGAAGCAAAAATATCAAATGCTGTTTCGTTGGGGAATGGCGGGAATACGTTTGGTAAACTTGAAGTCTGAATGGATTTTGCAATAGAGAGCTCAGAGTTTATTCTTGCTCTTTCCTGCGTGATTGATTTTATATTTCTTGTCATTTTATCGTAAGTCGTAGCCAGTTGTGCAAATTCCTCAGGTTTTTCTATTTTGATATCAGTATCTTCACCGTTACTGATTTTATGTGCAATATCAGTCAGTTTGGCGATAGGATGAATAATATACAAATTCATGCTCAGATACAAAAGTGCCGGAATTCCTATACTTATGAGGAACAGCACGATAAGCATATTTAAGTAGAAATTGTTTATTCCCCGGAATATTTCAATCTTAGGTACACATATTACAAAAACCATTCCGTTGCGCAGGGTTTTATAGAAAGGAATGTATTTTTTATTATGGTATTTGATATAAGTTATTCCGTATAAATTATCTGCATACCACGGAATTTCTTTTAGTGAATGTCCGATAAGTTTGATATCTTTAAGATACGGATCGTTAGTTGCAATAATGGAATCATACTCTTTTGTTCCAAGCAGGGCAAAACTGTTTTTTATCTCATTACCGTTTTGATACATAGAAAAAGTTTTTTCAAGCGGTTTCATTTTTGAGATGTCATCTATAATTGTGTTTATTTCCCAGTCAACGGTAGATATACCGATTAATTTATTATTTACATAGATTCCGGAACCTATTGTTATCATCAGGGTATAACTTCCCTGATTTTCGTAGTAAGGTGCTGACCAGGCAATATTATTTTCCGGTGTAACTTTTGAGATTATTTGTTTATACCAGTTCTGGTTATGATAATTATATTCTTCACTGTTAAAACTTTCATCAAGTATTATGTTTTTGTTTTTATCACGATATGCATAAAAGCAAAGTCTTTTCTTTGATTTATCAACAACATACGGTTCAAACCAAATTCCGCCCCCCAAACTCTCCGGATAATTTTCAAAAATCTGAACAATCGTTTTGTTTGTTAAATCAATACTTCTGTCTGTTTGGTAGAATAAACTTCCGATTCTTGCCAAATCACGGGAATTGTCTTCATACTTTATAATTTTTTGGTTGATATCCTGAACAAATTTATCGACTGAAAACACATAATTTTGTACCATAAGTTGTTTTGTTTTCATTCGTGAAATTATCGTATAACAAGCAAATGCAGACATTAAAACTGTCAGCATCAGGATTGCCGTAATAAGAATTTTTGATTTTACTGTTTTAAACATTATTCAAACACTAAAAATTTATCAAATCCAACCATTTTAAAGGAATCCATTAATTGTTCGGAAACACTCTTGAGCTTTAAAACACCTTCCTGGTTTTTGAGAAGTTTATATAATTCTAAAATTACCTTCAATCCGAAACTTGAAATAAATGTGATTGCTGAAAAATCAAGAACCAGTTCTTTTATAGTTTCTTCGGAATCCTCTATGGTGTCTTTTATTTTTGTGCCGTATTCAACAGCACTATCCAGGTCAAGTCTGCCTGAAGCCTGAACGTATAAACTGTTTATACCTGATTTTTTGATTGAAAATTCCATATAAAAACCTCATTTTAACATTATACACAAATTATTGCACAAAAATAAAAATTCTTTAATCATTTATCTAATGTAATTTTCCATTCATTAATAAGCATGTTCAAATTGTATTTCGCATTAGCAGGGCTTGTTGAGGGCATTTTGAAGCAATTGTATTTCTCTGATAAATCCGGAAAATATTTTATGAATGAGGAATATGATTTATTACCGTTTAAACAGATTGTTTTGATATTCGGGTATTTTTTTAAAAGTTTTCTTATGTCGTTAGGAATTTCATTTTGAATATCAGAATCAAGACTGCCTTCACGGTTGCAGGATTTTATCGTATCCCAGAGAGCAATATTATTATTTAAAAGAACTTCGAGCTTTTTATTGTAATCAAGTTCGTGCAAATCAGAAGTTTTACAAATACTCCCCATTACTTTCCAAAACCTGTTTTGCGGATGGGCATAATATTGTTGTTCAGCCAGTGACTTAATTCCCGGCATTGAACCTAAAATAAGAATTTTAGAGTTATTATCTACAGATGGCTTAAAACTTTTGCATTTATTCATAAAAAAATATTAACATTAAAACAAATAATTGGAAAAATAATAAAAACAACTTTCCTGTTTATACACTTTTTCAGTCGAGGAATTCAGGCAGAATTTCATTACTCAGCATTGAACCTTTCAGATTAAAAGCAAATCCGTCTTGTGTTTTGATTATATAATCCGAATACTTTTCAATAACAGACCTGTATTTTTTCTCAAAATCTATACCAAATTTCTCTTTAATCCGGTTTATATTTATTCCTTCGGTTTTTCGAAAACCTAAAAATATTTCTTCCTCGAGCTTTTCCTGTTCTGTTAAAAACTTTCCGTATTCGTGTGATGAAGGGTTATTCATATATTTTTCAAGTGTGCAATAGTTTGAATATCTTACACCGCCGCAGTATCCGTGGGCAGAAACTCCAAAACCATAGTATTCTTCATTGTTCCAGTAGTTAAGATTATGTTTTGATTCAAAACCCGGTTTTGCAAAATTACTGATTTCGTACCGGTAAAAGCCTGCATTTGTCAATCTTTCATTTATACACTCATACATATCTGCCTGTATATCTTCGTCAGGAATGTTTTCAGGCGGATTTTTACCCCAAAAAGTTTCTTTTTCTATTTTTAGTCCGTAAGTTGAGATATGCTGTATTCCGAGTTCCAGAAACTTATCCAAATCTTTTATTATTCCCTCTGTTGTTTGTGTCGGAAGCCCGTAGATTAAATCAAGGCTGATATTATTAAATCCGGCATTTTTGGCATTTTCAACAGTTTTTATTATATCTTCCGAATCATGCCGGCGGCCGCTTAACTTCAATAATTCATCATCAAATGTTTGTGAGCCGATACTTAATCTGTTAAATCCGATTTCTCTGAGTTTTTTTAAATAATCGTAATTTCCGTTTTCCGGATTTAACTCTGTTGTAACCTCTGCATCATCAGCTAAATTAAACTTACCGATAACTTTTTTAAGTAATTCTGCGGACACAAGGGATGGTGTTCCGCCGCCTAAATAAATCGTTTTTAATGTTTCACCCGAATAGTTATCGCTAATTTCTTTCAATAAAGAATAAATATATCCTGTTATCAATTCACTTTTGTTAAAAGAAACAAAAGAACAGTATTTGCATTTACCTCCCGAACAAAACGGAATATGAATATAACAGGATTTTGGCATAGCTTACCTTTTTACTATTCATCAAGTTTTATAAAATTGGAATCCCATCGCAAATCAAGATACTTAATTTTCTTATTAAGCATTTTTACCTGAGGAACAAGGGTTCTGAGTCTGTTAGTTTTATCATACACACCGGCATTAAAACTTCCGAGCCTTATATTTACCGTAGGTATTTTGACATAAACATCCTTTGGATCTCTGTAATCGATATATTCAACAGGTTCGCCAGAGGCATCTTCAACCAGAGCCGCAAGTTTTTTGAAATTGTTAACCTTTATTTTATCCCAATTTCTGTAATCATCTTCAACACCATAAGTGATTATTTTGATTGTTTTGTATTCGGGCGGCAGCGGCATATAATCCCGTCCTATAAGTTTTCCGTCGGAAGAAAAGAATGCAATGGGCGGAATTTCAATATCCGGTGATATTGTAAGAGCAGGTATTCTTTCAACAATAATTATTTTAAGCCGTGCCGGATACCAAAATCTTCTTATGTAAACATCTTGTACCGGTTCCAGCTGCATGATGCTTTCTTTTAAATTATCTGTTTTAACTAGAAATATCGGTTTTGTGGAAACCTGATTTCTTCTTAATGCAGACAATACCTTTTGTGAAGGAACAATTTTATTGTTAACAATCTCTAAAGCCGGACTTTTAAGACTGTCAAATGCATTTTTGTGCAATCGCCACTGAGGCATTTTAAGTATGTAAAAACAGAGTGCGGTAAGCATAATAAGAACAAACAGTTTCCATATAATTCTCAGCCTGTTTAATCTGCGTCTTGATTTTTTAACCTGGCGCTGCAGTTTTTTTTGCTGTTTCCTTCTTTGTCTTGTAAACCTGTGGTTGTATTCAAATTGTTCGTCCGACATTATTTATTAAGTCCTACACTGTTCAATATCATTAAAACGAGATTGTCATAATCTATGCCCATAACTTTCGCCTGAGCCGGTAAATCACTTGTATCGGTCATTCCCGGATTTGTATTGATTTCAAGAAAATACGGTTTGTCATCTTTTATCATAAAATCAACTCTTGATACACCGCTGCAGCCGGCTGTTTGATGAGCTTTTACGGCAATATTTTTAACTTTTTGTGTTGCATCTTTGCTCAGACCTGTTGCCGGAACAATAAATTCGGATAAACCTTTGGTATATTTTGCATCAAAATCATACCATTCGGTTTTTGTGCGAATTTCCAGTATTTCTGTTGCAAATTCTTCGCCCTGTTTGCCTAAGACACCGACTGTTACAAAAAAGCCATCAATAAATTCTTCTATCAGAACATCATCATTAAATTTTACGGCTTCCTGATATGCAGCTTCAAGTTCATCAGGCTTGTTAACTTTTGTCATACCGAAACTTGAACCTTCGGATACAGGCTTTGTTATAACTGGATATTTTAATCCGGCTTCTGTTACACACTCATTTACCCTTTCGCCTTTTTTTACGAATACGGATTTAATAAGCGGAATTTCTTTGCAGGTTGAAAGAATCCTTTTTGTGTACTCTTTATTCATACAAATTGCACTGGACATAACTCCGCAGCCTGTATAAGGTATTTTCAGGATTTCTAAAATTCCCTGAATGCAACCGTCTTCTCCGTATTTACCATGCATTGTGTTGTATGCATATTCAAAACCTTTAAGGTCATTCATAATATTTGGTGAAACGTCAACAAGTTCTGCATTTTTGTATCCAAGTCTTTGCATGGCACCCAAAACATTTTTTCCCGAGCGCAGAGATACTTCACGTTCTGATGACATTCCTCCGCATAAAACGGCAACCCTTGCCTCTAACGGTACAATATATTCCATAATTCTTCCTCTTTTTCTGTTTTATCGCCAATAAATAATATCTCAGGTTTAAGCTCGATTGTATATTGGCTTTTAACTGCATTATACATCATAACCATCAAAGTGAGAACATCTTCTGATGTTGCACCGCCTTTATTTATAATAAAGTTTGCATGGTTATCCCAAACTTTTACTCTCGGTAAATCATACGTTTTAACTCCGGCTTTATCCAAAAGCCTTCCGGCAGAGTCGTTTTCGGGGTTTTTAAAAACACTTCCGGCATTTGGAGTTTTTAATGATGGCTGAATATTTTTTCTGAATTCCAGATTTCTGTCTATTAGTGACTGAATATCTTCCTGCGGAGCTTTTTTCAGTTCAAATTCCGCATGCAATAAAATATATCTGCCGTCCTTTAGAAGAGAATGCCTGTATGAAAAATCAAGTTCTTCTTTGTTCCTGTAAATAATTTCTTTTGTTTTTGTATCAAATAAACAACACTGAGTGAGATTGTCCGAAATACATTGTCCGTGGGCTCCTGCATTCATACATATATCACCGCCAATTGAGCCGGGGAAACCAATCATAAATTCAAATCCGCTAAGCCCTGCTTCTGCTGTTTTTTGTGCAAGCAGCGGTCCTTTTACACCTGCTGCGGCGAAAACTTTTGTTTCTCTTATTTCAAACTGTTTAAGCTCGGTTGTTAAAATAATATTTCCGTTATAACCGTTTGATGAAAAAAGGATGTTAGAACAGCTTCCGAGAACTATGTAATTATCAAGTTCTTTCAAAATCTCGGTAAACTCGCTTTGAGTCTCGGGAAAGTATAATTTTTTGACTTTTCCTCCGATTTTATAAGTAGTCAGGTTTTTTATCTCAAAATCTTCTTTAATAATCAACGAAATAACCTCATTTATAGCGAGAGCTAACCTCCAGCCCACGACTTGATTATATCATAATAGGGGTAAATAAAAAATAATTATCTTTTTTCTTGGGTGTAAAGTTTTGTAACGATAACCTGATGTAAACTAAAGTTATTCAAATTTCTGCCGATAACTTTTTATATAGGAATTAAATTAGAAAGAATTATATAATGAGCTTTGATTTTTATTCATCGTATGACAAATTATTTAATAGACTTAACTTTAACTTATCGGATAATGATGATGAAATTTTAGACCAAGACGAGGTAAATGCTGCAAAAGCTGCAAAATTTGATTTGTTTGAATTAACACCTAATATGAATTATGACACATTTGTTGATAAGTTTATAGATTGTCAGCTTGATGCCGAAGAAAAATCCGAACAGGCAAAATTTGAACAAAAAGTACAAGATACTCACATAAGATATTTGCAAATGCAATACAAAACAAATGAAAATGCCAGACCTGATGAAAGCCTTGATACATATGCACAACGTCTTGCTGCAACAGATGCAATAAAAAAAGGCAATTACAGCGAAAAAGACAAAAAAATTTTTGAAACTGCCAGAGATAATCCAAATGACGTAAATGCGGTATATGTTGCAAATAAACATTTTGGTAAAACAGAAGAGCCGGATTCACCTGTAAGTAATTATATATCTGTTTTGATGTACAGACTTCAAGGTGAGCTGGAAGATTTTTTGAATTCTTGTTCTTCTGACGATTATAATATAATAAGCCATGCCCTATCAGGTGATATTTATAGCACCCCTGCTAAACGTGCATCAGATGATGTTAGAGATGCTTTTAAGGTTCTTGAAAAATATCCTGAAACTGACGGTTCAAAATATATAAAATTATGGTTGCAGGATGTGATGGAAACAATTCAAGCAAAAGAATTTTAGACGATTTTTTGTTTTTACCAAAACTACTATCTTGTATTCCGTTCAACCGGCTCAATATCACTGTTTATTTACCCCCCCCTCCGTGCGGGTGAGCGGTTTCATAGACGTCTTTCATGTGTTTCATGGAAACGTGGGTATAAATTTGAGTATTTGAGATTCCGGCATGGCCGAGGAGTTCCTGTACAACTCTAAGGTCGGCACCGTTTTCAATCAGTTTTGTGGCAAAACTGTGCCTGAATACGTGCGGTGTAACTTTTTTAGGCAGTTCAATTTTGGCTACTGTTTCGTTAATAACCGTTCTGATGGTTTTGTTTTGGAGCCGGTATCCTGTGTTATTAATAAATAACGGAGAATTTTCATCTGTGTCCGGTGTTTCATAACCGGGTGCAACAATCAGATTCCTTGCGGAGTTTATGTATTGTTGAAGGTAGTTTTTTGCTCTTTCTGAGATAAGTACAATCCTTTCCTTTGCACCTTTACCGAATACTCTTATCTCGTTTTCTTCGAGGTTAATATCGCCAAAGTTCAGGTTAGAAAGTTCTGAAACACGCATTCCGGTTGCCCATAGTAGTTCAAGAATAACTCTGTTTCTGAATCCTGCCGGAGTATCAATTCTGACGTTATTCAGAATTTGTTCAACTTCATCCGGAGTTAAGAATTTTGGCAGCGGTTTCGGACGTTTCGGAGCCGAAAGTGAAAGTGCCGGATTGGAATCAATATATTTTTCTCTGAATAGAAACTTGTAAAAAGTTCTTATGGATGCGGTTTTGCGTGCTATTGTTGTTTTTTTGTAATCAAATCTCTGAATAAAATGCAGATATTCTCTGAGTTTATCGAAATTGACATCAACGCAGCTTGTTTCATTCAGCCACAAAATAAAACTTACAATATCAGAGCAATAAGCACAAAGTGTATGCTCCGAAAAGTTTTTTTCTATACTCAGGTAAGTTTTAAACTCATTAATATATTGTTTTTCTTTTTCATTCATATTTACTTTCCGTTATGAGTATTATACAATATTTTTATTGGGAAGTATAGCTGATTTATGAATATATTAAAGACTTTTGAAACCTTTTTAAAGGAACCTCTCAGTATCCTGAGAGAAAATTTTATACAGATTGTAAGTTTGCAGACAGGGAATTTATTTGCCCAAAAACCTCCGTTGGAGTTTAATTTTTTGAAAAAAGGGGCGCAGTTAACTGTTATAGATAACGAAAAAATGTACAATTTTCTGAGTTTGGCTACTCACAGGGCAGCAAACCGCGAAAACAGAAGAGAGGAATCCGGGAGAAAAAATGAATCAGCTTAATGCAAAATTCTTAATCAGCGCAGAAAAATTATCTCAATGTCCGGAAACAGGGCTTCCTGAATTTCCGCTCCTTGGTCGTTCAAATGTAGGTAAATCTTCATTTATTAATACACTTTGTAATAACCGGAAACTTGCAAAAACATCAAATACTCCCGGAAAAACAAGGCTGATAAACTTTTTTAATTTTTCTGACAGATTTATGGTTGCAGATCTTCCCGGATACGGTTATGCGAAAGTTTCAAAAGAAGCACAGGCAAGATGGCAGAAGAACCTGGAAGAATATCTTTTAAAACGAAAACAGATAAAATCATTGATTCAGTTTATAGATGCAAGGCATGATATCCAAAAAAATGATTATCAAATGAGAGAATGGGTTTTGGAATACAATTTGCCGATTTTTACCGTTGTGACAAAAATAGATTATGTTGCCGGAGGAAAGCGGCTGAGTGTTTTAAACAACGTAAGAAAAGAATTCGGCGGTGATGTTTTAGGGTTCAGTTCGGTTGATAATAAGTATAATAATGAAATGATTGAATATTTGTTAAATTTATGTAATTAATATAGTTAATCAGTTATTAAAACGAGGGATAAAGGTGTTAAAAGTTGCAACCAAAGAGGAATTATGCCAAATATCACTAACAGGCTTACGGGCATTAATTTTATTCGGATTATTGGTTAAAGAGCCTCAGTCACTTGAAGATATAAGAAAGACTTTTTTGCAGCATAACGTTATTGACGAGTCAAGCTCCAATGATATTTTAAGAATTGACCTTAATACATTACGGGTTATGGGGTGCAAAATAACGAGAGCCGATAAAAGCACAAATTTCAAATACCGCCTTCTGGAACATCCTTTTTCTCTGAATATTACTGACGAAGAAATTGGTGTTATACGTCGTGCATACAAAAAAATCAAAGAAGAAGCAGATATTCCGACTTTGATTCAGTATGATGATTTATTCAGAAAAATCAGCAATTATATAACTGATGAAACCATAAAAGAGAAAATTCTCGGCATATCCGTATTAAAATCGTATAAATCAGAATTTTTAAATGAGTTAATAACAGACTGTCAGAATAACAGTATTTTAACTTTAGAATATAAATCACCGGCATCAAAAAACAGTAAAATTATAGAGATTGCCGTTCGGAAAATTATATTTCAAAATGATAAAATTTACCTTTGGGGAAATGATATAAATTCAGGTGAAGGCTTATCGCTCCATGTTAAAAGAATTATAAAAATTATCCTTCGTAAATCAAATGAGGGTGGGTTCCCCGGTGCAAAACCTGTATGTGTAAGATTTTTGCTGAGCAATTTCGGTCTGTCAGGGCTTGATGACAGTGAAACAATAATTGAAAGAAGAGATGACGGTAAATATTTAATAGAGGGTAATTATCATAATAAATTTTATGCGGTTCAGCGGATACTTTCACTGGGTTCGGCATGCACGGTTACGGAACCGGCGGAATTCAGGGCTGATATAATAGCAATACTGAAAGAGATGAGGAATATGTATAATGGATAAGTTATCACAAAAAAGAAATCTTTCCTGTATACAGGTTATAAAAACTCTGCAGTTGTTATTTCAGGGTAATTATTCAATGTCAGAACTTATTGATAAACTGAATGCAAACGAGCCGGATTCTATTTTTAATAACAGTGTTATCAGTAAATATATCAATACGTGCAGGTTTTATGGTATTGAAATTCCAAAGATTAATAACAAATACTATGTTGCGCATGTTCCTTTCGGAATGGAGCTTTCCCTTGAGGAGATTGAACTTTTTAACAGGCTGGAATCGGTAATAACAATGGAATTTCCTTCAAAATGCTCAAAAATATATAAAGAGTTCATCAGGAAGTTAAGCAGGTTTTCGGATAAAAATATTGTAAAAGTAAGTAATGACTGTATTCATATATCCTATGAAATTTTTGAAAAGGCTGTTGCCAAAAAAAGAAAGGTTAAACTGTTATTTAAAAATCAGACGGTATGTGAATGTATTCCGCTGCAAATTGTAGAAACGGATAAAAAAAGATATTTTAAGGTTTATTATAAAAAAGAGCGAATGATAGATATAAACAGACTTTCCGGTTTAGAAGTTACCGATAACAAGTTTGTTAGTTCTTATGGCGGTGAGCAGTCAGTAATATTCAGGTTAACAGCTCCGTTGGCACAAAGATATGAGCCAAGGGAAGGAGAAAATACCAATATGAATGCCGATGGTTCTTTGGATGTTATAAATCGTACCGAGCCGAAGGAAATACTTTTTTCAAGGCTTATGAGATATGATACCAAGTGTGAAATAATAAGTCCCAAATCATACAGAGCCGAATTTCAGCAAATGATTAATGACACTCTGAAAAATTATGAAGATTTAAACTGATAAACGGAAGGAATGCCTTAATGCTTTTGGTTATTGATGTCGGAAATACAGCTATTACAACAGGTATATACAACGAAAATATGCTTGTAGGTAAAGCTTGCTTTGATTCTGATATAAGTTTGTCTGAGGACGATTACAAAAATATTTTTATAAAAGAATACGGTGATGAGAAGATAACATGCTGTATAATAAGTTCTGTAGTTAAAGAACTGACACAAACGATAAAATCCGCAATAAAAAAAGCCTTTGAGATTGAGGCGGTTATCGTTGATTCTTCGTTAAGTACGGAATTAAAGCTGGATGTAGAACTTCCGGAAACAGTCGGAGCTGACAGAATAGCAAATTCATATGCTGTTTTAAAAAAGTATTCGTTACCCGCAATAGTTGTAGATATGGGAACTGCAACGACATTTGATATAGTTGATAAGAGCGGAGCTTTTTCAGGCGGTGTAATTATGCCCGGAATAGGAATGCAGCTAAAGGCTCTTGGTACAGGAACTTCGCTTTTGCCTGAGCTTAGGGCTGAGAATATTGAGAAAGCTATAGGCAGAAATACTAAGGATTGTATATTGTCAGGTGTAATTAAAGGACAGGCACATGCAATAGAGGGACTGATTAAGGACTGTGAGTCAGAACTCGGTTCTCATCCGGTAATAGTTGCAACAGGAGGATATGCAAAACTTGTTAAGCACCACATGGTATCGGATTGTTTTGATGTAGTAGAGCCTGATTTAACATTAGAAGGATTAAAACTGATATACGAAAATATTAAATAGCAAAAAATTTTTTTACGTTTTTTATTTTTAATATGAAAAATCTTGCAATATCAGTTCCAACAGAAGTTTTAAGTAAAAAGTGCAGTGTTCTTTCAAATTATGCTCAAAATTATATGAAATCTCAGATGAAAAGTGTTGAGTATGTCTTTGATAAAATATACTGTGAGCTTAACCCTGAATTAATGGCACAAAATAAGGTAAAATTAACTAAATCCGGAATAAAAGAAATAGGAATAACAAAAAATGAGGGTATAATTTTTGCCGGAGAAAATTTTGATTATCACGTATCCTCGCCCCGTGTCGGATTTTTACAATTTGATACTTTAAATAAAGAAGACGGCAGTTTATATCAAAAATTTACTCTAAATAATCAGAATGACGAATATTTACATACAGGCAGTTTATCCGGTTCGAATCTGGAAGATTTTATGAGCGAAGTGCTTGATTATGTTGATTCAAAACTTATTGCGGCAAAACGAGAGTTTACTTATGATGTTCCAAAGCCTTTTATACCAAAAGAAACAACATCACAAAAAATTGCCGAGCTTAACAGAACTCTGCGGGTTGTACCCAGAAAGGCGGGGATTAAGGATTTAGGATACATTGATGAAGAAGATGAAAAAATAATTCAGTCCATTGTTGAAAAGTTTAAACACATCAAAAAATTGTTCAGAATTGTACCAAATGATGCTTCAAGATTTAATGTCAGAAGTTATTACAAAAACTATATTACCCAGCCGGGAATGAATAAAATAGCCTTTAAAGACATAGGACCAATGGGTGAGCCGATTTCTTTTGCATATATAACTCATAAAAACAGACCGTATGTATCACTTTCAGTTACAAGCATCAGCGGTGAAGAACTTAATTTTGTTATTTCCGAGGAAGAAGGCAGTGTTCAGAGGAATCTTCCCTTCAGAAAAGCTGTTTACGAAAATTGTATAAAACGCAAAAATTCAATTCCGGATTATTATACTCAAGCCGAAATAGATAATTCGGATTTATATTCTTATCTTTCCTGTTTAAACAGAGAATTAAAACTGTTTATTGACCATACGGAAAACTGGCTTAGAACTCAGGAAGAAAACAAAAGAATATACTCCAATAATGATGTTGCTTCTTTAGAGTCAAAACGAGAAATTCTTGGTGAGATTTCCGAAAACTTTACAAAATATAAAACAAACGTAATGAAGTATATAAGAAAATTTGACAAGCGCAGACAGTTCAAAGAAGAAAACGGCATATCCACTCAGCTTGCAACTACTGCAGTAAGATTTGAAGAAATTACACCGGAAGGTTATGATTTAAGATTAAGCTATCCTGTGATTCCAAATAATGTTGCAACACAAATTCTTGTAATGAAGGGTGATAATATAAAAAAATCCTTCTACATTCTTAATGAAAAACTTTTAAGATTTAATATCCGTAAATTAACCGACAAATTTGAACATTATGACAGAAATCTGTATTATTACGATAATGAACATTTACAAAATTCAAATTTGGAAACCTATCTGGTGTTGTTAAGAGATAAACTGTTTGATTTGAATGAAAAACTTGATGCTATAAGGGCAAAACAAAGAAAGCCCAGAGCATCTTTACAGAAAAAAACAAACTAGGTGAAATATTTTAGTATAATGCAGCAGTTTTTCTTTTTATGATTCTTTTACGGTATCCTGTTCTCTTAACGGAATCTGAGACAGGTCAACATTTCCTATTGCTTCATAAAGCTCCGGAAGCAGTGCAAAAATTCTGTCAGAAGAATTTTTTTGCTGCCAGCCGTTGAAAAGAATTGCCCATTTATCAAGCTCATGAATATCATGTATATCTAATTTTTCAGCGATTCTTGTTTCAAGTTTATCCATCTCAAAAGAGTAAAATAATGCTCCATATCCGAATAAATCCGCAAGTTCGGCAGAACCTGTCGGAGCTGCAATATGACGCATTCTTTTTAATACAATTAACGAATCTTTGTTAAAAACGGTTTCATCTTTCAGTAATTTTTCCCAGTCACTAACGGATAAATTTGATGTGTATCCGGTATCTATTTCTTCCCATTCCTGTTCTTCGTCTTCGCAGCCGCAATCACAACATTCGTGATGGTGTTGGTGTTGATGTTTTTTTTCATCTTCAAGTTCTTCTATATAGTTAAGAATCTGGTCGCCGTCCTGAATGTTGTTTAAAATTTCTTTTATTTTTTCTTTTGATATTGTCATTATTATCTCCCTTTAAAATTGATGATTTTTATATTTTACCTTCATAAGCATCAATATATAACTGTTTAATATCCTTCATTAACGGATATACAGGATTTGCTCCGGTACATTGGTCGTCAAATGCAAGTTCAACAAGTTTATCAAGGTTTTCCATAAATACTTTCTTATCTATACCAAATTGTTTTATAGATTTCGGAAGTTCTATTGCATCCATTAATTTATCTACCGCCTTAATAAGAAGTTCAACTTTTTCATCGTCATTCTTACCGCCTAAGCCAAGTTCGTCTGCAATTTGTCCGTATTTTGCTTTTGCATTCGGATACTTGTACTGAGGGAAGATTGCCTGTTTTTTCGGTGCATCTGTTGAATTGTATTTGATAATTTGTCTGATTAAAAGAGCATTTGCAACACCGTGAGGTACATTATACATTGCACCCAGCTTGTGTGCCATTGAGTGACAAAGTCCGAGGAAGGAGTTTGCAAATGACATACCGGCAATTGTTGCGGCATAGTGCATTTTTTCTCTTGCCATAGGATCGTTAGCACCCTCTTTATAGCTTCTTTCAAGATATCTGAATATTAACTTTGCAGCCTCTAATGCATTAGAGTTAGTAAAGTTTGTTGCCATACAGGAAACGTAAGCTTCTATTGCATGTACCAATGCGTCAATTCCTGATGCTGCGGTTAAACCTTTTGGCATACCGTCAACAAAGTTAGGATCTATGATTGCAATGTTTGGTGTTAAAGCATAGTCGGCAATTGCATACTTAACGTGAGTTTCATCATCAGTAATAATTGAGAACGGTGTAACTTCACTACCAGTTCCTGATGTAGTCGGAATACAAACCATTGTAGCTTTTTTACCCAAATCGTCAATCTGACAGATACGTTTTCTGATATCCATAAATCTCATAGAAATATCTTCAAAATTAACATCAGGCTGTTCATACATTAACCACATAATCTTAGCCGCATCCATCGGCGAACCTCCGCCAAGTGCTATGATTAAGTCAGGTTTAAACGGTCTTAATTGTGCCATAGCCTGATTGATTGTTGATAATGTCGGATCCGGTTTAACATCAAAGAATATTTGATATTCTACACCTATTTCGTGTAAAACTTTTGTAATTTTGTCAACTGCACCGGAATTAAAGAGATAAGTATCTGTTACTATAAAGGCTCTCTTTTTGTCTTTAAGAACTTTAAGAGCAAGATCTAAAGCTCCTCTTTTGAAGTAAACTTTTGGCGGAACTTTGAACCACAACATATTTTCTCTCCTTTCAGCAACAGTTTTATAATTTAATAAATGTTCTACACCAATATTTCCGGAAACGGCATTTCCTCCCCAGGAACCGCAACCGAGTGAAAGTGACGGTTCAAGTTTAAAGTTATATATATCACCGATACCGCCCATAGAGGATGGTGAATTGATGATTATACGGCAGGCAGGCATCATCTCTGCGTATGTGTTAATTCTGTCTTGTTTTCTTTCATCTGTGTAAAGAGCTGCAGAATGTCCGGCTCCGCCTTTTGAAACCAATTCGTAAGCCATTTTTGAAGCTTCTTCATAATTTTTTGCTTTATACATGGTTAAAATCGGCGATAATTTTTCTCTTGAGAACGGATCGTTCCAGTCAACTTTCGGTCTTTCACACAGAAGAATTTTAGCATTCTCAGGAGTTTTGAACCCTGAAAGCTCGGCTATTTTGTGAGCAGGTTGACCTACAATTGAAGGATGGGCAGTACCTCGTTTAGGATCAATGAACGGTAAATCCATCATTTTCTTTTGTTCAGCCTTTGAAACAAGGTAAGCTCCTCTGTATATAAATTCTTTTTTAACTTCTTCGTAAACATCTTCCACAACAATAACCGACTGTTCAGAAGCACAAATCATACCGTTATCAAAAGTTTTTGACATAAGAATTGAAGAAACTGCCATCTTAATATCAGCTGTTTCATCAATTACGGCTGAGACATTACCCGGACCAACACCAAGTGCAGGATTACCGGAAGAATATGCTGCTTTAACCATGCCGGGACCGCCTGTTGCAATAATACAATCGATTTCCGGATGTGTCATTAAAGTATTTGAAAGTTCAATTGACGGAACATCAATCCAACCGATGATATTTTCCGGAGCGCCAGCTTTAACTGCCGCTTCAAGAACTATTCTTGCAGCTTCAATAGTACATTTTGTAGCTCTCGGGTGAGGTGAGAAGATTATTGCATTTCTTGTTTTTAATGCAATAAGAGATTTAAAAATTGCTGTAGATGTCGGGTTTGTTGTAGGAATAATACCTGCCAAGATACCCAGAGGTTCTGCAACTGTTTTTATACCGTTTTCTTTGTCCTCACTTATAATACCGCAAGTTTTGGCATTTTTATGTTTGTTGTAGATGTACTCTGAAGCAAGGTGGTTTTTAATAATTTTATCTTCCAAAACTCCCATTTTGGTTTCTTCAACTGCCATTTTTGCAAGCGGAATTCTTGCTTTATTTGCGGCAGCTGCGGCAGCTTTAAATATTTTGTCGACCTGTTCCTGAGTGTAGGTTTCATAAATTTTTTGAGCTTTTTTTACTTTGGAAATTAAAACTTCCAATTGTTCAAGAGTTTCAACTTTGTCTGATGCTTTGAGAGTTTTTTCCAAAGATTCAACAACTTTTTTGGTTTTTGCTTTTGTTTTTGCAGCCATAAATTATCCCCTTATTTAGTAATACATCTGTTAATATAATTACATCATAACGGGCAGCAGGTGTCAATAAAAAGAGTGGATAATTGTAATATTTTAGCCGGATTTTGAAATCAAAAAATTAATTACTTATAACTAAGCTTTGTCTAATTTTAAATCCGGTGTTTCACCTATTGTTACATCACTTTTTTCTTTATCTTCATTTTTTTCTTCAGCCGGAACTGTTCCTCTATTTCCGGCAGCAGCTTTTGTTTCTGCCAAAACATCGTTATTACCTTGTACATTTTGTTTTTGTTCTTCAGCAGCAGCTGCACCATCTGCTGTTAATACCTGAGATTCAATTATTGTGGCACCAGTTTGTAATTGCTCTGCTTTTTTGTCCAAACCTGTTAAATCTCTGGATATTGCATTGTATTCATCAGTTTTGTTTGTGATGTCGGAACCGACTCCAACAACTTTACCGTCTTCTGCAGTTATGTTTTGTGTATTTTGTCCGATGCCTGTAATAGAAGCACCTATTCTTGTGTTATTCAATGCTGTTCCTGTTCCTCTGATTGTTGCAGCATTGAAGTTTGCAGCTGCAACTTGATGTAACTCTGCTGCTTTTGCCTGTGCGGCAGCCGTCGTTGCTCCTGCTGTAAACATTCCACCTATGGTACCACCGGTTTCTAAAGCAGCGGCTTTTGCTTCTGCGGCTACTGCTGTACTTGTATTTTGAGCGGCTTGTGCAGCTGTCGCCGCATTTTGTTTAGTTATTTCTCCGCTAAGTTGAAATGCATAAGCTCGTTGTATTGCATTTCCTTTGTTTGCTTCTTCTTCGCTTTGCGCTGTTAAATTTTGGTTGTTACCGGAAATTTCTTCTACTTCGGCATTTGTACTATTTACTTTTTCACTCAGTGCATTACATTGTTCTGCAAGTTCTTGTATCTCTTTGCCGGACTCGCTGATAGATTTTAAAAATGCTCTTTTTTCAGCCGGAGTATATTCGGAAGAATTAACTTTCTTCTTCATGATTTCAACCTGAGTACTTGCAGCATCTAATTTTTTCTGAAGTTCTTCTTTTTCTTTATTTGTATCATCTATAGCTTTAAGCTTTTCTTCGGCACTTTTTCTGTTTGCTTCTATCATTTCAAGAATTTTGCCAATTTGTGCCATGTTTTGCTGTGCGGCAGTTTCTTTTGCTTTATCAATATTGTTTATTTTTTGTTCGCCATCTTTAACTTCCTGTTCGGCTGTTTTATCGGCATTGGAATCCATGCTGCTTAATGCAAAAGCTACTATGCTGTTTAATACAGGCTGCATAGAAGTTTGACCGCTTGCAGCAGCTGGTTGCTGACCGGCGGAAGTACCGGTTCCGGCTGTTTTTGCATTATTCAATAGTGATAGATAATCCAAAGGTGCCATGTCTATAATATCCTATATTACATCTTATATATAAAAAGTATCTAAAACGTAGCTAATTTCAGCATTTGCATGATTTGTTACAATTCTTAATATAATTATTACGGAAAAAAATTGAGGAAAAATTTTAATAAATAATGTACAGTTATGTTATAATTTGACAATCGGAGGATGTTATGCCAAGGTTACCGGAGTATCTGAAAAGACCGATTATTGATACGGAAAAAACGAAAAAAGTAAGAAGAATACTTAAATCAAAATGTCTGAATACCGTTTGTGAAGGTGCGAGATGTCCCAATAAAAATGAGTGTTATACAAAAAATACGGCAACATTTTTGATTATGGGAAATGTATGCACAAGAAATTGCAGATATTGCAATATTTCTGTTGCAAAGCCGGAGCCGTTGGATTTATCGGAACCAAAACATGTTGCTGAGGCGGTTAACGAGCTGGGACTTAAATATGCCGTAATAACTTCGGTTACCAGAGATGATTTGCCTGATGGCGGTGCAGAGCATTTTAAAAATTGTATAGATGAAATCAGAAAAATTTGTAATGCAAAAATAGAAATATTAACTCCCGATTTTAGGGGTAAATATTCCAGTCTTGATATAATTATACAAGCCTGTCCGGAGGTTTTTAATCATAATATTGAAACCGTAAAAAATATATTTAAAAAAGCAAGACCACAGGGAAGCTATGATATTTCACTTGATGTTCTTAAATACGTTAAACAGCATTCTGATATTGTTACAAAATCCGGTTTAATGGTTGGTTTGGGTGAAACTGCGGAAGATATTGAAGAAACTTTGACGGATTTAAAAAATGCCGGAGTTGATATTGTTACGATAGGACAATATATTCAGCCGTCAAAATTACATCTTGAGGTCGCAAAATTCTATACGTTAGAAGAATTTGAAAATCTGAAAAATCTTGCAAAAAAAATCGGAATAAGAAATTATCAGATAGGCCCTCTTGTAAGAAGCTCATATCAGGCGATGCAGAGTTTTAATTCGGCATTATAATTCAAAATAAATTGCTTTATCAAAAGTTCTTTCATCACGATAATAGCTGTACATAAATTTAGCACCTCTTATGGTTTCAAGCCAAAGAGTGTAGTTGTTTTCAAAATCTTTTTTATTTCTGTTCATGTACTGTATTGAAACAATGCCATCGTGAGCTTTTGTAATTCGTAAAAATTCACAGTGCGGTTGAATATTTTTGTATTCTTCCGTACATCTTGTAAATATTGCATCATTTTCTCTCATCCGTAGAGTTTTATAATTACCGTTCGGGTTTATTCTTTTCATTTTCCGAATTTCATTTGCTGAAAAATCTTTGACTGCAAATCCGGAATTGTTGTAAGAGTGTACGACAATAGACCGTGTCCAAATATTTGAGGTTTCTCCAGCAGGAACATATTGTAAAATGGCCTCATAGTTGATTTTTTTATAATAAGCTTTTTCCCAAAGTTCTCCGTCAGGAAAATGAAAAATGATTGTTTCATAGGCACAAACAGCTATTGTTGTTAAGAAAAGAATTAAACTAAATAAAAGGACTTTTTTCATCAGCTATAAATCCTTTCTCTCCAACGTTTGTAATATCTTTTAATATTTGAGGGGCAAAAATTTCACTTTCAAAATGTCCGATGTCAAAAACAACCTGTTTTGAATCAAGAGCGGTATGGAATTTTAAATCCCCCGTAACGAAAGCATCTGTATCGCATTCATTTATAAACTCACTTCCCGAGCCGGCACAAAAGCCTATCGATTTAATTTGCTCAACGTTGTAATTATTGATGTATCTCAATCTTGGAGAAATTTTTAAAAGTTTTTGCCTCAAATCCGCAACCGTAATCGGCTTGTCCGGTCTTACAATCCTTACAAATTCATAACTTTCGGTTTTGGTAAAGCCGAGCTCTTTAATAAGCCTGTCGGTTGTACCGCCTTCTGCCTTATCAAGATTTGTATGAGCACAGTAAATATTAATATCTTTCCATTCGAGAGGAACACTAAAAAGCGGATGATGAGAGATTATCATGTCACAGTTATTTTCTCTTGCCTGCTGAATAACCTTCTCTGTTACCGTAAGTGCAAAAAGAATACGATTAACTTCGTCATTTTGATTTGCCAAAACTGCCCAACCGGAGCAATCCCAGTTTTCCTGGGTTTCAGGCGGTGCAAATTCTTCTATTTTACGGACTATATCATATTTATTCAAAAATATTCTCCAAAATTTTTACGGCAATATTGTCCTTGGTATCTTTTTCAATATGATTTATATTCAGGTTTTTGTCAATGATGTAAACTTCGTTTTCGTTGCTGTTGAAGCCGATATCTTTGCGTGAAATGTCATTTGCTACAATATAATCACATCCCTTGTTTTGAATTTTAGTTTTTGCATTTTCAATTAAGTTTTCACTTTCGGCACAAAAACCTACGATTGTGGCACTTGATTTTATTGAACTTATTTCTTTCAGAATATCCGGATTTTTAACAAGTTCTATTGAGATTTTATTTTCATTTCCTTTTTTAATTTTTTGTTCGGAATAATTTGCAGCCTTGTAGTCTGCAACAGCTGCCGCCATAATAATACAATCCTGCTCCGGTAAATGCTCTTCAACGGCAGTTTTCATATCTTCAGCAGTCTCGGTAACAATATTTTCAAAAGGTCCCGGAGTATTAAATGTTGAAATAAGTGTAACATTTGCACCCATTCTTGAAGCGGCATTTGCAAGTGCAATTCCCATTTTTCCTGAGGAATTATTTGTTATATACCTTACAGGATCGATTTTTTCTTTTGTGCCGCCGGTTGTAATCAAAATCTTTTTGCCCGAGAGTAACAGGTGTTCCCCATCTTTGTGCAGAGGGTTATTGTGGGGTGTATTCAGTATTTCAACCGTTTTTTCAAAAATTTCTTCCGGTTCTCTCATCCTTCCGACAGCATTTGTGCCGCATGCCAAAAATCCTTCCGAAGGATAAATTATGTTATATCCTGCATTTTCCAGTTTTGCAATGTTTTCCTGAATAAAAGTATTTTCCCACATGTTGTTGTTCATTGCCGGAGCAATAAGGAACGGTTTATTAAAAGCACAGGCGGTTGTGGTTAAAAGGTTATCACAAATTCCGTGGGCTATTTTGCTTATGGTATTTGCTGTTGCAGGTGCTATGACAAAGATGTCGGCATCTGTAAGAGATATGTGCTCGGGCTTATATTCGTCAATATTAAACTGTTCAACAAAAACTTCATTTCCCGAAAGTGTTTGTAGTGTGAGTTTTGTAACAAAATTAAGGGCATTCGGTGTAACGACAACTTTTACGTCAGCACCGTTTTTTTTGTAAAGACGAATAAGCTCACAAATTTTGTATGCGGCAATTCCGCCGCAAATCCCTATTAATATTTTTTTGTTATTAAGCATAAAAATATTATAAGCGAAAAATAAACTGCCGGCATGGTTAAATAAAAATTAAAAGCATGCTCAAAACACTACAATAAGTGTACTTTTGACATTTTATCCAAAAGCCAGTCAGTGCAACGGTTAAACCAAAGTTTACAAATCTTAAAAAACCCTCTTGACATTTTTTTTCAAATGATGCATAATGAATTTGTTAGATGAAGTGTTAAAAAAACACTTAATAACAAAAAAGATTCACAGAGGTGATAAAAATGCAAATTAATAAAATATCAAATATAAGTTTTAGAGAAAATGTTTTATCAAGAGAAATGGATTCTCAAAATGCTATTCTTATGCTAAGAGATCCTAATGCATCTGTTAAATTTCAGCAGAACAAAGAAATTGCTCAAAATGCAGATTCTTTAAGCTCAGATCCGTTGACAGCTCTTGGTTACAAATTATACAGAACTTTCAGCATGCTCAGAGATAATGAGCCAATTCAGACTGAAACAGAAAAGAAGTTTAATACATTAGCTTAAATATAAATCTATAATATAATACACACACATAATTTAGCGGTAATTCTTTATATTATCGCTTTTACTTTTATATAAGGTTCTTGTAACAGAAATTTTCGAAATTTTGTATGTTCCTTGTAACAAAACGTTACATATATAATAAACATTCACAAATCAGTATTTTTGATTTATTATAGAGCTTGTAGAGAGATTAAAAATTAAGGAGTTATATATGAAAAAATTATTGGTATGTATGGCAATGTCTGCTGTGTTAATGACAGGATGCTCATTTTTGCAGAAAGATGAAGGTATTATAAAGGTTAATGACCAAATCATTACTCAGGCTCAATTTGACAAGGCTTTTGACAGAGCAGTAGATGCATCGGCATTTAAGTCTTTTGGCGGTTCAAAAAACTTTATCAAATCTGACGAAAACCCTATGTATGGCATTTTTAAACATAAAGTTGTAAGTGAGCTTATAGTAAAAGCTATCATTGATGATGAAATTGCAAAAAGAGGTATTACCGCTTCAAAAGAGGAAATTCAAAACGAATTGAAATCCGTTATAGATAAAGTTGGCTCAAAAGAAGAACTGAATCGTATTTTGAAGCAGAGAGGTGTTTCTAATAACGAATTTATGCAAGATTTGGAAACACAGGCTAAAATAAGAAAACTTGTAAATTCTATTCAGAAAATTGAAGTAAGTGATTCTGAGGCTGAAAAATATTATAACGAGAATAAACAAAGCTTTACTCATGGAGAACAGGTAAGAGCTTCTCATATATTGGTTTCTGCTGATGTTTTGAGTATAATTCAACAAATTAGAGAAAAAAATCCTGACATTACTCCGGAACAATTGAATACTGAAGTAGAAAAAAGAGTTGCTGCACAAAAGGCAAAAGCTGAAGCTATTTTAGCAGAAGTTAAGAAAAATCCTCAGGATTTTGAAAAAATTGCAAAACAAAAATCAGATGACAAAGCAAGTGGTGAAAGAGGCGGAGAATTAGGTTTCTTCCCACGTCAGGCAATGGTTAAAGAATTTTCTGATGCGGCATTCTCTATGAAACCGGATACAATAAGTGATTTGGTTAAAACAAACTTTGGTTTCCATATTATAAAGGTTACAGACAGAATGGAATCAGGAACAACACCTTTTGCAAAGGTAAAAGATGAAATTAAATACTATCTGGAAACAAAGAAACAGCTTGAAGTTCTGAGAAATCTGACAGAAGGACTTATCAAGAATGCACAAATTGAATACCTGAATGATTCTTTCAATCCGGCTAAAGCATCACAAATAAATATTGAACAGCCTCAACCGCTCGATGCTGCTGCACAGAAATAACAGAATCGGAAAAATACAAAAACAAAAAGGCGGGTGCTAAAGCATCCGCCTTATATATTTATTTTGTTGATTTAGTTACCCATCATCGGGAAAGCTCTGACAACAGTGACTGAACCGTCGACATTTTTTCTGACTGCTGCAGCTTCATCATCG
>JAEEHV010000045.1 GCA_016280955.1 Candidatus Gastranaerophilales bacterium | reverse complement strand
TTCGCTCTATAAATACTTTTTGAAACGGTACACCCTGCAAGTGTTGGATTATCTTTTGTAATTGAAAATATCTGTCCGGTTTTTTCTTTCATGCATTTGTCCCTATATCTCGTTTTGACTTAAAGTATCAGATAATGTTTTTGCTGATTTTTGAAGTTTAGATATTTCTTCTTCATTTAATTGAATCGGAACTAAACATTCGACTCCATCTTTACCTACTATTGCAGGCATACTTAATGAAATTCCATTGATACCAAAATCACCTTTCATCATAGATGAAATAGGCAATATTGATTTTTCATCTCTCACAATGGCTTCACATATCCTTTTTACGGCCATTGCAACACCATAGTATGTCGCTTTTTTCTTTTCTATGATTTCATAAGCACTATTTTTTACGTTTTCTGCAATACGTTTCATATTTCCTTCGTGGTCACAATATCCTCTCATTTCGCAGAATTTATGTAATGGGATACCTGAAACATTTGCACTCGACCAAGCTGCAATTTCAGAATCACCGTGTTCACCTATAATAAATGCGTGTACACTTCTTGAATCTACATTCAAATGATTTCCGAGCTCATATTTTAACCTTGCGGTATCTAAAACTGTTCCTGAACCAATGACCTTATTTTCAGGAAGTCCTGAAAGTTTTAGTGCAACTGTTGTTAAAATATCAACAGGATTCGCAACAATTAAAAGAACACCATTAAATTCTCTTTTTTTGATTTCAGGAATTATTGATTTGAATATAGAAATATTTTTCTTAACCAAATCAAGTCTTGTTTCGCCCGGTTTTTGATTTGCTCCTGCCGTTATGATTACCAGACTTGCATCTTTAATATCGTCATAATCCCCTGCATAAATTTTTATAGGTTTTGCAAACGGCACTCCATGACTTATATCTAACGCTTCACCCTCAGCCTTTGATTTATCGGCATCTATAAGGACCATTTCAGAAAATAAACCTGATTGCATTATTGCAAATGAACAAGCGGCACCGACAAATCCGCAGCCGATCATAACTACTTTTCTAACATTTGTGCAATTTAAACAATTCTTTTCCATAAGCATTACCTCTTGATTTGTTCTTTTCTATATATTTATTTTAAGATGTATTTTATTAAATTTCTGTTGTTTTTCCAACAAATAATAAATTTAAATAAAAAGGGCGACACCGCCCTTTACAGAAATTATTTTGTCAATATTTCTTTTAAATCCGCTTCAGGCGTTGTTGTTGGTGCGATTTTAAATTTATCAACCAAGACATTTAAAACATTTGGTGAAACAAATGCAGGTAAACTTGGTCCGAGTTTGATATTTTGAATACCTAAATAAAGCAGAGTTAAAAGAATGCAGACTGCTTTTTGTTCATACCACGAAAGAACTATAGATAAAGGCAGGTCATTTACACCGCAATTAAATACTTTAGCAAGTTCAACCGCAATTTTTATACCTGAATAAGCATCGTTGCATTGACCTAAATCCAACAATCTTGGAATACCATTTATATCGCCTAATTCTAAATCATTAAATCTGTATTTCCCGCAAGCACAAGTTAAAACGAGCGTATTTTTTGGCGTTTGTTTTACAAATTCTGTATAATAATTTCTTCCGGGTTTCGCCCCGTCACATCCGCCGACTAAAAAGATATGTTTTAAAGCTCCTGATTTAACAGCTTCAACGACCTTATCGGCAACAGACAAAACTGTATGATGTCCAAAACCGACAGTTAAACTTTCACCACCGTTAATACCGGGCATTTTCTGTACTTCTTTATAACCGCCAAGTTCTAATGCTTTATTTATAACAGGGGTGAAGTCTTTATAGCCGTTATTATCAGCTTTAATATAAGTACATTGAGGATAATGTACGGCAGCTGTTGTAAATACTCTGTCTTTATAACTGTCTTTTACAGGCATTATGCAGTTTGTTGTAAATAAAATTGGCGCCGGAATATTATCAAACTCTTTCTGCTGATTTTGCCATGCCGTTCCAAAATTGCCTTTTAAATGCTCATACTTTTTCAATTCCGGATACGCAAGAGCAGGAAGCATTTCGCCATGAGTATAAATATTAATTCCTTTATCTTTTGTTTGTTCTAATAACATTTTCAAATCGTGCAAGTCGTGTCCCGTTATAACAATAAAAGGTTTTGCTTCAATGTTTTTTGTAACTTTTGTCGGCTCAGGATTACCGTAAGTTTCGGTATTAGCTCTATCAAGCATTTCCATACATTTAAAATTAACTTCTCCGGTTTTTAAAACAAGAGCAATAAGTTCATCTGTTGATAAATCTTTTTCCAAAGCAGATAAACCTTCATAAAAGAAATTATTTACGGTTTCGTCTTTATATCCAAGGACCCAAGCGTGATGAGCATAAGCAGCCATACCTTTAAGTCCGAATAAAATCAGTGATTTTAAACTTCTGATATCCTCATTGTCATTCCAAATATCATTCATGTCATATTTCGGATTATTTATCATAGTTTTTAAAGACTCATTATCAAAATTAGCATTTGTAATTGTTGTAAAAAGACCTTCTATGATTTTTAGTGTAGTTTCATCATTTGGTGTAGTTTTAGATAGTTCTATTAAAGAACTGATAACCTCATCTTGAAGATTTGCAGTATCTTCT
>JAEEHV010000044.1 GCA_016280955.1 Candidatus Gastranaerophilales bacterium | reverse complement strand
TTTCGGAGGTAGAGAGAAGAAGAAAACGAAGCAAAAGAAGAAGAGAGACACCGGATTGAATGGATGCTCAGGTCAGCCTTCGGCTGAAAGGATTGAATGATTGCTGCAGGCAAAGCCTGCACTACTGCGTATTGTAAAACTAATATATGTAATGTTTATTTTCCCACGTTCTTGCGAAAGCACCGCAGGTAAATTCGGCTTTGCCGAATCAGCCATTTAATCTTATGCCCGAAGGGCATAGTGGTTATCCGTTTGTTCCGGTGTTTTCCTTCTTCCTTTTACCTCCGAAATAAAAGGAAGAAAGAAAGTACATAAAAAACTATTTAATACATCAAATTACATATTTTGATGTATTGCAAAAAGTTATTTTAATACCTTCTCTACATCATTAAAATCTGCCGGTGTACTGTATCTTTCATTTTGAGAGATTTTCCATTTTCCGGTAACTTCTGTTGTTGTTCTTGCCGTTCCTTCCGGAAAATTCAGTATTGAACGTCCCTGATATGAACGAATTACAGGTGCTATATACTGAATCGCATACGGGGTATAAGTTGAAGGATTCGCACCGGTATGAACATTTGTAATCTTGCCATACTTATCTACTGTAAATGAAAACTGAAAAACTGTTCCGTTAGGTAAATTAGGCATCTTTGTATCCATCATTATCTGATTTTGTAAATTTGAGCGCCAGGTATTCCAGGCTATCGTTTCTTCCTGTTGTGTTAATTTAGCAGGTTTTGTTTCTTCAGGCTTTTTAACCGTTACCTGTTGTACCGGAGCTTTAACAACTTTTGTTGTAACCTTGGGTGATTCTGTTTTTATTATCTGCGTACTTATAGGTTTTTCTGTTTTTACGGAATTTTGTTTTTTTTCGGTTGTTGTTTTTGGTGCGGTAACAGTTTTTTGTTCTGTTTTCTTGGTAACCACAGGTGTCGTTTTTGTTTCTGCTTCCGTTACAATCTTCCTAAAATCTCTTTCTTTTTCAGGTTGTACAGTTACACTTTCTATTGCTTTTGTCGTTTTTACGGGTTCTGTTGTTTTCTCCATAACAGGAATACTCTTTGTTTCTGTTTTTACCTCCTGCTCGGTAACAAGAGTATAATCCGAATCATAAACAATAACATTTTTATGCATATCCGGCTGTATAGCACATATAGAAATTGTAGCCGCAATTAATACTACTAATATCAGAATTAAAATATTTTTCATTTAACAACCTTTATATTGTCCGCACAGAGATTTTCAGTGCGAACTTATTAAACTTTTAATCAAGTCTGTCAATTTTTGCAATTACTTCATCACAAGCAAAGAGCTCAAATTGTGTTGAACTGAGCATATAAGTTTCAGCAATAAGTAATGCTGTAGGAACAAATGCAGCAAGACAGCTCAATACTAACCCTGATAAATCACCGCCCATTTCACCCATAAAATATGAAACGTTCATTGTATATTCAATCAAAATAATTGCACATCCGATTAAATAATTGCGTCGCATATCACGATTAAGTCTGTTTACACCTTCTATTCCGTATATTTCAACACCATGCTGAAGATAGTTACTGAATCCGTCCTGTTTTAAAACATTTGAACCTGCAATTTTTTTAGTATTCAGAAATCCATTTGCAAAAGCAAAGAAACCAAACATTATCATAAATGTTGCAAGTGTTAAAAATACCGGACTTAATCTCAGGTTTCCGGTAAGTCTTATCCATCCGGCAGCTTCGGGGAAACACATAGCAAGTGTGTTAGAAACAGCAAATGCCAAAAACGGAGCTGTTATCAAGCCAAGTAAAATTTCACCAAAAGTCTGAATCTGAAGCATAAATTGCTTATCTTTAATATTTCTGATTTTTGCAGGACTTAATGTATTTGTATAACGTTCAATCCATTGCTGATATTCTTTGATAACATGTTCAAAATCTTCTCTGTACTCAATTGAATCAAGTTCTTTTTTCATCTCAACACTTGAGTTTTTATAATATCCGCAAGCAAGTGCAAGAGTTGCAGCTGTTATTACGAAGAATAACGATATAAGAACTGCAAACATAGGGAAAGATTTTGGTGATATATAATATAAAACATTTATCAAATAAATTGATGCATAAAATATCAGCGGCAAAATAACCATAACATGTTCTGCCAGCTTTGATGTTGTGGTATCATAGCCCAAACGGTTTTGAAGATAATTATATACACCCTGTTTGAACATTAAACCTACACCATAAATTATTGCGGCATAAACAAAAATGAGTTTCATATTTGTAGGCATTTGAATAACTGCACCGGCATCTTTTAACGGCAAGCCGGTTAAGTAGTTTGAAACACCAAATGCACAAACAAAAGATGCAAAGAACATCGCAATATGAAGAAATATTCCGCCCTTAGAATTTTGTGATATTTTTCTTTTTAAATCATTTATTTTTGCACCGACATCTTTAATTATACCTACTCTTGCATTTTCGATTTCGGCTTTTCTTTTTTCAACCATTATTTTAGCTGCAGCATTTACATCGTTACCATAAATTGCTTTTATATCGGCTTCGGATATATTTTCCTGTGAAATATTTCTGGTTGCGGTTTCTCCGATAACTTTTACCGTTATAAACTCATCACTGCCATCAACCATGATTTTACAGATTTTATCAATTTCCAATTGCGGAGGTATAGGTTTTCCTTTGAATAAAAACTTCTGATTGTGAAACTGATTTAATAACACACATCTGTTTGTTCTCAAATCACACTGAACGGTTAACATAAACTGGAATCCTAAATCTACCTGAAAATCCGAATTTGCATTTGAGGAAATATTTACCAGTTCCTTATCTGCAAATGTTTTTTCGCCATGTTTTGTAACAATTGTGAATGCCATTTTACTTGTTCTCCTTATATATAATTGTATTCCATATTCTCTATTATTTTAGTAAAGCAAGGTGTTCCGTACAGTTTAATATTTACCCCTTTACCCCTATTACCGTCCGATAGCCTCAAGAAATCTTCTGTTTACCTTATCCAGTCCGGTTTCATTAGCTACAATCAATTTCTTTTCGCCTAAAACGGGACCTAATTTTGTTTTAACCATATCTAATTTTTCCGGATGTGCATATACAAACATCATTGAAATCTCCGGAATGTATTCCTGGATAGACTTAACATTCTGCGGTAATGTATCCCAGTTAATTTGTTTTTCGACTGCACCCTCATTTTCAAGGTCACCTATTACAACAACAGACGGAACATATCCTTCTTTTTTCATTGTTAAGCAGTGGTCAAAAGCTTTTTTAAGAGCTTCGCCATAAGCAGTACCATAGTCTTTTGAATTTAACTGCGTGAATGCTTCAACCGCTTTTGTAATTCCCTTTGTGTCAGACGGAGAACCTTCATAAATTAAATATGAATTTTGTGAAACTTTTAGAATTTTAATTTCATCTTCGGGATCAAGATTTGTACAAAGTGATTTCAAATATTTAACCTGCTCCGGCAGATTTTTCTGATTTGAAGCCGACGAATCAACTACAAATATAACTGCTGATTTGTGAAACTCATTAATCTTAATATTCTTACATGCAACAAAAATTAATTTAATAACTACTGCCGCAAATACAATTAAAAGTCCTAAAATAATTATTCGTTTGTTCATTTTTCTTTCCGCTTTCCACTTTCATATTTCCACTTTTTAAAATCCTACCGTAACACTTACAGGCTGTGTCAATGTTACTTCAAGCTCCGTAAATGACGGTATTTCAGCATCTACACCACGTTCTGCCGTTGAATAAATAGCCGAAGTTCCTGCCCCGACTCCTGCGCCGATTGCAGCATTTCTCCAGGCATGGTCGCTGCCTGACAGCAAACCGAACAGAAGCCCGACAAGAGCACCCCCTACAGCAGCACCTGCTGCATTCTTAACAGATTCCCCGATTTTACCTTCGTTTGAAACAGAAAAATCAATTTCTTCCGTAGATATATTATATGTTCTGTTATCTGGTGTTACGAGTTGATTAAAGTTTATAATAACTCTGCCGTTACGGGAACCGTATGTTGCAGGTCGTGCTTTGGTAAGGCTGCCATATAAAAGACTTCCCTGAGGAGCAATTTCATACCCGTTATAGCTTAATCCGTTTGTTAAAACTGCTACTACCCTATCACCTTTTGATGCCGTTGCTGTGTTTATTGCATTCTGAAGATATGCCTGAAATTTTGTCCCTGCATTTAACTGTGCAACATAGCCTTTATATGCTGCAGGCTGAGTATATTGCTGCGCACTTTGAGCAGGCGGCTCAAATGCCGAAGTTTCCGGTTCATCAAAATTATATGTCTTTACTGTCTGAGTTGTTGATGTAACTTCTTTTGCATAATTATCATAAATCTCGATTAAACCTGTATTAAAAGATTGTTCCACTGTTAAGCCAAGGTTTTTTAGTTCTTTTAATATGGTTTTGTTAACTTTCTGATTATCTTCGGGAGACTGATAATAATAAAACATATTCTCACCGCTCTGCTGAATAATTATAACAACTGATTCATTATTTCTTTGTGATATACCGTAATACGGATTTTGTTTTGTCAGATAAAAGTTATTTGAAGTATATCCGTTTTCTACAATCGGCTCCATATTTGCGGTTTTAATATTTTTAACATAATACAATGCACTAACGGCATAGCAATTAGTTGTTGCTAAAAAACAAAACGATATAAACAGTGCAATAAATTTCTTCATTGGTTAATCCTTATCCTTAATAACAGTTTGAGTAACCTGCTTTGTTGTAGTCATTGAGCCGTCTTTATTAATTTTAAACAGGTATTCTATCGTGTTAACAGAAAACGGATCATGCATATCGGGCTGTGCAACACATATCCATATTGTTACAGATAAAATGATTGCCAATATTGTAAGCAATACCACTTTTATGCCGAACTTTATTATTTTTATAAGTAAAACAGCTGCCAAAATTGCAACGATTATTCCTATAATTCCCAATTCCATTTTATTCCTTTCATACAAAGCTATGACTATATTATTATATAACTTAAAACGATTAATTACTAAAATGGTTCAATAATTTTAACAATAATTAATACAGACTATTTTCACAATTATCTGCATAATAAATCAAAACGCATATTTGAGTATTTAATACTTTTGTAAAAAATCATAAAATTTTTCGAGAACAGCCTGAGTAAACAGTTCCTTCATCTCTATTCTGGGAATTTCAGGGTGAAAATTCACCTGAAAAGTCAGTGCTTTTTCTTTTGTACAAATAGTCGAAAACATTAACCCGACAGGTTTTTCTTCTGTTCCGCCAGTCGGACCGGCAATACCCGTTGTTGATATACAAATATCCGAATCGGTTAATTTTTGCAGCCCTCTTGCCATCTCAAACGAACATTCTTCACTGACAGCACCAAAATTTTCAAGAGTTTCATTTCTTACACCAAGCATTTTATGTTTTGCCTCGTTCGAATATGTAACCAGATTCAGCCGAATAAATGCAGAACTTCCGCTTATGTCTGTCAATTTTGAGCTTAAAAGTCCTCCCGTGCAGGATTCCGTGGTTGAAACAGTTAAACCTTTGTTTAGTAAAATTTTGGCAATCTCTTCTATCGTTGTGGTCATTTTAGTACGTTGTCCTTGTTAGAATCACTTTATTAGATTTGTTATAGAGTTTATGTTTGTACCAGACACCCTGAAACTCACCTTCGGGTGTATATAAATACTGGCAATCTTTTGACACATAGTATATTGCACTGACCGGAGTTCCGTTAATTCGGTACTGTATTGAATAATAAGGATAATCCGGATATTCACCCTCAATAAAATCAACATACCTCAAATGTCCGGTTGCATCGTAATAATAGGACTTTGTTAAATCGGTCTTATCCTGAAGGGCATACATATACAAATGAACCATTTTTTTATAATAAAATGCTGATATGTTGTATCCGTTATATTCCTCATGGCCTGCGGATGCCGCCATATAATTTTCGTAATGGTTTTTATCCTTAAGTTTATCTTTAAACAGACTTTTCAAATCTTTTCTTTTTTGCAGGGGTTCTTTGAAAATTATATCGTGAATTTCATTAATTATTTCATCTTTTTCTAATACACTTTTATTAATCCAATCGTACTGAATATTAGCTATAAGTGCATCATGATAACCGGCAAATGAACTTAGCGGTATCATAAAACAAATCATTACCAAAAATTTTTTAAACATTTTCCATCTCCTATATTAGAAGTATAGCATATTAAAGAAAAAATAGTTATAATCAGGAAGGAGAAGCAATGTATCAAACTATCAGCGAATATCTTGAATATTTAGAGCTTGAAAAAGGACTTTCGCAAAATACGATTGATGCCTACAGACGTGATTTGGAAAATTTCGGGCAGTCAATTAACTGTGATGACATTAACTCCGTTGACAGAATATCTATTAATACTTATGTCCGCACACTCAGAGAAAATAAACTTGCACCATCAAGCATAATAAGGAAGGTCGCTTCACTCAGAGGCTTTTTTAAATGGGCAAATTCAACAGGTATAATTGACAAAAATCCTGCCTCTACTCTGGAGCAGCCAAAAGTTCCGCAGAGACTCCCAAAAGTTGTAAGCATAAAAGAAATTGAAGAAATGCTGCATAATAATCTGACACCGCTGCAGGAAGTTATTATGGAGCTTCTGTACAGCTGCGGATTGCGGGTATCGGAGCTTGTTAACTTGAAAGTCAGTGACATTGATTTACAGTCAAAATATGTACGTTGTTTTGGTAAAGGTTCAAAAGAAAGAATTATACCCATAGGAGAAACTGCAAAAAATGTTGTAAAAAAATATTTACCGGTCAGAGATTTGCTTATAAAAAAATATAACCTGACAACAAAACTTTTATTGATTCTGGAAAACGGCAGAATAATAAACCGGCAGGATGTTTATAATTTCATCCATTCACAGGGAAAGTTAATACACAAAAATATTTCCCCCCACACTTTAAGACACAGTTTTGCAACGCATCTGATTGAAAACGGTGCGGATTTGAGAATTGTACAGGAACTACTGGGACACAGTGATGTTTCTACAACACAATTATACACTCATATAAGCAAAAAGCGCCTTAAAGAAGTTTATTTTGCAATTAATTCCTGATAATATCAATTTTTCGGGATTATGTCACAAATTTTTATTCTTATTCCCATAATAGTTAATATTTTTTCATTTCCTATGTTTGTCAAGCAAAATAGCCATTGCAAAGGTTGTTGAAACTCGGCTTTTATAAAGTCACAGAAAGTATCATACAGTCCGTTCGAAATCGGTTTAAATTCATACCCTGATTCAACAACTTCAATACCAAAGATAGCTTCAAAAATATGAGCTTTTGAGTCAGCAGCACCTGTACACATTTTCTTTGGAAAATGTTCTATAGTTATATTGTTATCTTGCAGAAATTTAAAAATATCGGAACGTGCAATGAACATGGTACCTGCACACCAATTTCTGCATTTAGTTTTTATGTCCAGATTATTAACTTCATCCTCGAGAACATCTCTGTATGCTTTATGTAGTGATTTAATATTCTGTAACAGCAGTCTGGAAAAAACCATTCCGACATTTTTATTATCAAAATATCGTAAAACTTTTCTAAACCTGTGTTTGCTTTTTAATAAGGTGTTTACTAATTCATTTCTCCACCAATAGCCTGTTCGTAAAATATGTTTAAACCTCAAAATATCGTTCCTTTGACTTTTTGTATGCATTTTAATAACATAGTCATATTCATCCAGATTGACGGATTTTATAACTGATATAAAAGGCCAGACATCATATCCGACATTTTCAACCAAAATTAATTTTGCATCAGGCTTTAGTTCTAATATTTTTTTATTGGATTCTTCATTTTCTTCGACATAAGTAACAAAAAAATCCCAATCGCAATCTGTAATATTTTTAAATTTTTCAATATAAAAATCAATCTGGTCATGATAATAGAGATGAAAATGAACTAAGATTCTGGGAACATCTTTATTTAAAAAACACCAATTTTTCTTTTTGTCTGACTTTTGCATATTTTCACAAATTATAAAGTCCCTGTTAAAAATTGTTAATATTTTTTGCTTGTTATCTCCTTTAAATTCATTTCTTAAACAGAAAATTCTTTGGAAAAAAGAACGATTATCACGTTCTAAATATTTTAAAAATTTTTTGTAGTCTTTTTCTAACAATAACTTACTATTTTGTAAAAATTCGTTTAGGTTTTCATCCGGGATACATTTATAGGTATCAACCAGAGATAAAATTGTCAGCATTGTAAAATCTTTTTTATACTTGTTATATAAATCTGTATCTATTAACAATTGTTTTACTTCATGCAATGCTTTTATAGATTCTGTTTTGTAGTATTTTTTAGAATTTAAATCTGAATCACTTCTTACTTTGTAATGATAATTTTGTTTATTTATGCTCACAATTTTCTTTGCATAAATTTTTGCTTTGATTGTATATATAAAATCTTCCAGGCTTCTGTATTTTGAAAATTGAATATTTTCTTTTTCAATCAGCTCCCGTTTTACAAATCTGCTCCAGCCGGCAAAACTGGTACCAAAAAGATAGTTTTTATTTATTTTATAATCAAATACCTTATTATCGGGCATTTTAAATTTCAAAGTACTAATTTTTGACTTTGAACCAAATTCATATATAAAAGGAACTTCTACTATATCAGCATCAAAATCTTTTCCCTTTTTATATGCTTTTTCAAATAAGTTATTATCAATCCAGTCATCCTGGTCCATAAAATATATATATTCGCCTTTTGCGTTTGCAATACCAAGATTTCTGGCATTACCCTGACCTTGATTTTCCTGATTTAATACAATTATCCGACTGTCAGTTTTTGCATATTCATTAAGTATATTAAGAGAAGAATCTGTTGAACCGTCATCAACGAATATTACTTCAAAATCCTGCAGTGTTTGATTCAGTATAGAATCCAAGCACTTATGCAGATATAATTCTGCATTATATACGGGTATTATTACTGAAATTTTTGTAAATTCACTCATTGTATATATATTTAAGTATTATTATCTCTTACCACTATTCAATGCAATAATAGCATAAAATCATGATAAAACAATCACCAAATGTCTAATATACTATACTATTTTTTTATCCGGTTTTATGGTAAACTATCCCTATAGTCATTAGTTAGAGGGATCCACCTCACATGTAGGGGTAAATGAGATAGGCTGGCAGATGTGACTACCAACTTGGAGTTTACTCCGGAAAGGATAGAAAATGGAAAAAAACAACGAAACTTTGAGAACACTAAGACACTCTTGTTCTCACATCATGGCACAAGCCGTACAAAAGCTGTTCCCGCAAGCAAAGTTAGCTATCGGGCCGGCAACGGATGAAGGTTTTTATTATGATTTTGATTTAACAGACGGTTATGCTTTTACACAAGATGACCTTCAGAAAATCGAAGATGAAATGAAAAATATCATCAAAGAAAATCTGACATTCGAAAAATATTTTGTAGAAGATGTTGATGCAAAAATCGCCGAATTTAAAGCTCAGGGCGAGATTTACAAAGCAGAATTATTAGAAGAACACAAAAACGACAATCCGACTTTGTACTTAACAAAAGATAAAGACGGAAACGTTTTGTTTAACGACCTTTGTGCAGGACCGCATATTCCAAACACATCTTATATCAAAGGTAATGCTATTAAGCTTCTGAAAGTTGCAGGTGCATACTGGCGAGGTAACGAAAAAAACAAGATGTTACAGAGAATCTATGCAACTGCATACTGGAATAAAGAAGATTTACAGGCTTACTTAACATTCCTGGAAGAAGCTGAAAAGCGTGACCACCGAAAATTAGGCAAGCAGTTAGACCTGTTCTCAACTCGTGAAGAAATGGGCGGAGGCTTAGTTTTGTGGCATCCGAATCTTGCTTGCGTTCGCGAACAAATTGAAAACTACTGGAGAGAAGAACACAGAAAAAGAGGATATGTAATTGTTAACACTCCTCAAATTGCTAAATCAACTCTTTGGGAAATCTCAGGTCACATGGACCACTACAAAGAAAATATGTTCTTTGTACAAAAAGATGAAGACTCTGACGACCAGTTTGTTGTTAAACCTATGAACTGTCCGTTCCATATTCTCATTTACCAAGCAAACAGATATTCATACCGTTCGCTGCCTTTGAGAATGGCTGAGCTCGGAACTGTTTACAGAAAAGAAAAATCGGGCGCACTTTCAGGTTTAACCCGTGTTCAGGGATTCACTCAGGACGATGCTCACATCTTCTGTACACCGGAGCAATTAGTTGATGAAATCAATGCTATTATTGATTTTGTTGCTGATACAATGGCAATCTTCGGTATGGAATTTGAAGTTGAACTTTCAACCCGTCCGGAAAGTTTTGTCGGTGAGATAGAAAACTGGAACAAAGCAGAAGCCGGCTTAAAAGAAGCAATGGAATGCAGAGGAATGAAGTATGACATCAACGAAGGTGATGGTGCATTCTACGGTCCGAAAATTGACTTCAAGGTTAAGGATGCAATCGGAAGAACCTGGCAATGTGCTACAATTCAGCTTGACTTCAACCTTCCGGCAAGATTTGATATCAAATATCAGGATAAAGACGGCAGCATGAAGACACCTCTTATGCTTCACAGAGTAATCTTCGGTTCAATGGAAAGATTCCATGGAATCCTGATTGAACACTATGCAGGCTGCTTCCCGGCATGGCTTGCTCCTACTCAGGTTTCCATTGTTCCTATCAGTAATGAAAAGCATGTTGATTTCGCTGAACAGGTTTACAAGAAAATGCGTGAAGCAGGTTTAAGAGTTAACCTTGATGACCGTTCCGAATCTATGAACTACAAAATCAGAGAATCCTTGCAGGACAAGAAAATCAACTACGTTTGTGTAATCGGTGACAAAGAAATCGAAACAAACACAGTTGCAGTCCGAGCAAGAGGAATCGGTCAGGTTGGTACTTTAAGCATAGATGAATTTATTGCTAAACTCAAAGAAGAAATCTCATCACGTTCTAACAATTCCTTTGCAAAGGTGTAAAAGTGTAAAGGGGTAAATATATAATTACTTTATAAAACAAGAGCGGTTTTGGTTTAACCAAAACCGCTCTTGTTTTATGACACTATATTAATTAAATCCCTGAGCAATTCTTTGATTTGCTTTATTTAACTGATATTTACTACTTAAAGCACCAACTAAATTAAATAAAGTCATAAACAGTGCCACTTTATTATGTTTTGTAGTAAGCTTTTTGGATAACAATCCCCAACCGGCAAAACCCATACCCCACAGAGAATTGCTTTTAACTGCTGCATTTTCAGCATCTGCATCTTTGCGTAATTCTTTTGTTATTTCCGATTTTGATAATATACCATCTTTATCAGTATCTATTCTGTTAAATTCTTTTACAGGATTTGTAAAAAGCAAAAAAATACTTTTTTTATTTGCTGCATCTTCAGCTTTCATGCCTTCATAAAAAACTCCTGATAAATCTGAATACATTTTACTTACATTTTCTTGTACAGTTGCCCCCATAATAAATTCTCCATTTCCCCAAATAAAAATCTTACATTTATAAAAAGTAATTTTTTTTCTGAAAATTGCCATCTCATTTACAATTTGTTACACCCACAAAATGTGAATCAGATGAAACAGCTCCTTTTTTTTGCATAATCATACACACTTGCAGAAAGATTTTTTATTAATTATAATTAGCACAAAGGAGTGTGTTTATTATGCGAGTGAGTGAGATTAACATTTACAACTATCAAAACAACAATTTTGTAAGAAAATCCAATCATCTTAAAAAAATTAATCATGAGCCGTCTGTAGAACAAACTGAAAATATTAATTTCAGAGGTAAATTCGGAGCATGGACGGGCGGAATTTTAGGAACTGCTGCTGTAGCTGCAGCCGCCGCTTTTGTTGCACCTGTAGCTGTCTGCTGGCTCGCCGGTGGAGCTGTGTTGGGTGCAATTGGCGGTGATGCCGCAGAAGATGCAGTTAACAAGAATGACGATGATAAAAAATAAGTTTATACAGTTAAGGTAAAAACTACAGACTATCGCCTATTTTACTGCTTCCTTTGATTTTTCCAAAGCAGACATAATTATTGATATACTTGGAACTTTTCTTTCTAAAGTCGGCTCAGCCAATACATAAAAACCATTTGAACAATCCCAAGCACCAAGAAAACGGTCAGCATTTATATAATCTTTAAGTTTGTTCAAATCTTCTTCATTAAGAACCATTACTTCATGTTGGTTATCTGTTCTGTTTTTCCATTGTTTAATTTTTACGGTTCGGTTTCCTTCCGTACCCGTATATTCAACAATACTCAATGAGTGAGGATCACGCAGAACAGTCTTGTATGTTCCGTCAGGTTGTCTTGTTGTAATAATTTTATGGAGTTCTGCTCCTTCTTTTGATGATTTAGGAATAGGACGTCTGCAAGCAGTGAAATTCCATGGATTATCATCATAGAGTTCCTTTTGAACAGATTCTAGTAACTCTCCTGTATCTTTATCATAATATTTTCTTTCTTCATAAGGAATGCTTCGAAAACCATAATGCTTTTCAGTAATTTTGATTTGTCCTTTTCTTGCAAGTGAAATTTTTGGAGGAGATGAGTATCTGTCAAAGTACATGTCCTTAATTTTTTCATTACAGCCTAAAATCTTGTTATTTTTAGCATCAATTAAAACAATATGCCTATAGTCATCGATTGTATGACCAATAAGCCAGGACAGAGAGGCAGGCTGGTCTTTAGCTATATATTCACCTTTTAAAATACCGTTTAGGTATTCAACAGCATATCCGAGTTTACGAAGGCGGTTAATCATTGTACGAATTCTTTTAGGCAACCTTGCTTCATTTTCAATAACAGGCATTTTAATAGCATTACTTTCAGGTTCATGCCATCTTAGAATTGTACCATATTTATCCATTTTAAGAGGTTTTTCTAACCAAGTTCCGTCTTTTAAGGATTGTAACCTTTCAGCTTCTTTTCTTTTTTCTTCTGCAATTTTTCTAGCTTCAGCTTCCTGTTCCCATTTAATTCTCTGAGCTTCTCTTTTTGCTTCCAGTTCTGCCTGTTCTTCTGCCGTCAAAGGTTTCGGAGCCGGTTTGGTTTTAGGAGCAATCATGTTTCCTTTTGCTCTCTTGATTCCGTATATAGAATCTTCTATCGGGCTGGTGTGCATTTTTCCAAATTGTTTGCTTATGTTTCGTATCATATTTGTGTTGACAGTAAATCCCATACAAAATCTCCATATTTTCTACACTTGTGCTTATATCAAAACGAAACCCGGTATAAAATTGCTTATTATTTGTTATTTCGTTACAAAAATTTATATTATTAAGCTTTGTAAATTATAAATTATTTTATATTAATTTTTTGTATTCAGGGAACTTACCATAAATATAAATGCAGATTTTGTGGAGTGAAGATGTTATCTGATATTCAAAAAGATGAAATAAGCCCGAAACCATTCACTGCATAGTCTGTATCCTTATTTTCGGCACGAAACATTCTATCCTTCTTTAAAACGGCAGGTTTGTTTATATTACTAAGCCGAGATATCTACCCCTTATCCTTTTATACAACATGTGTGTTTTTTGCGCCAAACCAAGATACATTTACCCATTTACCCTTCTTTTTAGACATAATGTGTGCTTCAACGCACCAAGCCAATATACATTTACCCCTAGTTGATGTTTTTTATGTAGAGTTCTTCAACCAGTACGCAAACAGTTGCAGCAATAGCGGGGGCAAAAATCAAACCTACAATACCTAAAAATTGTGCTGTTACAAGAATAAAGAAAAATATTATCAGCGGATGTATGTTTAGCAATTTCCCGAACACATAAGGTCTTATAAGATTATTTTCTGCCCACTGAGCGAATGCAAAAATAAGAATTGCAAGACCTATTTTCAATGCACCAAGTTTTGAAACAGCAAGCAATATTATTACAAAAGCGACTGCCGGACCAATAATCGGTACCAAATCAAAAATTGCAGTTATTAAGCCTAAAATCAGAGCATAATTAACACCCAAAAGAAGCAAACCAATCAATACAATTAAACCTACACCTGTTATTGCAGCTAATTGAGCAAGAACATAACCGCCGACTTTTTGGGAAATAGATTCAAGTATTTCTTCGGCACGTTTTTTCATTGAGTGCGGAAACAGTAACAAATATCCTTTTTTTACGGTATCTTTATCGGCTATAAAGTAATAAATAATAATACATCCTGCAAGAAAATAAATTAAAGCAGAAGCAACTTCTTTACTGGCGGTTATTGAACCGCTGACTATATTTGAAGTAACTCCTGAGACTGATGATGCAACACTACCCCAATCCATATCATTTAGATTTGTATCAGATAAATAAGGTGTGTTAGCAAAAAAATGTTTTGCTCTTTCAAAATGCTCAGGAAACATATTCAGAAACGAACTGATTTCCTGTCCGCCAACAATTATAATCGGCACAAGGAATAAAAATGCAATAAATAAAGAACCGAAAAATACAATTGATGCGGCAGTATTACGACTGATTTTTTCGTATTTTTTACAAATTATATCTGCTATAGGGTTAAGTGAGCAGGCAATTACGTATGATGCAAAAAATAAAATTGCTACATCTTTTATTTTAGTTAAAAATATCAAAAATAATATTGTTAAAACAAAAAATATAATATTTTTTATACCGTAACGACGTTTAAAAACATCAAGCATTACCATAACTCCTATATAAATTCCCCAATTCATTTTATCATAAAATCAGTCTGTTATATATTTTATTCAAAAAAAAATAATGGTAGAATAATCATATGAGTAATTTAATAGAAATAAAAAACTTAACGGTTCAATATACAAAAAACGACAACAATTCAAAATCTGTAATAACTGCTGTCAATGATGTATCTTTTTCGGTAAAAAAAGGTGAGATATATGCTCTTGCAGGTGAATCAGGCTGCGGAAAATCAACACTTGCAAAAGCAATAACAAAATTAGTACCAATAAAATCCGGAGAGATTATTTTTGACGGTCAAAACATATACAAACAAACAAAACAAGAAAAAAATAATTATCCCAAGCAGGTTCAAATGGTTTTTCAAAACCCTTATTCAAGCCTTAATCCAAAAATGAAAATAGCTGATATACTAAAAGAGCCTTTAGACATAAATACATCATATTCTGCCGGCAGAAAAAAGGCAGAGATAAAATCAGTTCTGGAAGAAACAGGTTTGCCGGAATCTTGTCTTGAACTTTATCCGCACGAATTTTCGGGCGGGCAAAGACAGAGAATTGCAATTGCAAGAGCCATAATATTAAATCCTGCTTTGATAATAGCTGATGAACCGGTCAGTGCATTAGATGCAAGTATTCAGGCACAAATAATTAATCTTTTCAAAGAGTTAAAAAATGAAAGAAATTTAACTATAATATTTATTTCTCATGATTTAAACGTTATAAGATATTTGGCTGACAGAACAGGAATTATGTGTTTTGGCAAACTGGTAGAAGAAAACAATACTGATTCAATTTTTTCTTCTCCTAAAGAAGAATATACAAAACTCTTGCTCAATTCCGCCCCTGTATTAAAAATATAATACACCGTTCGTATGAAATCTGTTTTTGCCGAACAATCTTTTAAACTCTTTAATTAAGTAATATTTCAGGTAATTTCAACCTCAATAGCAGCAAAACAAAATTATGACGGATTAAAGTTTTTTAAAATTATGCCGATATCCGTAATGTAGGTATAGGACATGTCATGCGAAAATTAAACGGAATCACTATCGGCGGAGAATTCCTTGGAAATAGTGTTGTTATAAACTGTATGTTTAGAGCAATATGCGCTATTTCCCCTATTATAATGCGTGATTTTGTCTATATAATTAAAAATACCGAGCAATTAAAAGAAGCCGTAAAAATTATTACATTTAACTGCCCCGATAATAACAGCATTTACATTGAATTTTCGAACAGCACGATTGAGGGATTTGCGACATTATACTATACACTGCAAAATTCAGAACTTAAACTTTCAGACTGTAATTTGGTTGTAGGGGATGAAGAAATCATCAATACAACAAAAGATATTAAGGAATTTCTGGAAATATACTCGCCTGAAGATATTAATGAATTATCTTATAATGTTATGGAAGAATTTTATTCTATAGGTAAAAATTATCACCATAATGTTAAAAAACCGCCGGTAAATAAAATATCAGGCAACAGACAGGAAACTAATTACCCGAAAGTTCCGCAAAAAAATAATATAATGCAAAATGATATAATACAAAATAGTATCAAGCAAAATAAAACATTAAATAACAAACCTCAAAATAATATTCCTTCCGACACTTTCAATAATAATCTTGAAGACAATAATGACATTTCCATGCCGGATAATAATACCGATGTGTCAAATAATTACACTGATTCCGAAAATACGGACACGCAACAAGCCGTATATACTTCAAATGACAATGAAAATCTCGCATCATCACCGGACAATGAAAATACCGTAAAATATGACAACATAAAAAAGCCGTCACAAAAGAAACATGAACAAAACGAACACCAACAAAACGAACATGAACAATACGAATATGAACAAAATATAAATAATACTTCCATTGATAAACAAGAGGACAACATCATTCAGGAAGTCAATAATGACAGCTATACCGAACAAAATAACACTACTGATGATGATTATGAAGCTTCCGTTTATGAGCAGCAGGAAGAAAGTTCTGATACATATAGTAATAATCAGCTACTTAAACCTGATAATAATGTAACCGAGAATTCCGAGGAACAGGAATCCGATAAACTAAATAACAAACAAAATACACAGAATTATAAACCTAAGAAAAATAAACATAAAACCGAATACCTTGAAAATTATAATCCTCCGGTAAGTGAATACGAAGCTGACGATTTTTCTGATGAACATGAACTTCAAAATGAATACGTATCAGATGACGAATATGAAGAACAAAACGTTGAAGTAACTGATTCCGAAAATAATTACGAACAAAATATACCGCAAAACAACATTAGCAAAAATCAAAACATGCCCGAAGCAACAATTGATATGAGTAACAGTACCATCTATGCAGACAACCTGAACATAAAAGAAATTAAAGAAAACAAATTACCGCAAAATAATGCATGGTACCCGAATAACAGTTATAACAATACCCCCTTCAACACGAATATTCCGCAAGGCGGATTTGAACAAGGGCAGCCTGATTTTAATTATCAGCAACAAAATACACAACAATATAATCCGACCAATCCGAATGAAAGTTATAACAATATTCCTTTCAACACAAACATTCCGCAAGGTGGATTTGAACAAGGACAACCTGATTTTAATTTCCAACAACCAAATGCATCGCAATATAATCCGCAAAATATGATGCAAAATCAACAACAAAACTTTGGTAATGAACAGGCAAACTACAACATTCCTCAGCAAAATTTCAATAATTCGCAGAATGCATATAATAATTCTTTTGATAATTATAACCAAGGCTATAACTATGCCCCCGGTAATAATTCATACAACAATACACAAGAACCTTACAACCAAAATTACGGTATGCCGCAATATAACCAGAACTACGGCATGCCACCTTATAATCAGAATTACAATATGCCGCCGAATCCGGCATATAATAATCCGGCAAACTTTCCTCCACAAAACGCAAACATGGGACAAAATCCACAATATAACCCATACTACGAAAATCCAAACATGAACCAATTATACAATCAACCTATGCCTTATACCGAAGATGAAGAATATAATGCGGACGACATTTCCGATTTGTATTCAGATTTTTATGAATTTTCGGGAGAAAACAGTGACGGAGTAACAGGTGATACAAATAACATAAATCTTGAGGGACTGGATATTAATGAACTTCAGGCAAAACTTGATGCTCTAAGGGCATTGCAAATACCTAAGGATGAATTTATGAGTCTGGAAGAATTTCGAGAAAAACAACAAAATGATAAAAAGAATAAAGTTCAAAAAAGAAAGAAAAAACTTAGAATTGTTGGTTCAAAAGAAAGTATCAGTGCAAATGCGCTAAAAGAAAAAGGCATGTTTGCCGCAGGCGCCAAAATCTTTAAATGGGGTGAAACACGGCAGCTTGAGGAGTGATATTACAGCAGGATTTATACGATAAACCGCTTTGCACCCAAAATAAACAACACAGTTTTTAATTAAATTTTATGTTCGTGCGCATTCTTCGGTTGAAACATACTTGGCTGATCTTGAAACAACTCCGTAACATACACTTGTTAAACGTTTATTCAAAGCTATCATAGTTTTAAAATTAGAAGCTGATGTGTTCATAGCATACATCATATCATCTGCGGAAACTTTTGATACGAGGGCATCCTCATTGTGGTTTTCAACTTGTGTGTTTGCATACTTTTCAACTAACAATTTGTCAATAAACTCTCTTGCTCCAATAGTCATAAAAACTCCTTATAATTCTGTTTTTTCTCTGCAAAATAATCCATAAGAGAATTAAGCCTGCAAAAGTATAGACTTTTAGACTTGTATAATATTAACTCTCTTAATACAATTATTTCTTATGTATATATAAAGTATTTAAATGTTAAGAAATTGACTTTTTTTAAACACAAACTTTACAATTTGTTACAATTGAGTATTATTTACTGTTATATTGAAGTTCAAAGAATTTCACCGGTTATAAAATTGAATCTGTTTTCCTTAATAGCCTTTAAAACCTCTGAAACATTAAGTTCCTTAATTTCACCCATTGCAACGGTTGCCGTTTCTTTAAATCGCAACAAACGTTCTTTTGCCTGCATATATGAATCAATCAAAAAATCACTCATTGGATCATTATTCCCATATTTTTCACATTCATACGCATGTTTAAACGGAGCCCTTTTTTGTTGAATTTCGCTAATCCTGTTTTGCAAAAAATTTATATTCTCTATAATAACATCACGACTTAACGGTTCGTGCGCATAAGGAGCAGCAGGCATTAAGTGAATATTAGGTGATATGTATTTTTTATTATAATTAATAACATTTGGATAATGTTCATTTGTTGCAAATAAACATTTTACATTCTTTTGATTACTGTCAAATCTGTCGGTTAAATTTATAGTTGTACATTTATTAAAACCCGGAAAAAATTTTCTTCCTTTATGAAACATTCGATTAAACTCATCACCACACTTGCGGTCTATTATTTCCTCGGCTTTTGCAACATCTTTGCTAATTCCTTTTAAAATATATACACCTTTAAAATTTGGTTGATTTTGACTAATTGGTATATTTGATTGGATATTTAATGACATATCACAGCCCTTCTGCCATTAAAGCAAACTTCTACACTTGTGATTTTAGTAAGTACTCTGAATATCTAAATTTGACTTATAATAATAAAATATTTACAAATCGTAATAAAGAAATGTTTTGTAGCTAAGATAAGTAGGCTGGAGCTTGCTCCGGCATTTAATTATCGGTGTAGCAAGCTACACCCTACTATTACTGATAGGACAAGTTGGTTTTTTAAAATGTTAAAAGAAGGTTCTACAATTTACGATATTAAGCAATAAAAAAGACGTAAGAGTGGTAATTAAACCACCCACGTCATTATCATTTTAACACATTTTAATCATTTTTCAAGTGGGGTAAATGAACAACAAAGTAACAATCTTAGGCAAGTTGCCGACAAAGAATAACGCACCATTTAATAATAAAGATTGGGATATATGGGCTTTTAATTATCATAATGACATATTACCACGCGTTACAAAGTGGTTTGACATCCACGCAAACAAGCCTAATCCGAAGGCAGATATAACAAGGTCTAATTTTCCATTTGAAGCTGTTGAGGAGCTTGTAGGCGGTCAGTTAAGTAGGCTGGAGCTTGCTCCGGCATTTAATTTTTGGTGTAGCAAGCTACACCCTACTAAATGTCACATTTTCCTGAGAGGAAGGATGGTTTGCGGATTTTTGCAAGAGTGAAGCATAAGCAAAACTCGTCCCTGTGAAC
>JAEEHV010000043.1 GCA_016280955.1 Candidatus Gastranaerophilales bacterium | reverse complement strand
TTTATGGTGTCGTAGGGGGGACTTGAACCCCCAAGGATTTCTCCACACGCCCCTCAAACGTGCGCGTATACCGATTCCGCCACTACGACATAAACTATTAAAATTATTAAATTGTCAAATCTTTTTCTGTCTTCGTGGCGGATGTTGTGTCAAGCACAACCCTCTCGGAAAACCCTCAACGGTTCGGCTTTTCCTGCGGCAGAGTGCCACTACGACATAAACTTATTTGATTTTCAAACCTTACAGATTAATATTAACACAAACATTTTTTCGTTACAAACTTTTATATTTTATTGACTTTTTAGCCATAATGAATGAGAATAAATAAGGAGTTACTATCACATTCGGAAGGGATTAAAGATAATGAACGTGTCGGCAATATCATCAAATGATTCTGATTCAAGAAGAAATCTTTTTATACAGTATGCAAACCATTTTATGGGCTTAAAAGCAAGTCAGGATGGTGATACAGAAACTGTTACCAAGCCGATTAATGCCGAAAAGAAAGTTAACAAAACTATGGGAATTGAAACATTAACCATATTCCCAAAACAAGTTGTTGACGGTAAAACAATTATTACTGCATAAAATTATATTGCAGCCGGCTATTTCCCCCTTCCATCTTTTCAGGGTGAGGAGTTAAGTTTTAAAGGAGAGAAATATGATTTTAAAAATACAACGTTTGGAACACAATAAATCAGTTCCGGAATATAAAACTGAAGGTGCTGCCGGCATGGACTTGTGTGCGGCTATAACTGAACCGCTTACTTTGCAGCCGCTTGAAAGAAAACTTATTCCTACAGGACTGAAAATTGAGCTTGAACATGGTTATGAAGCTCAAATCAGACCTCGCTCGGGCATGTCTATAAAACACGGTATAAGTTTGATTAACTGTGTCGGAACCATAGACGAAGATTACAGAGGCGAAGTTTGTGTGCCGATTGTTAATATCTCTAACGAAGCATACACAATTCAACCTGAAGAACGCATTGCACAAATGGTTATTTCAAAATATGAACAGGCAAAAATAGAAGTTGTTACAGAACTTACGGAAACCGAACGTGGTGCGGGCGGCTTCGGTTCTACGGGCAAATAGCGATTCAGTAACTATAAAATCCCGTTTGTTCCCTGCAATATTTACCACCGCTCTTGACGACCATGAAAAAAAAGTATAAAATAAAGGGCATGGTTCAATAGAGAATCTGTGGTTATTTAATTATTTAGGAGACAAGGTCATGTACGAAGATGAAAAGCTTATTTGTGAAGATTGCGGCGCTGAATTTGTATTTACGGCAGGCGAGCAAGAATTTTATGCAGAAAAAGGGTTAACAAATAAGCCAAAAAGATGCCCGGACTGCAGAAAGGCAAAAAAACAACAACGCAGAGGTAAAAAGAAAATGTATGACACTGTTTGTGCAAAATGCGGCAAACAAACTCAGGTTCCTTTTAACCCGACACAAGGCAGAGATGTTCTCTGTAAAGAATGTTTTGATGCAGCAAAAGCTGAAGCTGCAGTTTAGGACAATTTCATAATCAGAAAAAAAAGAGTCTGAATAAAAAAATCAGGCTCTTTTTTTTATATAAGATTATATTTTTGCTTTAAAGACAATATTCTGTCATAAGATTTTTTTATTTTGCTTTTTATATAACTATCTTTTTCTGCCGTTTTGATTACTTGTTCAACCGTTTCAATAATTTCTTTATCCGCATCACGATATATAAACATATCCAGTCCGGCTTCTATTCCCATCATCACTGCATCAAAACTTCCGTATCCCTGAACACCTTTCATAACCATATCATCAGAAATAATTACACCATCAAACCCGATTGTGTTACGCAAATATCCGATGGCATTTTTGCTTAATGACGAAGGAATTATTTCTTTATCAAAACAAGAACAGTGAAGATGCGCAGCCATAATCATTTCAATATTATTTTCAGACATAATTTTAAACGGTTTTATATGTGTTTCAAGCATCTTATCAAACGGTAAATCTATTTCGGGTAAGGTTAAATGACTGTCTTTATCTGCATCTCCATGTCCCGGGTAATGTTTTATGCATGGAATAATTCCGTTCTTCCGTAACTTTTCGGAAACAATTTTTGTTCCTTTTATGACATCCTCTGTATTATCCGAAAATGCTCTTTCACCAATTATCGGATTATCAGGGTTTGTATTAACATCGGCACAAGGTGCAAAATTAAGATTTATACCGTATTCTTTCAGCTCTTTTCCGATTTTGTCTGCCTGTCCGGAAAGAAAGTCTTCACCTTTTTTGAAAGCCTCTCTCTGGCTGAGATATCCGGCATGGATGTTTTTTGTGCGTTCAACTCTGCCGCCCTCCTGATCTATTGACAGAAAAGGCGGAACTAATGCCTGCTGCTTGTGTGATTTTATTAAATCAATAAATTGATTTTTTGTATTTATATCACGGGCAAAGTAAATTACACCGCCAAGTCCTTTATTAAGTGCCTCGGATAAATATTCTCCCGTTCCTAATATAAACATCTGCCAGACAAATTTTTCCATAAAATAATCATACATTTAACTGAACAAAAAATCCAACTTTTTATTATAATGAATTTAGTGTATAATTGTTTATACGGAGTGAATTTATGAAGAGAATAATAACATCAATAATTGTCGGCATATTACTTATCGCAGCAGTAAGCCTTGACGTATCGGCAGCTAAAAAATCCGCAAAACTTTCAAAAGAAGAAATTGCGGAAATGTCAGATACCATTGATAAACTTACGCAGAAAATATATGGCAGAACCCTGCTTTCACCTCAGGATAATGAAGAACTAATCGGTATAAAAATTAAGCTGGACAATCAGATGTTAATGGCTTCAAACCCGACACTTGCTCCTTTGTATTATAAAGCCGGTAATATATACAAATTGCGTGATATGAAACCTGAGGCAATTGAGTGTTATCAGACTATTTTGGAAAACTTTTCAGAAACTGCACTTGCTCCTAAAGCAAGAACTGCTTTAGAACAAATGGGTGTTGAAATAGCCGCTCCGAGTACTCAAACAGAAGAACAGGAAAGTGATGACGGAATTTAGTTCCGTGTTTTAGATATTTCTTGAGTGACATATTGCAATCGCTATAGCATCGACTGTGTCATCCAGTTTTGGAAGTTCGTTTGTGTTAAGAGCAATTTTAACCATTTGTTCAACTTCTTTTTTCTCAGCTCTTCCGTAGCCTGTGAGGACTTGTTTTACTTCCATTGGGGTGTAACTGTATGCCGGAATGTTATATTTTTCAAGAACAGTTAGAATAACACCTCTTGCTTCGGCCACCGGAATAACGGTTTTTTGGTTTTTAAAGAAGAAAAGATTTTCTACTGAGGCACAGTCCGGTTTGTATTTTTCTATGATTTCGGATAAATCATTAAATATTTCCAAAAGTCTTTTTGAATCGGATAAATTTTTATCGGTCTGAATAGAGCCGGATGCACATAGCATCAGGTTCCCATTTTCCGTATCAATTAGTCCGTACCCCACAATTGCCATTCCGGGGTCTATTCCCAAAATTTTCATAAACAAATTATAACATTAAAGGCGGCTTTTTGTAAAAGCCGCCTTTAACTTAAAATCTAAAATCTCTTTTTCCGTCTTCAATATCTTTGAGGTTACTTGAAAGAACTTTTTTGACTGCTCCGTTTTGAATTTTTTCGATTTCCTTAAGAATAAATTTCTCACCGATTTCTCTTGTTTCTTCTGAAGCATAGTCCATCAGAAATTCTTTCAGAGTAATTAATGCATTCGGTTGGCAGCAGTTTTGGATTTGTCCGGTTTTGCAGAGTGACATAAATCTGTCACCTGTTCTTCCTTCTCTGTAGCAAGCCGTACAGAATGAAGGAATGTGACCGAGCTTAAGCAGCCATCTTACAACTTCATCTAACGTTCTTTGGTCTGATACATCAAATTGTTCTGTTTCTTTTGGTCTTTCTTCTTCCGTATAACCTCCTACAGAAGTTCTTGAAGCACCTGATACCTGTGAAACTCCAAGTTTGAGAAGTTTTTCTCTGACCTGTTGAGATTCTCTGGTTGAAATAATTATACCTGTGTATGGTACTGCAATACGAGTCAGTGCAACTATTTTTGCAAATGTTTCATCGTCTATGCCGTTATCAAAAGCAGACGGATCAATATCGTCGGCCTTTTTGATACGGGGAACGGATATTGTATGCGGACCTACACCGTGGACTGCCTCTAAGTGTTCCGCATGCATCAAAAGTGCAGCAAATTCATATTTATATCTTTCCAGCCCAAATAAAACACCTAACCCGACATCATCAATTCCGCCTTCCATGGCTCTGTCCATGGCTTCCGTATGGTAAGCATAATTGTGTTTCGGACCTGTCGGGTGAAGCTTTTCATAAGATTCTTTGTGATAAGTTTCCTGAAAAAGTATATATGTTCCTATTCCTGCATCTTTTAGTTTGCGATAGTTCTCAACGGTTGTTGCGGCAATATTTACATTAACCCTTCTTATTGCACCGTTTTTATGTTTGATTGAATAAATTGTATCTATACATTCCAATATGTATTCAATCGGGTTATTAACCGGATCTTCTCCTGCTTCTATTGCCAGACGTTTATGTCCCATATCCTGAAGTGCAATTACTTCTGCCTTTACTTCTTCCTGAGTAAGTTTTTTACGCATGATATGATGATTCTGGTTGTGATAAGGACAGTAAATGCAGCCGTTTACACAGTAGTTTGAAAGATAAAGCGGTGCAAAAATTACGATTCTTTCTCCGTAAAATGCGTCTTTAATTTCTTGTGCCAAATCATAAATTCTGTTTAAAACAGTTTTATCTTCGCATGCTAAAAGAACACTTGCTTCTTTGTGGGTTAATCCTTCACAATGTGTTTCTCTGCCTATTTTAACCGGACGTGCTTTTTCCAGAATTTTATTTATCAGGTAAAGGTTATTTTTGTTTTTTTCTGCATAATCAAGAGTTTTCAGCACTTCTTCGTGATTAATAAACTCATCTGCTTTTAATGATTTTTTATCGTACATTTTTTATCCTTTGCTATTTTGCGCCAAGCGACTTATGTGTTCAACCAACTATATATTTACCCCTTTACCCCTAAACATTTGAATAAACTGTTTTTGCGTTAACACCCTGAATACTGCCGATTTTGCCTGTCAAGGCATTGATTGTATCAACAGTGGCATCAAGAACAACACTTATTATTCTTACATCTTTTTGTTTGTATGGAATACCCATTCTGCCTATTATAAAGTCTGAGTATTCTGAAAGCAGATTCTGTATATCGCAAATAACAGCATTGTTTTCTACAATAATTCCGATAATTGCAACTCTTGTTTCCATAATTTTCTCCTTTTATTTCGCATTAAAAAAGTCGTACCTGAAAAGAGGTTACGACATCATAAATGTTATTTCCTCCTTTATCTAAAGGGACTGTTTTGATATCGGTAATAATAAATTTATTATTTACCCCTGATTATTTACCCCTCGAGATTCAGGTTATAAGAATATTATTGCATAAAAATATTTATTTTCAATTAATACGAATAATTATAGAGCAAAATATATTTGTAACCTTTTGTAACAAAACCGTATGAATTCCTAAAGTTTTAAAAAATTTTGCCGATAAATATATCGTAAATAAAAGAAAGGAATTATTATGAAACTCGGTCAGGCAATTCAAATGTACGGTAACTTTTACTCTAATGCAAATAGCGGTAGTAATGCAAAAGTTAATAAGGAAGGTGAAGATACAGCACCCGGAACTCCGACAAAGGCTGATTTAAATAACGATAAAGGGAACAGTGGCAGTAAACAGGGTTTAAGATGTGACAGAGATACATTATTTGTGCTTGGTTTTACCAATGCTCAAATAGACCAGTATTTTATCACAACCAGTGCAAGAACATTAGGCGGTAACGTGAAAGACGTATGCGAGTTAAGAAGCGGAATTGTTATTGATGGCAAAGAAATAACCGATATAGACGGATTAATAAGTGCGCTTGGAATTACAAGTGATTCAAACAAAACCGAAACAAATACTTTGGGAAAATGGCTGGAAATGAATGAACAATATAACCCAAGTCCTTCCGTAGTAAATGAAACTCCGTCAAAAGGTGATGTAGAATATAAAAAAGGTCTAAGATATGACAGAGATACACTATTTGTGCTTGGTTTTAGCAATGCTCAAATAGACCAATATTTTAACACAACCAGTGCAAGAACATTAGGCGGCAGTGTAAAAGACGTATGTGAGCTAAGAAGCGGAATTGTTATTGACGGTAAAGAAATAACCGATATACACGAATTAATAAGTGCTCTTGACATTACAAGTAATTCAAACAGAACCGGCTCAAATACTTTAGGAGCACGTTACAAATAACTGACAATAAGTTTTATAGAAAAGCCGGATTATATTCAATCCGGCTTTTTATGTTGCATTAATACAATGTTTTTGTAAAAAAATTTTCTATGAACCTTGAATATTTCCATTTTATATCTCTGACTAAGTTTTTTTGAGATATTTTATTGTTATGGTATCCGGCATCCCATTTTCTGATTGCTTCTTTTTCTTTTTCGGTATTTCCCAGTGCTTTGTAACACTCACTAATATCCCAATAACTGCTGTAATTAAATTTGATTTCAGATGTCGCATATTTTGTATAGTCTTCGATTGCTTCTTCATATCTTCCCATTTTTTTTAAAATATCCGCTCTTGCATTATAAAACCAAATCTTACTGTATTCCCTGTCATCCAATAATTCAATTGCTTTATTAATATATTTAAGAGCAGTCTCATACTCTGAAATGTTTTCATAAATCATAGCCATGTGATAATTTCCTGAAGGAGAATATGGAACATTTTTTACCAGTCTTGCATATTCACGTTCGGCATATTGTTCATTGTTAAACTGAGAATAAATTTCTGCTCTGCTTTTGTATGCTTTTTCTTCTTTGGGGTTAATATCAATAATATCATTATAAACATTTAATGCTTTCTGATATTTCTTTTTTAATTTGTACTCATTTGCAAGATTGTAGAGCGAACAAACATCACTCGGAGATTCACCGGATAATCGTTCATAAAATTTGATACTTTTGTGTCTGATATCACAATCGCTTACCGCAAAAGAGGAATTACACAAAAACAACCCGACGGCTGTACACAAAATAATTTTTTTAATCATAAATACACCTACCTTCTATCAACAGTTGTAAATTAATGATTTATTTTAAGATGTCAATTTAGGGTGTTGATTAATAAAAATTATTTCTTTTTAATTTCGTCCGTAATATCTTTCCAAGCTCTGCCAAAATATTGTGTCCAGTTTTTTGCTGCAAAAAATTCAACGGTATTTTCTTTTAAAACAATTTCTACTTGTTTGTTTAGTTCCGGATATTCAATCAAAGTTCTTTCTTTATTTATTTCAAAATGTTTATTTACATACTTTATAACGTCCTGATAAGTGTATAAATTATTCAGGTCATTTACATATTCATCAACTTTGTCAATAACATGATTTTCTAAATTCTTAAGGTATAAATTATATTTTTCTATTTCCATAACACACCTTCCGTAACGATTTAAAATCTGATTTGAATAGTTGCTTCTACGCCTTTGCCGGGTTTGTTGTAGCCGTTAGGCATATACTCATGAATAGGACCGACACCTATAAAGTAATTTACACCCTGAGTGAAACCTTGTCCATCACGATAATTTTCATTTCTGCCAAAACCGATACCTAGATATCCGTCCCTTAATTCATAAGTATAACCCCAGTCGGTTGTATAGCTCGGGCTATTAAATATAGGGCTTTGTGTATCATAGGTATGGGTATATGTGTATAATAATACATCAGTAATCATTTCTGCCCAGGTTCTTGGTGTATCATTTGCATTAATTCTATATAAAACCTGACCGTCTATAAAACATGTTTCAAATTCAAATGTATTCCCGTAACCATCAGTGTAATCGTGTGTTTCCCAAGTGCCGTCAAGTCCGTATTGGAAGTTTAACGGATAAGCATTTGTGTTATTAGTGATAGTTCCGCTGCTGCTTCCACTATTACCGCTTCCGCTACTTCCGCTACAGCTTGTACCGCCGCCGTTTCCGCCGTCTTTTGTATTGCCTTGTACAAATGCAGGACTGCTCGGATTATCAAAAAAACATTCATAATGTACTGCCGGTCTTACAGCCATAATAATTCCTTGTGTTTATAACAATATATATATCGGCAGATTTCGGAAAAACTTTAATAATATTTGTAAATATTAAAAGAAATAATAATTAAATTCTCGAAAGCTCCAAGTAATAAGAAAAATTCGCATTCACAAAACTTAATATTTTCTTTTAGAATTTCATACCTACGGTGATTCCTCTGGGCAAATCTGCTAATCGGCCATTACTTGGATTATTAACTGCAAAAGAGCCGGTACCGACATAAAAACTTGTTCCGTTATAGCCATTTGAGTTAAATTGATTTCCGTGTCCCCACATTACTCCAACCTGTGAAAGTCCGTCACCGTTATTATAATTGCCAATGTAGTATTCCCAATCGGCTCCTTTTCCTTTGGAAAAGCTGGAACTTTGTGCATCACTCACTTGGGTATATGTATATATGATTACATCCTTAATTGTGCCGTCCCAATTTCTTGGTGTATCACTTGCATCAATTCTATATAAAACCTGACCGTTTACATAACTTGTTTCAAATTCAAATGTATTCCCGAACCCATCAATGTAACTGTAAGGTACCCAATTATCAGCACCGTGTTGATAATTCAAAGGTTTGACATTATTGTCGGTAATTCCAATGTTGTCATTGTTACCGCCACTGCCGCCATCTGTTATTGCAAAAACATTTGCACAGTAGTTGTTCCAAAGATATAAACCAAGCTCGTATGACTGCGACATAAGAATACTTCCTCTTTTTAGTAATAGTTATATATTATTTATCGGCATATTTTGCAAAGACTTTAATAATATTGGTAAATTTTTGAAATAAAATTCCCGAAAGCCTGTAATGATAAGAAAAATTTATATTTACAGAACTTAATAAAATGCTTATAATTTCATGAATTATGTTTTGATATAACTTATATTTTATGCAGCAAAGACAATCAATTACCAGTTTTCTTTGATAATTTTGATTTAATTTATGTTCCATAAAGAGTGCTTTTTTAATGTTTTATAATTTGCACACTGTTTTAAAAATTTCTTACCGACTTTGAAATATAAATACAAAATAAACAGGCTGATTTGCAAATCATATTTATCTTGAAAAATTTCTGCATTTGGTCTGTTGTAGTAAAATTCTATATTATTTATAATTTTTTCAATTGTTATAAGTTTTAGTTCCCTGCTTTTTATATTCTTATATTCTTTTGAGTTTAGTACATATTTGTCTGATTTTATCTCGTTTTTAACGGAATTAATGTTTGCATTTGTAGCGGAACCGGTTCTAATGAGAATATTATAATCATTTCGATTTATTAAACTGAATTTTGCATTTTTGTACAAACACATAAGATTAAATATTCCGTCTTCTGAAACAACAATGCCGTTCGGGAATTTTATTTTGTTATTCTTAATAAAATCTGTTCGATATATTTTTGAAGTCGATAAGTCAAGATAATTTTTTACATCTTTGGGTTCAAGTGACGTTATGTTTTCTAATTCAGGATTAACATTTATTTGTAATATTGCACCGTTATCATGTATATTAAATCCGAAACATAAAATATCTGAGCCGTCTGATTCTATTTTGTTTAAGCCAACACTTAGCATGTCAGTATCAATCCAGTCATCAGAGTCAATAAAAATAATATAATCCCCCGTTGCACTATTAATGCCGGTATTTCTCGCATAACTAACACCTTTGTTTTGCTTAAGATTAATAATTTTGATTCTTTTATCAGCTCGGGCATACTTTTCTATTATATCCAACGAGTTATCGGTTGAACAATCATTAACGCATATTATTTCAGCGTTTCTGTATGTTTGATTGAGAGCACTCAGGATGCATTTTTCAATATATTGTTCTGTATTATAAACAGGTATTATTATGCTGACTTTTTTCATTTAATTAATGTTTCTTTCTGAATTTTATTTTTATACCGAATATTGATAAAACACGGTGTCTGTCTTCTTCATAAGAATAAATTAAATATTGTTTTATATAATGGTTATAAAATAGTCGTAGTGCTTCAAGTCTCCATCCTGCATAATAAAGAGATTTGTAGTATTCTATATCATAGAAATCACATCTCTTTTCCCAGGGCTTTTCTCCTCCGTTGTAATGAATAATAACAACATTATCCTGTGCATGTTTTACCTCTTCATCTGTATATTTTGTATAGTACAAATTATCAACTGCACATTTCTGATAATTATATTTTGGGTTAATCCATACAACCTGTCTGTCAAATGTATAATTCAGTCCGTCCTGGTCCATCCATAGCAATATATTTTCATCAGATAATTTTTTTACGGATTCAAATAATTTTTGTGAAATGTTTTCATCTTTCCATTTTTTAACATTAATTAACAAGACACCTGCATTAAATTCCGCATCTATATTTAATCTTTCTTCATCCTCATGAGATGCAACGGCATTCATATCCTGAACAACCCCGCAGTAATTATCACCAAGGTCTATATTCCATAAATCTGATAATGAACTTGTAACTACAGTATCACAATCAAGATAAATAGCTTTATCAAGAGAGTGTTTAATGTCTGCAATAATGAATCTGTAATAACTCTGTATTGTAAGATACGGAAAACCTTTTTTTAGCGGACAGTTTTTAAATAACTCGTTATCTATATCAATAAACTCTATATTGCATTTTTTGATTTTTCTCAGGTTTAATATTTTGTTTCTGTTTTCTTGAGAAATATCATTGTTAAGTATGTGGAAACTCAGTAAATCCTTTTTGTCTGCATTATGTAAAATCGATGCAATTGATGTGCATAAATGTCTGATAAAGGTATCATTACAGGAGTAAAATATATGTATATTATTATCCTGATTTTGCTTTAACTCTTCTTCCTTTGTCAAATCTTCACCTCCGCTTATATTACTAAAGCAAATTATACAAAAGATAAAATTTTTCTGCAATTAACTTGAAATTTATATTTTTTAAAAGGAACAAAATTTATGTTTGTTTTATAATAAAATAAAGCTCGGAAGAGTAAAATAGAAAGGGAGATATAATATGTCAAAAAACACAATTACTGTTGACGGAAACTATGCTGCAGCACACGTTGCTTATGCACTTTCAGAAGTTTCCGCAATCTACCCTATCACACCTTCTTCTACAATGGGAGAATGGGTTGATGAATGGGCTTCTCAACACAAGAAAAACATTTGGGGCAAAGAAGTTAAAGTTGCCGAAATGCAATCAGAAGCCGGTGCAGCAGGTGCTGTTCATGGTTCTCTTGCAGCAGGTGCATTGACTTCTACTTATACTGCTTCACAAGGTTTATTACTTATGATTCCTGTTATGCACAAAGTTGCAGGTGAAATGTTACCACACGTTATTCACGTTTCAGCTCGTGCATTAGCAGCTCAGTCACTCGCAATATTCGGTGACCATACAGACGTTATGGGATGCCGTAATACAGGTTATGCAATGTTAGCAGCAAATTCCGTTCAGGAAGAAATGGATATGGCTTTAGTTGCTCACTTGTCAACTTACAAAGCAAAAGTTCCATTCTTGCAATTCTTTGATGGTTTTAGAACTTCTCACGAAATTCACAAAATAGAAGAAATTTCTTACGAAGAAATTGCTTCACTTGTTGAACCAAAATATATTGAAGAATTCAGAGCAAGAGCTTTAAGACCTGAAGCTCCTGTTTGTAAAGTCGGTGCTCAAAATACTGACGTTTATTTCCAAGGTCGTGAAACAGTTAACAAATACTATGATGCAGTACCTGATATCGTTCAGGAATATATGGATAAAGTTGCTAAGATTACAGGTCGTCAATACCATCCGTTTGATTACGTTGGTGCTCCTGATGCAACAGATGTAATTGTTGCAATAGGTTCAGGCTGTGAAACTATCGAAGAAACTATTGAATACTTAAATGCTAAAAAAGGTACTAAGTACGGTTTAGTTAAAGTAAGATTATACAGACCGTTTGACGTTAAGAGATTTAATGAAGCACTTCCTTCATCTGTTAAGAGAATTGCAGTTCTTGACAGAACTAAAGAACCGGGTTCAATCGGCGAACCATTATTTATGGATGTTGTAGCCGCATTAGCTGGTAAAGACATCAGAGTAATCGGCGGACGTTATGGTTTATCTTCTAAAGAATTTACACCATCTATGGTTTATGCTATTTACAAACATTCTGAAAAGAACGGTTTCCACGGATTCACAGTTGGTATTGAAGATGATGTAACTCACAAATCATTACCAATCGAAGAACACATCGTTACCGAACCGGAAGGAACTACAAACTGTATGTTCTGGGGTTTGGGCTCAGACGGTACCGTTGGTGCAAACAAAAACTCAATCAAGATTATCGGTCAATATACAAACAAAGATGCTCAGGCATACTTTGCTTATGACTCTAAAAAATCATTTGGTGTAACTGTTTCTCACCTACGTTTTGGTGACAAACAAATTAAGTCAACATACTTAATTACTGCACCTGACTTTGTTTCTTGCTCGGCTCACGCATATATCGGAAGATATGACTTACTTAAAGGTATTAAAGAAGGCGGTACATTCCTTCTTAACTCACCTTGGTCAAAAGAAGAAGCTTTCTCTCACTTAACAAGAGATATGCAAGAAACTATCATCAACAAGAAAATCAAATTCTACAATGTTGATGCTGAAAAATTAATCAAGGAACAACCGGGATTAAGAGGCAAGGGTGCTAACACAGTTATGATGGTAGCTTACTTCAAAGTTTCAGGAATTATACCGTTTGAACAAGCTTATGAAGGTATGAGAGCTATGACAACTAAGACATTCAAGAAGAAAGGTGACGATGTTGTTAACATGAACTTAGCTCTTATAGATGCAGCTATCAACGCAACTGAAGAAGTTGTTATTCCTTCTTCTTTAGACGGTGTAGCTCATGCTGATGACGTTAAACTTATTGCTGATGATGCATCTGAATTCGCTAAGAAAATCATTGAACCTTCAATGAGACAAAAAGGTGATGACATTCCTGTTTCAGCAATGAGCAATGACGGTGTAATTCCTACAGGAACAGCTTGTCTTGAAAAACGCGGTATCGCTCCAAGAGTTCCGAACTGGAACAGTGAAACTTGTATTCAATGTGGTATCTGTGCTTCTGCTTGTCCTCACGCTGCAATCAGAACTAAATTAATTGAAGAAAAAGATTTAGCTTCTGCTCCTGCTTCATTTAAGACAGTAGATGCAAAACCGAATGACCATGGTGAGAAATTCAGAATCCAAGTATACTGCGACGATTGTACAGGTTGCGGTGTATGTTTAGACCAATGTCCTATGTCAAAAGTTCCGGGTAAAGAAGTTCTTACTTGGTCAACAATTGAAGCTGAAAAAGCAAAAGGCGAAGGGGAAAACGAAAAATTCTTCGATGCATTACCTGATAATGTAATGGGTAAAAATACAACTAAGACTATCAAGGGTGCAATGCTCAGAAAACCGTTATTCGAATTCTCAGGTGCTTGCGCAGGCTGTGGTGAAACACCTTATGTTAAATTGGTTTCACAATTGTTCGGTGAAAATGCAATCGTTGCTAACGCAACCGGCTGTTCATCAATCTACTCAGGTACTTTCCCGACTATTCCTTATACAACTAATAAGGACGGCAGAGGTCCGGCTTGGGCTAACTCATTATTCGAAGACAATGCTGAATTCGGTTTCGGTATGAGATTAGCAGTAGATTCTAACAGAGCATTGTTAAGAGAAAACGTAGACAAAGTTCTTGCAAAAGAAGATGCTCCTGCTGATTTAAAAGAAGCTTTGACAAACGCAGTTGCTCACTGGGATAACTCAAAGACTGAAGAAGCAGTTAAAGCTCAGGAAGCAGCTAAGGTTGTTATCGATAAATACGTTAAAGAATGCGGCTGCGATACAATTAAGAAAATTAAAGAACTGGAAGATTACTTTACAGATAAATCAATCTGGATTATAGGTGGTGACGGTTGGGCAAACGATATCGGATACGGCGGTATTGACCACGTTCTTGCTCAAAACAAGAATGTTAATATCCTTGTTCTTGATACAGAAGTTTACTCAAATACAGGCGGTCAGGCTTCTAAATCAACACCTACAGGTGCTGTTGCGAAGTTTGCCACAGGCGGTAAACCAACTTATAAGAAGAACATGGGCTTAATGAGTATGTCTTATGGTTATGTTTATGTAGCATCAGTTGCATTGGGTGCAGACAGAGCTCAAACTCTTAAAGCATTCCAGGAAGCTGAAGCATACGACGGACCTTCAATCATATTCGCTTATGCTCCTTGTATCGCTCACGGTATTGATATGTCTAAGACTCAGACAGAACAAAAACGTGCAGTTGAAGCTGGTTACTTCCCGCTTTACAGATACAATCCGGCAGCAGAAGTACCGTTTACTTGGGATGCTAAAGATCCTAAGGGAGCTTACCAAGACTTCATCAGAAGTGAAGGTCGTTACAAATCACTTCTTAAGACTAATCCTGATGCTGCTGAAGCACTTTACAGTCAAGCTGAAAAAGATGCTGCAAACAGAATGGAAGTCTACAAAGCAGTTGGTGCATTGTTGAAATAAGCTTAATTTGCTTAATAAAAAAGGGTGGAATAACAACCACCCTTTTTTTATACATATCCGCGTCTTATAAATTGTTCCGGATATATTTTTTTGAGTTTATTTATCTGTTTTCTGGTAAAATTATTTTTTAAAAAATCTGTGTATTCATCATCCGTATATGATATAAAAGTAATATTATCATCAGGTTTGATATTATCAAAAATATTTTTATATAATGTCTTATATTTATTTAGTGTATTTGGAAAATAGTCTGCAAAACCAAGCCAGGAATCTATTATATACGGCTTATCATCATATACAAATAATACGGTGTGGTCTAAATCTTTACCTTCTGCAGTATATAAATTAACAAGATTGCAATCTTTTATACCGTTAACTTTAGCCACAATTGATGCAAGCTGGGCACTTTCTCCGCAGTTTCCGATTCCGTTGTGTTTAACAGGCGAAATAAATGCTTTTATTTTTTTACAAAAAGAATCGGCATCATCATAAAAATTACTCTTTGTCTTCCTGACATTTTTTTTCAGCTTTTTGGTAATATTATTAATTAAAGAGGGATATAATTTTGCATTATCAAATGTTTTAATTGTTGATAAAGATATTCTCGGGTAACATTGATTAACTCGTCTTGCAATATCATCAGCAAAACGAATTGTTCTGTTTCTGGACTGAAAGTTAGTATTGTTCAGGGAATGTATTTGCATATAATAAATAAAACTCCTGAAAAAATTTTTTGCACAAACTGAAAATATTAAGGTTTGTAAATATAAAGTTTTTCTTGTACTGTCTGGATTTTAGCTGTTTTTTAACTGAAATTTGTTTTAAAAAAGGCAAGTTTTGCCTGAAGATTAGCTTTATATATGTAAGTAAGTATTTTAAGTAAGTAATATTTGTAAGCTATATTTGGGGATTTTATATGGGAAATATTGTAAGTAATATTAAACAATTTCTGAAATGGTGCGGAAAAGAGAGAATCATTGAGACTTTTGCAAAGCCGGTCAGGGAGCTCAGAGGTGCGTTTAAATATGAAACAGGAATATTGAAATTCGGTCAAAATATAGGAACGGATGTTGTTCAGTTTAATATGCGAAGTGCTGTAATAAATAAAGGAAATGTAAAACAGGCGGCAGCAGATGCAGCAAAAAAGGCCGGAAGTGCTGAAGCTAAAAAGACTGCAAATTTGAGTCCGGAATTTATAAAAAAGTTAAGTCAGGCGAAAACTCCGGAAGCTTTTGAAAAGTTAATTCAAAAAGCAGGGAAAAATGAGATTGAATATTTACGGAATTGTGTTAAACAAGTAGCCGGTAAAAATGCTTTTGGATATAAGAAAACTATTGAACTTGTAAATTTAATTGAGAGCAGGGCAAGAATATTGAAATTACCGCAAAGTGTATCTGTAATAAGAGCAAATTTTGCTGAAAAAACAAAAAATGCAACAAATCCTGTTTTGTATGAAAAGTTAATTAATAAAGCAGAAAGTATAAGCGAAGTTGAATATTTACAAAAATCTTTAAAACAAGTAGCAGATAAGAATGCTTTTGGTCATGAAAAAACGGTCGAACTTTTACAACTTATGAAAAAGAAAATACAACGATTAACTATATTAAAATATGGAAGTACAATAAGAATAGGGTTTATAGAACAGGTTGAAAGTGCAAGAACTCCTGAAGAATTAGAAAAGTTAATTAATGAAACAACAGACAGGGGTGAAATAGAGTATTTGCGAAGCTGTATAAAACAAATAGCGGGTAAATATGCATTTGGGTATCGTAAAGGCGGAGAATTAGCACAATTGCTGGAGAATAAGTCTAAGCTGTTTGGTATGACACAATTGGAAAATGCGGCACGAATGAATTTTGTTGAGCAGGTAGAACGTGTACGAACTCCGAAAGAATTGGAAAAATTAATTAATGAAACAACAGACAGTGGTGAATTAAAGTATTTGCACTGCTATATAAAACAAATAACAGGCAAAAATGCATTTGGGTATCGCAAAGGCAGTGAGTTAATTCAGTTGCTTGAGAGCAAATTGTAACTTTTGTCTTACGTTTATTAGAAATATTGAATATCTTTATATAAATTCTTTTAGTAGCTTGTTATCGGAAATGTATATCAATTTCATCTTATAACATTTTTGTGTTTGTACATATTTTAGATGATTGCAGGTTTAATATTCCATGATAGTATTCACAATATAATATCAATATTTGATAATAATTTTAATTTGAGAATAATAAGAAAGGAAGTATTATGTCATTTGAAAATCAGAATAGAAATGTTATGCCGAATGGTGCTTTTGGTAATGAAGCTAATCAGAACGGAAATATGTCAGGCAGAGGCTCAGTTTATCCGGTTCCTGATGTTGTTGCAAATCACTTTAACTGGGGCGCATTCTTGCTCAACTGGATTTGGGGTTTGGGTAACAAATCATATATAGCACTGGTTGCGCTGGCACTTGGCTTTGTTCCGTTTATAGGCGGAATTGCATCTCTGGCATTTTGTATTTGGCTTGGTATCAAAGGTAATGAGCTTGCTTGGCAGAATAAGTATTTCCCCGGCATAAACGAGTTTCATGAATATCAGAAAAAATGGGCAATTGCAGGTATTATAGTTAATGTTATACTGCTCCCATTATTCATTATCGGTATTATTGCGGCACTTACACTTCCTGCTTTAATGACAGATACAACCGCACAGCAGGATCGTACTGCAAAATTAAAAGCATTAAGTACAATTTCTCAAGCTACTCAAATGAATCAGGCACTTGGTACAAAGTGCAAATTATCATCAAAAGGTCTTGCAAGATGTTTTGCAGAACGTATGAGTGGTGACAGAACCGCAAACATTATAACTACCAGTGATGATATGATTTGGACTTTTAAGGGTAACGGAATATGCTTGGCAGAAGGAGATTGCAACGTTACGATACAGGTAAATCCAACCCGCAGTGCAACAACCATTGAAGTTCCTTTGTATGTTAACTCTGAAGGATTTATTTATGTTAAGAAAACAGACACGGATAAATATTCAAAATAATAAATAAAAGAGAGATATAAATGGAAGATAAATTAAGATTAAATACCGAATTATACGGATTTGACGGAATAATAGGAAGACGAGATTATTTCCTTAACAGAGTTATAATAGCATCAATCGGACTAATTTTTATTCTGCCGTATCAAATATGGTTAATTACCAACATGCAGACTTTTGGTGATTTACTCGGTTTGCATAAAATGTTCTTTCAGGCTCCGATTTTATTAAAATTGTGGCTTTTGACGGGAACAATCGGAACATTTATTTTAACTGCTTCTAATATAAACAGAAGATTAAATGATATCAGCGGCAGTATTAATACTGTTTTAAACGGAGCTGTTATATTTTTATTCTTGTTATTAAATTTATGCTTTCTATTTCCGTTAGGAGTTTGTTTGTTAATAGGTTTTGCGGGAACAATTGCTGAACTTATAATACTGTTCAAACTCGGAAAAATTACACGAAACTATCCGTACGATTTTACAAAAGAATTTAACTGGGGAGCATTTATCGGTACCTGGATTTGGGGGTTATTTAATAAATCATATAAAACACTATGGATATTTTTGATAGGATTTACACCCTGGGGGTTCTATTATCAGCTTTACTGCGGATTGAAAGGTAATGAATGGGCTTTTAAAAATAAAAAATGTAATGATGTAATTGCATTTAATAAATCTCAGGAAAAACAAAGTGCTATTTTTGCGGTATTACTTTTTGTTGTTGTTCCGGTTATATATTTTATTTTAATCTTTGCGACAGTAGCAATTATTATGTTTGCAACTTTTGATGATGTTAAAAATAACCCCGAAAAAGCAGAGCAAACAATGACAAAACTGGAAGATTCAATGAGTAAATTAGGTTCGCTATATTTTGAATCGCATTTGATAACTCCAGAGGAAAATAAATATTATGTTTTATCTCAGGACTGGAAATATTATTCTTTTAAAGAAAAGAAAAATATTTTGGATATGGCAGCCTCTCTTGCGGCCATTGAAAGACAGAAAGAGTATAAAAAGAATCATCCGGAAAGCTACAAATCGTTTTCAAAAACAACTGAACTCCAAAGAACAAAAATATATAGTGTAGAAACCAAGAAGCTGCTGGGTGAATTTTATCTTGATGAATCTTCTTTTGAAAACGGCTCAGTAAAAGAAATTCTTAAAGCAAGCTTAAGTGCATACAAATTCTATAACAGATAGAATACTCAGAATAGCAGAATTTGATAATTATAAATTTTTAAATGTAAAAACAGCGAGGGCGGGATTGTCTTGAGTCGTTCGCAATAAACGGCAATTTCGTGTTTTGCCTATTGTACTAATCGTTGTAAAATAACAGTCGGTTTGAGAAGAAAGAACACGCAGTTTGATAATTTTATATGTTTTAAATTATGAGAAACATGATATAATACATACATGCAAAAAATGATAAAAATAATTATAGTTTCTATATTTGCTTGTATTTTTTTTACAAATAGTGCATATGCTCTTGAGAATTTAAATTTTAAAGGCTTTATCTCAGATAATGCAAATATACTTACAGAAAACACTGAAAATTATTTAAATAGTGCTTTAGATGAACTGAAAGATAAAACAAAAGCTGAAATAGCTGTTGTAACACTTAACAGCTTAAATGGACGTTCAGTAGAAGAAACTGCATTACAAATTTTTCGTAAATATAAATTTGGAGATAAAAAACTAAACAACGGTGCATTGTTTTTAATTGCTCCAAATGAAAGAAAAGTAAGATTTGAAATAGGATACGGACTGGAAGGCACTATAACTGATTCCTATGCCGGTATGATTTTAGATGATTATGTAATCCCGCAATTAAAAAAAAATGATTATGAAAAAGGGATTATAGATGGAACTATAGCTATAGCAAATGATGTAGCAAAATCTTATGGTCAAACTTTATCAACATCAAGACCGAATATTGAATTGCAAAATTATAATAGCAAGGAATATACTGACATTTTTCATGATGGGAATTTGCCAATTTCTTTAAAAGTGTTATATGGTTTTTTGTTACTTCAGCTTGTTTTCTTGATATATTTGATATGTAGGTTTATTGTATATTTGATAATTTCACTAATATGTTTTATTATAAGGAAACCTGTTCCTGACAGATTTAAAATATCTACCAATACTTCTTCAGGCAGTCGTTTTGGCAGGAGTTCATCAAATAGTTTTGGTTCATCAAGAAGCAGTTTTGGAGGTGGCCGCTCAGGAGGCGGCGGTTCTTCAAGAGGTTGGTAAAATAATAAAAAGGAGATTTTATGAAAAATAATAGTAAAATTTTATTGATTATTACAGTTGTTGTTGTAATTGCTTTAAGCTGGTTTTTTAGTATTTATAACAGATTACAGGTATTAGATGAACAAATTAGTGCGAATTGGGCACAAGTGGAAAATCAACTTCTGCGAAGAAATGATTTAATTCCAAATCTTGTTAATACAGTAAAAGGATATACAAGACACGAAGAAGGTGTATATACAAAAATTGCAGAATCACGCTCAAAGTTGGCAGGTTCGGTAGGTCATGGTGACGTTAACGCCGTAAGTAAAAGTGCATCTGAGTTAAATAGTGCTCTATCAAGGTTGCTGGTCATTGTGGAAAGATATCCTGAGTTAAAAGCAGATAAAAATTTTATCAAGTTACAAGATGAGTTAACAGGAACAGAGAACCGTATTGCAGTTGCAAGACGTGATTATAATGAAAGCATTAAAACGCTTAATTCAATTATAAGAACTTTTCCTACATCAATTGTAGCTTCATTTGCAAAAATTGAAAAGAAAGAATATTTAGAAATTGAAGAGATTAAAAAGGAAGTGCCAAAAGTAGAGTTCTAAGTATATCCATAAAACAGCTCGTGGGGTAGACTGAAGTCTACTGATATATTTTGGTTGACTAAAGTCAACCCTACTTATGAGTACAAATATGTGCAAATAGGGTGCAAAAAGTGGACATTTTTGTTACTAAAATCGGACATTTCGGACTTTTCAACTCAACCGACTTCCGACCTTTATAAATCGGTAAAAGCTGGATTGCTTCGGGCTTTTGCCCTCGCAATGACATTTACCCCTTCCGAGCAAATGTCCTGTTAAAAGGTAATCGTACAATAGGTAAAAGCACTTCAGCCTCTGCTCACTCCTCGCTCGAACCCACTGTAAATTAACACATGGTTTGAGAAAAAGTAACAGGGAGTTTTAGAAATTTTTGTAATATTTTTGTAATATTTTTAGATAATTTAGCAATTTTTAGTATTTACATGTTTTATGTAAAGTGTGTAGAAAATTTTATAGGTGATTTATGCAAATTTCAAAAATTACATCAAAAAAAGTTTTGATTCCGACATTATTATTGGCAAGTAGTGTTGCTGTAACAAATGTTATTAATCATAATCATAAAAATAATCTTACGGATGAACAAAATATTGAATATATGAATAATACCCCCAGCACATTGGCAACTCAAGCAGGGCTTCTTACGTTGTTTGGACTGGGAAGAAAAAGAAAGGATAAATCAGATGAAGCTTCAGAGTTAAAGAAAGAAGAAAATAAAATTCCGAAATATTCAGGTACACTTCCTGAAGATACACAATTGCAAATGACAGAATTTGGATATCCACAAATAGATAAAAATGCCGAATATGCAATAAAAGAAGATTTTGAGATTCCAAAAGGTTCAACCATTACATATCCCGACGGAACAACTAAAGATTTGGCAACAATTTTTGAAGATGATGGAGTAAATTTAAACTCTCCACATACATCAAGAGTTTTTGTAAAGGACAAAAATGGTAATATTTTCAGCAAATACTATAAAAGCAATTACGATAAAGATTATTCGTTTTTTGATATAGCTAAAAATGAAGATAAGTATTATGCAATATCAGATGATGGCGAATTATACTCTATCGATTTTACAAAATTACCGGAAGAAAAAGAATTTATATTTAATGTACAACCTATAAGCAAAGAAATAGTAATTCCAAAGGGTGCTGTAATAAAATATAATGATAAAACATTATTGGCTGATGAAAAAGCAGATTATTGTTCTTTACACTTTTTTAAAGATTATAACGGAGAAAATCATTTTTGTACATTTTCTATTTCTAGACCAGAAATAAAAGATCGAGTTATTGATAAGTCTTCGTTACAAAAACAAGAAAAAATGTATGAACAATTAATAGAAGGAGAAAAAAGTTATATTACTGAATTGAACAAACAAAATAAAACAGATGATAGACCTCGTAATATGGTAGTAAGTACTTCTCGTTCTCAATATGAATATTGCAGCCCTTCTGTGGAAGAAGCTGTAACAGATAATGAATTAAATTTTTATAAACAAGTATATGATTATTATACAAATACAAATAAAGAATACAATAATTACAAATTCGTATTTCAACGCCGTAATTCGGAATTTGAACTCAAAATACTGGATGGTGAAAATGTTATACAAAAATATACAGGAATACGTAGTTCAAAAGTTGACAGTCCAATATTTCACAATACAAGAATTAAGTATACATTAGGAGACTTTGAGGCAACGTATCCATTATTTTGATATGATTGAGTTCCGCTTGGTTCCGCAAAAAAGTTCCTTTTAGGTTCCGTTTTCGTGAAAAATTTTAAAATTTCTCAAATTATTTGTTACTTTTTGAATAAAAAATTTTTAATCTATTATTGAATTTTGGCTTTTAACACAATAAAAAATCAAAGAAAAAGTTCTGTTTGAAAATTTTCTAAATTTCCAAAACCCTAAAATAACTGCTAAAGCTTTGTATATACTACATTTTAGCCTACTTGAATTTTTCTCATTCTTATTGTTACTTTACAACTATACCAAAATTCTCAAACTATATCTAAAACACAGGCATAGCTTGAAAAAATCAAAATTCTTTTGAGGGAAATTTGACGCCCAAAAAGGGTAATTTGAGGTAGTTTGAGAATTTTATTTTTAAGAACTTCCGACCGCAAGGATATAATGTTTATGGGGTATTAGAGCCAATTTAAAAAGTTTACCAAATTCTCAAACTATCAGAAAAATTACACCCACATAAATGCGGCTTCTCATCCTCGCCCTTTCTTAACACAATAAGTTTAAAATGCAAAAAAAAACGGAGAGGGCGGGATTGTCTTGAGTCGTTCGCAATAAACGGCAATTCCGTGTTTTACCTATTGTACTAATCGTACAATAGGCAAAAGCACTTCAGCCTCTGCTCACTCCTCGCTCGAACCCGCACAAAGCGGCTTCTCATCCTCGCTCTTTCTACACACAAAAAGTTTAAAATGCAAAAAAAAAACGGAGAGGGCGGGATTCGAACCCGCGGTAGAGTTACCCCTACAACGACTTTCGAGGTCGTCACCTTAAACCGCTCGGACACCTCTCCATTACCTTGTATCAATTATAGCATTAACATGTTTTTTATGTTACTGAGATTTGTTTCTGTTTGTGCTATAATGCCGGTATGGTTCAGGTCAGTTCATTTGAGGAATTAATATCACTTATCAAGGATAGATTGGATATAGTTGACGTTGTATCTCAGTACGTTGCTTTAAGAAAAAGCGGTGCTAACTATTGGGGGCTTTGCCCGTTTCATAATGATAAAAAACCATCTATGTCCGTAAGCCCTTCTAAAGGTATTTATAAATGTTTTTCATGCGGTGCCGGCGGTGATGCACTGAATTTTCTCGTTAAAATTCAAAACAGAGAATATAAAGACGTTATATTCGAACTTGCTGACAAGTTTGGGTTCGAACTTCCCAAAAAATTTCACGCAAATAACGAAAATAAAAACATTAAAAAAGAAATGCTTTCTGCATGCAAAAGAGCATCAGATTTTTATCACGATTATTTATATACTGCTGACGCAAAAACCGGCATGGAACTTTTAAAAAAACGTGATATAACAGATGATATTATTAATACGTACAATCTTGGTTTTGCTCCAAATAAGTACGATTCCTTATACAAAGCCCTGAAAAAAGATTTTACGGATGAAGTTCTTGAAAAAGCAGGACTTATTTTAAAATCAAATAATGGCGGTTGGATAGACAGATTCCGAAACAGAGTAATTATACCCATACGAAATGAGCAGGGTGAATGTGTTGCATTCGGTGCAAGAGCCGTAAAAGACGGTGAGGCTGCAAAATACCTTAACTCATCAGAATCTCTTATATACAACAAAAGCCGTATTTTATTCGGTATGGATACTGCACTCGAAGCTATAAAAGAGCAGGACGGTGTGATTATTATGGAAGGGTATTTTGATGTAATATCAGCTCAGGCTCACGGAGTAAAAAATGCCGTAGGTTCCTGCGGAACAGCTTTGACGCCGGAACACGTAAAACTTATATCACGTTATACAAAATCAAGAAGAATTTATCTTTCTTTTGATACTGACAAAGCAGGGGTAAACGCAACAAAAAGAGGAAGCTCAGTAATTAAAGAAACACTTTCTTCGATAGGTAAAATAAAGCAGTTTGATGAAAGTCATATTTCAACAGTCATGGATGATAAATATGCATGTGAAATCAGAGTTGTTTCACCGCCACAGGGAAAGGATCCGGATGAATTTATCAGGACAATGGGCGGTGAGGCATATTTGGAGCATGCCAAAAATGCACCGCTTCTGATAGACTTTTTACTCAATAATACTCTGAAAAATAAATCAGAAGCCAAAACTCCGCAGGAAAAATCCGAGCTGGTTTCTCAGGTTATAGAGATTTTAAAAGATGTTAACAATAACATTGTTCAGTCGGAGTATGTAAAAATGGTTGCTCCGATTATTGATGTTGATGAAAAAGCTTTGATTAAAGAGTTAAATAAAGCACGAATAAAAGAGGACTATCATTATAATGCGGCGGATAATAAAAAAAATGTAACAAAATCTTTACAATTCGAAGAAAAAGTGCAAAAAAATTTATTGAGCGTTTTTCTATCAACAGATAGTCCATTAAGTTACCAACAACTTAAAGAATTATTACCCGAAAATATCATTCGAGATGAAACGTTAATAATTGTAAAAAATACAATTGACAAATTGGCATGTACAATAAATAATGTTAGAGATTTGACAAAGAACTTGTATACGGAATTCATTGAGGATGATAATTTAACCCAAATTCTAACTGATATCATAGGACTTTCAGAAGCCTTTAATGGTCTGGATGCAGAAGAATTTGAGCGTGCAGTCAGAGAAAATGTTTCAAGACTTAACAGGTTATATACGGAAAAAGAAAAAGCAGAAATTCAACAAAGGTATAAACAAGTTAATGATGATGAAATCGAAGCTCTGAAGATGCAGATTCAACTAAGAGATAAAATTAAGTTAAGGACTGGAGATTAATAATGACTCAAAAAAGAAATTCACATTCATCAGTTATAAGTGTAGAAGATGAAAATCTTGATATGCTTGATTTTGATTCAGAAAAAGGTGTTGATGAAGATGTCGAGGATGATTATATTGAAACTGATTTAGGTACGGATAATATTGATGATATAATCAGCACATCAAAATTAAACGGGGTTAAGAACGAAGATTTTTACATGATTGATTCTGATTCTTCAAGAGATGCTTCTGTTGAAGAAGCTCAAAAGATAGGAACAATTGAAGATCCTGTAAGATTATATTTAAGAGAAATCGGAAGAATTAAACTTTTATCAACCAGTGAAGAAATTGAACTTGCAAAGAAAATTGTTGAAGGCGAATCAAAGGCTGCTGCAATAGCAAAAAGAAAACTTGTTCAGGCAAATTTAAGACTTGTTGTCAGTATTGCAAAAAAATATGTAGGCAGAGGCATGTTGTTCCTGGATTTGATTCAGGAAGGTAATTTAGGTTTAATCCGTGCAGCTGAAAAATTTGACCATGAAAGAGGATTTAAGTTCTCAACTTATGCAACCTGGTGGATTAGACAGGCTATTACAAGAGCTATTGCCGATCAGGCAAGAACAATCCGTATTCCGGTTCATATGGTTGAAACTATTAATAAGTTAAAGAAAGTTACAAGACGTTTGGCTCAGGAGCTTTCAAGAAAACCAACCGAGGAAGAACTTGCAGTTGAGATGGGAGTTTCAATTCCTAAATTAAGAGAAATTGTTAAAATTGCGCAGGAACCGTTGTCACTCGAAACACCAATCGGTAAGGAAGAAGATTCAAGATTGGGTGATTTTATTGAAGATAAGGAAGCAGATGCTCCGATTAAAACAGTAGCTTCTGAACTTTTAAGAGAAGATTTGGCAGAAGTTCTCTGCACATTATCTCCGAGAGAAAGAGATGTTTTAAGACTTCGTTTTGGTATGGATGACGGTCGTCAGAGAACATTAGAAGAAGTTGGTCAGTTGTTTGGTGTAACAAGAGAACGTATCAGACAGATTGAAGCTAAGGCTCTCAGAAAATTAAGACATCCGAACAGAAGCAAACGCTTAAGAGAATACGTAGAAAATTAATAAATAAAAAAGAAGGTTTAAAAGCCTTCTTTTTTATTTATTTGTAATTTATCGCAATACACCAAGAAATATATTTTGGTGTATAAATAAGTTCTTATTTACGTACTTCTTTTCTTCTCTTTACCTCCGAAATAAAGAGAAGAAAAGAAGTACCAAGAAAAGAAGAGAAACGCCGGACTGAACGGATGCTCAGGTCAGCCTTCGGCTGAATGAATTAAATGATTGCTGCAGGCAGAGCCTGCACTACTGCGTATTGTAAAAACTTGTATATGTAATGTTTTTAATAAAACAAATATGTATAGTCTCGTTCTTGCGAAAGCACCGCAGGTAGATTCGGCTTTGCCGAACCAACCATTCAATCTTATGCCCGAAAGGGCATTGTGGTTATCCGTTCAATCCGGTGTCTCTCTTCTTCTTTTGCTTCGTTTTCTTCTTCTCTCTACCTCCGAAATAGAGAGAAGAAGAAAATGAAGTTAACATGAGATTGTTAATACACCAAAATATATTAAATGATGTATAAATAATTAACATTATCAAATATTGTTAGTACAAACAATATTTGATTGCTTCTGCCATGGATTCGGGGTTGGCAATATTTTTTCCTGCAATATCAAAAGCTGTTCCGTGACATGGAGAGGTTCTTATTATATCAAGTCCGAATGTCAGATTTACTGTCTTTTCTGATGCAACAGATTTTATCGGAATTAATCCCTGATCGTGATAACATGCAATATAACAATCATAAGGCAGAGCTTCACCTTTTAAATAATTCTGAACCCCTTTAATAAAAAGTGTATCGGCAGGCAGCGGATTTGTAATATTTATGCCACGATACCTCACGGCTTCTATCGCCGGAATCATATATTTTTCTTCTTCATATCCCAGTAATCCGTTCTCACCCGAATGCGGGTTTAAAGCACATAGTGCAAAAGACGGTTTCTGAATATTTAGCTTTAATTGGAAAAAGCTTCTGAGTCTTTCAATTTTTTCTATTAAAAATTCTTTTGTTATAGTTTTACTTACTTCACTTAATGGCAGATGTCTTGTGAGCAATAAAACTCTAAAGTCTTTTGAAACGAAAAGCATTTCTGCTTTTTGTTCGCCATGTGCCAGAAGTTTTTGCAGGACTTCGGTTTGACCGTTAAATTTATGACCGGCTTTATTCATAGCTTCTTTTGATACCGGTGCTGTTACAATGAATTTAGGCTTGATTTCACAAGCTTTTTTAAGCAATCTGAATGAAAAATCTCCCGCTTCTGCGGTTAACTCACCGGCACGAACTTTAGAAGAATAATCAACGGTTATTATCTCATAATTATTGTTCAGATGACCGTAGGCATTCAGTACAAACGGATTCGAGATAATAACAATATCCCTTGGCGGAATATTCAGCATATTCAGTGCTTTTATTGTAACTTCCGTACCGATTCCGTTAGGATCGCCGGTTGTTATTGCAATTTTGTTTGAGTAATTATTCATAAATCAGTCCTTTATTTTTGCAATTTAATTATATCAAATAATCAGATTAAACAAAATTAAAACACCAAAATATATATTTTATAAAATAAAATATAATGCCGCACTATCTATTTACCGCTTATCTCTTTTTTGGTATAATACCTGTAAATAAATAAGAGGGAGAATCATGAATAAAAACCAATCTATAGGAATGTATGTAATTTTGGGGATTATGGTGCTGGCATTTATATCAATGCTGTTTACTGCTCCTACATCGGATACTAAGGAATTATCATATACAAATTTTATACAAAAAGTAGAAAATAACGAAATAAAAAGTGTTGAAATAGGTAAAGATGTTCTTATAGCCAAGCCTGTTAAGCAGCCTGAGGCAAAGCAGACAACACCTAATCCGATATTGGGAGAAGTTAAACCGCCTCAAATTCAATACAAAGTTGTGCTGCCTGAAAATTCTGATGTTTTGGGTAAATTAGAGGCAAATAATGTTGAAGTTAATGCAACAAAAGCCGAGTCAGGTTCCATATTGGGTTTTGGTTCATCTCTTTTTACAATAATTCTTGTTTTGGGAATTTTGCTCTTAATTGTTAAATCAATTCAGGCGGGTGGTGCCCAGGCGATGTCTTTTGGAAAAAGCAGAGCAAAAATGCTTATGGACAGCAAAGTCAAAACAACATTCAAAGATGTTGCAGGTATTGATGAAGAAAGAAAAGAACTTGAAGAAATTGTTGATTTTCTGAAACACAGCGATAAGTATGTAAAACTTGGTGCAAAAATTCCAAAAGGTGTATTGCTCGTCGGTGCTCCCGGTACTGGTAAAACTCTTATGGCAAAGGCTGTTGCCGGAGAAGCCGGTGTTCCGTTTTTCTCAATAAGCGGTTCTGACTTCGTTGAAATGTTTGTCGGTGTTGGTGCTTCCCGTGTAAGAGATTTGTTTGAACAGGCAAAAAAACATCAGCCCTGTATTGTGTTTATAGATGAAATTGATGCTGTAGGTCGTCAGAGAGGTGCCGGTTTGGGCGGCGGTCATGATGAAAGAGAACAAACTTTAAACCAATTATTGGTTGAAATGGACGGGTTTGATGAAAACACAAATATAATTATTCTTGCTGCAACAAACAGACCGGATATCTTAGATAATGCACTTTTAAGACCGGGAAGATTTGACAGGCAGATTGTTATTAATAAACCTGATGTATTGGGCAGAGAACAGATTTTGAATGTACATGCCAAAAATAAACCGCTTGCAAAAGAAGTTGATATAAAAACTTTGGCAAAACGTACTCCCGGTTTCACAGGTGCGGATTTATCCAATTTGCTCAATGAAGCTGCTTTGCTTGCTGCACGTCATAATAAATCAGAAATTGAAATGCCTGATTTAGAGGAAGCTATAGATAAAGTTATGGCAGGTCCTGAAAAGAAAAGCAGAATAATCTCGGATGAAGAAAAGGAAAATACTGCATATCACGAAGTAGGACATGCACTTTTGGCAAAATTGTTAAAGGATTGTGATCCGCTGCATAAAGTTTCTATAATTCCGAGGGGAATGGCTCTTGGTATTACACTGACCCTTCCGGAAAAAGACCACCTGACAATGCGAAAAAATCAGCTTTTAGACCGGATAACAATGATTCTTGGCGGTCGTGTTGCGGAAGAAATAATTTATGGTAAAGATAATATAACAACAGGAGCCTCAAACGATTTGGAAAAAGTTTCGGCTTTGGCAAGAAGTATGGTTCAGACATACGGTATGAGCGAAAAAATGGGAAATCTTGCGTATGGTAAAGATCAGGAGCACGTATTCATGGGAAGAAACTTTGGGCATACAAGAGATTTTTCCGAGGAGATTGCAGCCGATATTGATAAAGAAATTAAGAAAATTGTTGATAATCAATATCAGCAGGCAAAAAATCTTTTAACTGAAAACAGAGATATGCTTGAATTTATTGCAAAACAATTACTTGAAAAAGAAACTTTGGATGAAAAAGAATTTGATAACATGATGAACCATGTTAAAGGTATCAGAGATGGAGTAATCAGCCCTGATACCGTATATGAATCAAAAAAGGATGGAGAACAAATAGCTGAAAAAGGAGAAGAAAATAATGGATAAAGATTATATTATTTTTCAGGAATATAAATTGTATTCCGAACAAAAGGAAAATTTTATCAACAGAAATTTCCAGACAAATAAATTTTATATGACAGCAGTTGTCGTTCTCGTTTTTGCATTAATTTTTACAAGTAATGTTATTTTTCTGGATAGAATATCCGCAACTCTTATTTTTGCTTTTTTTGGTGTTGCAGTATCTACATTGTGGTGGATGAATGTCGATTCATACAATGTACTCATTAAAATTAAGTATGCTGAAGTTATTGAGAAGTTTGAAGAAAAACTTCCTTTGAAACCGTTTACGGATGAATACAAAGGAATTGAAAATTACAGAAAAAATAAAACCTTTTTGTTTTCTGATATACAAAAGTTTTTTGCAACATTTGCACTGATTTTCTTTTTTGCGGTATGTATAAGTGAATTAGCTCCAATATGTGCATCAATTATTGATAAAATTGTAAAAATCAAGGGTGGAATTTAGTTAATTACAAAGATGGAAGTATATGAAAAATAAAGAATACAGCATTGCAATAAATTGGAATTATATAGGTATATCAGTTGTTATATTTGCAATATTAACGTTATTGGTATTGTATCTTCCGGGTATGCGGGAAACTGATTCTGCAATTTTACGTTCGGTGCAACAAGTTCTGTCACCATTACCGGCATACATACCTTTATTTGTAATGAAGTACGGATATGCAAATAATTTGTTATGGCCGCAAATTGCTGCAGCCTGTACATTTCTTTCTCACAGATATTTTCTGAGAACCTTTATGCTGATTTTATTTACTCAGGTTGCATATTTATTGAAGGATTTAATTAAAGATTTTGTATGCAGAACAAGACCTGACGGTGCAGAACAATCCGGATGGAGTTTCCCTTCGGGACACTGTACTGCATCAATGTGTTTCTACGGAATTATAATTTACCTTGTTCATTTGCATGTTAAAAGTGACTTTTGGAGAAATTTTCTTATTATATTCTTCGGTTTGTTGATATTTTTGATTGCATTAGCAAGGATGTGGCAAAATGCACATTATTTAAGTGATATTTTGGCAGGATTACTGCTCGGATTTATTCTTGTTAATGTATTTATTATTATTGATAAAGCTATACAAAGATAATCGGGAAAATAAAAGTGCAGTTAATACCATACAGTGTAAATACGGGGAAAATTAATATGCAAATTGATTCCGATTTGCTTGATTCTGCTATCAAAAATCAGGTTAGGGAGCCGATATTCAGACTGTACGGTTGGAGTCCCGGGTGTATCTCTCTGGGCAGAAATCAAAAAGACGATTTTTTACAGGGTAATTGTGATACAGATGTTGTCAGACGTCTGACCGGCGGCAGGGCTTTGCTACATGATGATGAGGTTACGTACAGTTGTGTCATACCCTCATCAGTTATTCCGAACGGAGAAACCGTAACGGAATCTTATAAATATATTTCAGGGATTTTGATACAATTTTTTAAAACTCTGGGTGTTGATTTGGATTTTGGCGAGAATAAAAAAGTTGCAACTCATTTTGATTATTGCATGCTTCTTTCAACCGGTGCGGATGTTTGTTTTGACGGTAAGAAAATAATAGGCTCTGCTCAGTTAAGAAAAAACGGATATATTCTTCAGCACGGTTCAATTCTGTTCGGATATGATAAAGAGTTTCTTGAAAATCTTTTTGGTGAAGAAGTTAAGGGAATAACTACGGTAAGAGAAATTCTTCCGGACATAACAAAAGAAGATTTTATTGAGAAATTGGAAGCATATATAAAAAATTTACATTTACCCGAGTGCGTGATATAATCTCATTATGGCAGGAGAAGAGTTAACAGGCAAAAAACAAAAGAAAAAAGGTATAGCTGCCCAAACAAGGCTTATTATAGCAGGTTTGGCAGCAAGTACGATTTTTATCCTGCTGGCTGCATGTTTTGCAACATACAGTATCGGTAAAAATATGAATACCGCATACAAAAATTTTGCACAGGTTTTGGCAAAAACTCTTGCCATTGAGGGAGTTGAAGTAACAAAAGAATTGCCTGAACTTGCAAAATATGATGCTCTCAGAACAAATGCGGCATCTGTTTTAAGAAGTAATGATGATATTGCTTTTGTTGTATTTAAAGATACAAAATCCAAGGTTATTTACTCAAGTAAAGATGATTACCCAAAACAGGCAGAAAAAGCAAGAATAACAGTAAGCTCACCAATGGTTGTTAAAACCGGAGCAGAATCAGTTAATGCGGGTTCTGTTGAAGTAGGTCTTTCCGGAACAATTATTGATAAGGTTACAGTTACCTCAAGAGGTTCTCTTTTCGTTGTATTTTTATTGGCATGGTTTGTTATTGTCGGTATTATTTATATGAACTCTTCAATAATTACCCGTGAGCTGAGAAAACTGCATCAGGGTGTTAAAAAGATTTCTTCGGGCGAATTTGGTTATATGCTTGATGAAAAGGATGTTGATAAAGAGATAAAAGATTTGTATGCTGCATTTAATGACATGTCAGAACGTTTGAGCAAATATAATGAACAAACTATTGAGAGTTTAACTTTTGAACGTAACAAACTTGAATCAGTATTAATGAGTATCGTAAACGGTGTTGTTGTTTGTGATAATCACGATAAAGTAATAATGGTTAACAATTATGCCAAACGGTTGCTGGAGGTTGAGGAAGAGGATATTATAAATACTCAGATTCAACAGTTCTGTGATTCGACAGGTGAATTTTGTTTTTCTGAAAAGATAGCACAATTCAAAGACACACCTATGGATGAAGACGGTACTCCTATACATTTTAATATCCAGATTGACCAAAAAACTCTTAAGTGTCTGATATCACCAATGTTTACACGTTCAAATGCCTATGTCGGTTATATCATTATTCTTATTGACGTAACTAAAGAAGTCGAAATGGATCAGCTCCGTTCAAACTTTATATCAAATGTTTCTCACGAATTAAGAACTCCCGTAACTGTACTCAGAAGTTATATAGATACACTTTATAACTTTGGCAACGATTTTGATTTTAATACACAGAGAGAGTTTATCGGAGTTATGAATCAGGAAATTATACGTCTTAACAGAATGGTTAATGATATTCTTGACTTTTCCCGTTATGAAGCTCAATCTTTACATCTTGAAAAAACAAAACAGGATATTGTTGAGATAATTGAAGATGCTGTTAATCAGGTTCAGGTACTTGCAAAAGAACACGAGTTGACAATTTCTGTTATGAAAGAACCTGACTTGCCTGAGATTCCGATGAATGTTGACAGTATTTCACGTGCATTTATGAATATTCTTTCAAATGCAATTAAATATTCTCCTGACGGAAAACGTATAAAAATCAGAGCTGAACGTTCCCGTGACGGTGAGTATGTTGAAGTAAGTGTTGAAGACCAAGGACCGGGAATATCAGAAAAAGACCAGAAAAAAGTATTTGACAGATTTTTCAGAGTGGAAAATGCAACCCACTCAGTTAAGGGAACCGGTCTGGGCCTGCACCTTGTAAAAGTTACTGTTGAAAAGCATCACCAGGGGCAGGTATTTGTAAACTCTGTAGAGGGTGAAGGTTCTACCTTTGGCTTCAGGCTTCCTATCAAACCTCAGGAAGAAGAAAGAGAAGAATATATTCCAAAACATCAGCTTCCTGCTGAAAGTGAAGCATAAATAGAATTATATTATTGAAAGCATGTGTGAAAAGTAGGGATTATTTATTTCTTCTTTTCATTCATTTTGTCTTCAATTGCACCGCCTGCAATACCGCCGCCGACACATCCTACTCCTGCAATTATTACTGCGGCAATTGGTCCTGTAAAGAATGTTGCTGCAACTCCTGCAAGCATTCCTAATGCACTTCCTGCCGATTCGCCAAAGTAACCTTTAAATGCAGGTTGATTTTGTGGTGTCGGTTCTTCTTTTGTTTTTAAATTTTTTGTTTTGTAATTGGTTGAATAATAATTCATTGAATTGATTGCAGAAATTTTCATATTTTATACTCCTATAACACACTTTTGATAAACTCTAACACAAAACATTTTATTTAACAACTATTTAGCGGCACCTTCTGCTACAATATAATCTTTTTCTATGCCCTGAGTTTCCAGAATAAAATCACAGAGTTCTCTAACGGCACCTCTTCCGCCATTGTATTTTGATACAAAGTTACATACATCTTTGACTTCATCAACTGCATCAGCTGGGCAGCAGGCAAGACCTACTTTTTCTAAAATACAAATATCGGGAAGGTCATCTCCCATATAAGAAACATTTTCGGGAGATAAATTGTATTTTTCCATTAATTCCTCAAGTGCAGGAAGTTTGAATTTATAGCCCTGGTATAATTCGGTGAAATTAAGGTTTTTTGCTCTGTGAGCTACTGTTCCGTTATTTCGTGCCGTTATTATTGCCGTAATAAAACCGGATTTATTCATTCTCACAATTCCGTGTCCGTCTTTTGCAAAAAAGGTTTTGTATTCAACACCATTTTCATCGTATGTAATACTTCCGTCTGTCATTACACCGTCAACATCAAAAACCAGCATCTTAATTTTTTTTGCAGCTTCTGTTTTGTTAAGTTTTGTCATATTCCCTCCGATAGTTTGATTTTAATATAAATTTCTTTTTAGTGCAATTTGAAGGTAAAATTATTTATTTGTTATATAGAATCATTCAGGTGAAGTAAATTAATCAATTGTTTGCACAACTTGAAAAATTATGTTAATATTAAGCATAAGAAGAGAGGTTATTAATGAGCGAAGGACACTGGATAGTAAACACAGTGATTGCCGGTCACCCGATGACATTTAATATGGATACACTTGTAACTATGTGGGCAGCAATGGCTTTTTTAATTATTGTTTCGTTTATTGCTACCAGAAAGTTGTCTATAGTGCCCGGTAAGCTGCAGTTTGTTATTGAAAAAATACTGGGTTATTTTAGTGATATTGCAGACAGTATGATTGGCAAAGACGGAAAAAAACACTTCCCGTTAATTATGTCATTGTTCTTATTTATAGTTACGGCAAATTTAATGGGACAACTCCCTTTAAGAATGATTGAATTAAAAAGCGGTGAGATTGCATCACCAACAAACGATATTAACCTGACGGCAGGGCTGGCAATTATAGTTTTGGTTTACTATGTAGTTGCCGGATTAATCAGAAAAAAAGCACATTTCCTGTTCAAAGGATTTTCGTTTGAAGGAATTATAGAATTATTCGTAGAGCTTTTGGATATGGTTACAAGACCTTTAACACTAGCTCTCCGTTTGTTTGGTAATATATTGGCAGGAGAAATTTTAATAAGTGCAATGATAGGTCTGTGTGCTTGGGGACTGCCGATTCCGTTCATGTTTTTTGAAGTATTGGTTGCTTGTATTCAGGCATTGGTATTTACAATGCTGACAACGGTTTATATAGCAACTGCGGTAAATGAATAATAAAGGATTAATAATAAAGAATAAGAAGGAGAAAATTTATGGAAGAAGTAAAAACAATTTCTGATTTGGCACAATTAGGTGCAGGTATTGCAATCGGTTTTGGTGCTGTAGGTGCCGGACTTGGTATCGGTATTGCAACAAAAGGTCTTATGGATGCAATCTCTCGCCAACCTGAAATTGCAGGTAAAGCGATGGGCTTTTTCCTTTTAGGTGCTGCATTGGCAGAAGCTTGTGCTATTTATGCATTGATTATTGCTCTTAAATTATCAGGAATGATGGGCTAGGGAAAATGGAATTTAACGGAACCTTTTTTGCGACAATAATATCATTTTTGGCATTTGTTTATGTGATGAACAAATTGCTGTATTTGCCTGTGCGAAAAATTGTTGATGAAAGAAATGGACTTATCAACGGTAATTATCAAACTGCAGACGAAAATAACAGCAAGGTTTCCGAGTTGTCTGAAGAAATGGACAAGCAAATTGCCGGTGCTAAAGAAGATGCACGTGGGAAATATAATGAAATTCTTGCCGGTTATAAAAACAAAAAGGCTGATATCGTAAAGGATGCACAAAGCAAATCTCATGACGAATTAGAGCAGGCTTATGCCGATTTGAACAATGTTTCAAATTCCGCAAAGGATGGTCTGAAGTCAAGAATGGCTGACTTAGCAAATGATATTGTTGAGAAAGTTCTCGGGTACCGAAGTGAAGTTCAGGGTTTTGATAATGAAAGTGTAGATAAGATTCTATATCGTTAGGAAGGTTAAATAATGTTTGAAACGGTTATAGATTATATTGCCAGAACAAATTTATTCAATTTTATAATTTTTGCAGGAATAATCGCATTCCTGTTTATAAAGCTGGATGTGTCCGGTGTATTGAGAAAAGGTGCAGAAAATACAGCGGAAGAAATTACTAATTCCGAAACGGCAAAATCTGAGTCTGAAGAAAGCTTGCACAGTGTTGAGGAAAAGGTTGCAAACTTAGCAGACGAAGTTGGCAAAATTATTAAACAGTCAGAGGACAATGCTAATAATATCGGAGAACAAATCATTACCGATGCAAACAAATCAGCCGTAAGAATACAGGAAAATACAGCAAAAATTATTGAAAATAAAACAGTTCTTTTAAGAAATGACATTATGAAACGTGCATCTTTAGCATCTGTAGAAGTTGCAAAAAATCATATAATAAAAGAATTGGATAACAATTATGACCTTCATAACAGGTTAATTGATGAAAGTATAGAAGCTATAAACGGAGTGGATGTTTAATATGACGGAGCTTGCTTCCAAAAAATGGGCGAAAGCCTTAATAGAGTTATCTCAGGAAACTGAAGGTATATCAAATGAGGATGTATTAAAAGATCTCAGAGATGTTGCTGAGACTGTTAATTCGTCTGAGGAACTTAAAAATGTTATCAATAATCCTTCTATTTCAACTGAAGAAAAACAAATTGTAATATGCAAGTTATTTCAAAACAGAGTTATGCCTATCGTTTATAACTTTATTTTTGTACTAAATCTCAGAAAGAGATTAAATATAATCAACGATATAGCTGATGAATTTGAAAGAGAACTGGAAGTTTTAAACAACATAGTCAGAGTTGATATAACATCTGCTATTGAACTTAATGAAGAAAAAAGAGCTCAGATTAAGGACAGAGTTGAAGAAAAACTTCATAAAGATATAAAAGTTAACTGGGGTGTTGATACTGATATAATCGCAGGATTAATATTCAATATTAATGACACGGTTGTTGATAATAGTATCAAACACAAGTTAGAAAAACTAAGCGAAAATATTATAAAGATGTAAATATTTATTTTATAAGGTAAGAAAGGACTGATATGGCAGTAATTAATCCTGATGAAATTAGCTCGATATTAAAAGAGAACATAAGAAATTATGAGGCAAGAGCAGAAGTATCAAACATAGGCAGTGTACTGGAAGTTGGTGACGGCATTGCCAGAATATACGGCTTAAGAGGAGTTATGTCAAACGAGCTTGTCGAATTTGAAGACGGCAAAGGTACTCTCGGTATGGCACTCAACCTTGAAGAAGGTAATGTTGGTGTTGTAATTTTAGGTGATTATACTCAAATAAAAGAAGGTATGACTGTTAAGACAACAGGCAGAATCGCATCCGTACCTGTCGGAGATGCTCTGATAGGCAGAATAGTTAACCCTACGGGTTCTCCGATTGACGGTAAAGGTGATATACTATCAGATAAAATTCGTCCTATTGACAGGGTAGCACCCGGTATCGTTGCCAGAAAATCAGTTCATCAACCGCTTCAGACCGGTTTAACAGCTATTGATGCTTTAACACCAATCGGCAGAGGACAACGTGAGTTGATTATCGGTGACAGACAAACAGGTAAAACCGCACTTGCTATTGATACAATTATTAACCAAAAAGGCGGTGACGTAATTTGTATTTATGTAGCAATCGGTCAAAAAGCATCTACAGTTGCCCAGATTGCAAAAACTCTTGAAAAATACGGAGCAATGGATTATTCAATTATTGTTGCTTCAACAGCAAATGAACCTGCTCCTGTACAATATATCGCACCATTTGCAGGTGTTGCTATTGCTGAAGAATTTATGGAACAAGGCAAACACGTTTTAATCGTATATGATGACTTAACTAAGCATGCTCAGGCATACCGTGCGATGAGTTTGCTGCTTAAAAGACCTCCGGGACGTGAAGCTTATCCAGGTGACGTATTCTACTTACACTCAAGACTTCTTGAAAGAGCTGTTAAGCTGAATGATGAATTGGGCGGAGGCAGTATTACCGCACTTCCTATCATCGAAACTCAGGCAGGTGACGTTTCAGCATATATTCCGACAAACGTAATTTCAATTACTGACGGTCAGATATTCCTCGAAACAGCACTGTTTAACTCAGGTGTAAGACCTGCTATTAATGCCGGTATCTCAGTTTCCCGTGTAGGCGGTGCAGCTCAGACAAAAGGTATTAAACAGGTTGCCGGTAAACTTCGTCTTGACCTTGCACAGTTCAGAGAACTTGAAGCATTTGCTCAGTTTGCATCAGACTTGGATGCTGCAACTAAAAAGCAATTGTTAAGAGGTGAAAAACTAACGGAAGTTCTTAAACAGCCTCAATATCAACCGTTATCTGTTGCACAACAGGTTACAATCTTGTTTGCAGCTAATGAAGGTTATTTGGATACAATCGCTAATAAGGATATTCCGGAATATAAAAAAGGTTGGTTTGAACACTTTGAGGCAACTCTTCCGGAGATGAACAAAGCATTAAATGAAGGTGCTAAACTCTCTGATGAAGACATTGCAACTCTGAAAGCAAAACTCGAAGAATACGGAAAAACTTTGGGGTAAATATAATTGGAAATGCAGTAAGGTGCGGTGTACCGTACCAATAAATAAAGGAAGCACAGAATGAAATGTTATAACCATCATGACAGAGATGCATTTGGAGTTTGCAAGTCTTGTGGTAAGGCTTTGTGTCTTGAATGTATAGATAATATAGAAAACACTGTTTGTTGTAAAAATAATGAAAAGTGCAAAGAGTTTATAAAAAATGCTGCTACTGCTATTAATGATTATAAAAAACAGCAAAATTCAAAAAAAATCATGTCTATAGTATTTTTGTTAGCATCTATAATAGGCATTATTATGGGAATTAAAAATAATAGTTTTGCTGTAGTTCTTGTAGCAATTTTCTTTATGGCTCTTTCTCTAATAATGATGACTGATAAAAAAGTGTAAATATTTAAAAAGTAAGTTGGGCATACTTGCCCAACAATATAAAAATATAAAGAAAGGAAAAATAAGAGAAAAAGTAAATAATATATAAGCAAGTTAAAAAATAATAATTTTAAAACCACTTATTCACTTATTAGCTTATTCACTTATTAACTTAAAAAATGGCAAACTTAAAAGATATCAAAAGCAGAATAAACAGTGTTCAGAACACTAAGAAGATTACCAAAGCAATGAAGATGGTTGCTGCCGCAAAGGTTAAGAAGGCAGAATCCACCGTAAAAGCTGCAAGACCGTTTTCTGATGAATTATTGCATTTATTCAGAAAAATGCTTGCAACTGTCGGTGAATATTCTTCAAGCGGATTAAAGGTTGAGCGAGCATTAGATAACTACGCAGAGCTGCTTAAACCAAGAGAAATTAAAGCGGAAGGTCTGCTTGTTATGACGTCTAATAAAGGTTTGGCAGGTGCTTATAATGCCAATGTAATTAAAGCTGCTTTTAAACGAATAAAAGAAAACAGAGAAAACGGCATTAAAACTTATGTTTATCCGGTTGGTCTGAAAGCTATATCAGCATTTAAGCATAAACAAAATGGTGATTTTATTTTGAAACAAGGTTATATGGCAATAGCAAATGAGCCTACAGCAACAGGGGCAACAATAATAGCGGAAGACCTGGCTGTTGATTTTGTCAGTGGTGAGCTTGACAGTATTGACGTATTTACTACTCATTTTAACAATATGATGTCATACAATGTTGTAGCTTGGGAAATTCTTCCTGTTAAAGTTGAAAAAGGTGAAGAACACGACGTAGATCCGCTTATGGTATTTGAACCTTCGCCGCACGGCATATTGCAGCAGATTGTTCCTATGTATATAACAAATTCTATTTATCAGGCACTATTGGAAGCAAATGCCAGCGAACTTGCATCCAGAATGACTGCTATGTCAGCTGCTTCAAATAATGCTGAGGATATGATTACAAATCTTACGGTTGATTATAACAAGGCACGTCAGTGGGCAATTACTCAGGAATTGGTTGAAATCGTATCCGGTGCAAATGTTGTTAATAATTAGTATATCAGCCTGAAATTTGTGATGATACACTTGCAAGAATTTTTTTATTGTCTATAATCGTCTTATAATGTCAATTATCCAAAAATCACAAATATCACTAGAATACGATAAGATTATAAATGAACTTTCAGCTTTTGCAAAAACAGAGCAATCCAAAAAATTGTGTTTGGATTTGCAGCCTTTTGTCGACAGAGATGAAATTCACCGTCAGTTAGTATTGACAGGTGAAGCTAAAGATGTTCTTGATTTGGCAAAGGATATACCTATAGAAAAACTTCCGGAATTTTCAAAACTAAGAGAAAAAAGTGAATATTTTGTAGAAGAAGAATTGATAGATATTGCAAAGGCAATGCGGACTTCAAGGATTGTTCGTAATTTCCTTAAAGAAAATCTTCCTTTTGATACTCAAATGAGTAAAATTGCTGACAGCTTGTATTCAAATAAAAATCTGGAAGAAAAAATATCCGGAACATTTGATGATACAATGATGGTTCGTCAGGATGCAAATGCTGAACTTAAAGGATTGTATTCTTCTTTGCGTGATACTGAGATAAATCTAAAGAATACGGTTCAGGGTTTAATGAATTCTGCTGATTTTCAGAAACATTTGCAGGAAAATATTTATACAATGCGTGATGACAGAATTGTTTTTCAGGTTAAGGCATCTTCAAAGAGCAAAGTCAGTGGGATAGTACACGATGTGTCCGCAACCAACAGGACATTTTATATTGAACCCGCTTCTATTGTACCGCTGAATAACAAAATCAGAGAATTAAAATCACAAATTTATGCAGAAATAATTAAGGTACTTACGTCTTTGAGCAAAGAAGTCCGTGAGCAGATGGATAATTTGATGTTAATGGAGCAAATGCTTGCGGAAATTGATTTTCATTTTGCAAAAGCTCGTTATGCAATAAAAACAAAATCGGTAGCACCTGATTTATCTATGAATAAAACGATAAAAATCGATTTAATGCGTCATCCGCTGCTTATCGGTCGAGTAAATCATATTGTCGAAAATGATTTTGAAATAGGAAAAGGTTACAAATCAGTAATTATTACAGGCTCAAATACAGGCGGAAAAACCGTAACTTTAAAAACGGTCGGACTGTTTATTTTAATGATGAAATCCGGCTTGTTCCTTCCGTGTGCCGAAGCACATATATATCCGTTTGAGAAAGTGCTGGCGGATATTGGTGATGAACAAAGTATTCTTCAAAGTCTTTCAACTTTTTCATCACATATGAAAAATGTTGTTGATATTCTTTCTATTGCCGATTCAGAAACTTTTGTGCTTATTGATGAACTTTGTGCCGGCACTGATCCTCAGGAGGGTGCAACATTAGCAGAGGTAATATTAAAAGAATTAAAAAGAAAACAGTCGCAGTCTATAATAACAACGCATTATGGCGAATTAAAAACACTTGAATATACGGATCCGTATTTTAAGAATGCTTCCGTAGAATTTGATACGGAATCGTTGTCACCTACGTATAAACTTATAATTGGTATTCCGGGATTGAGTAATGCTATTGCGATTGCATCAAATTTAGGTCTGGAGCAGGAGTTGGTTTGGAAAGCAAAAGAATTGCTTATAACTCAACGTGATACGTCCAGTCTTGTTGTAGAAAAGCTGCAAACTACTCAGCAGAAATTGGATACAAATTTGAAAGAGGCTCAAAACCTTAATACGGAAGCGGCTGAACTTAAAAAATATTACGAAAAAGAACTAAATGAACAAAAGAAAGAAAAGAAAAAATCATTAAAAATTATAAAAGATAAGTTTGAATCTCAATTGGAGTCTGCAAAAGGAACAATAAAAGAAATTTTAGACGAATTAAGGCAGGAAAAATCTGAGAAAATAGCCAGACGTTCTTATGCAAGATTGGCTCAGTTGGAGCAAGGCTTCAGAGATAATATGCATTCGGTTGAGGAGAAGGAAAAATATCAGGAGATTGACTGGTCTGATATAAAATTAAAAGAAAGAGTTATGGTAAAAGATTTGAACCAGCCGGTGATTGTACTTTCGTATCCTGATAAAAACGGTTCTTTGTATATTCAAATGGGTATGATAAAAACAAAAATTAAAAAAGATAAATTGGCAGTATATGATTCAAATCTTACCAAGAAAGTTAATTTACCTTTAAGTTCAATGAAAAACGGTTCATCTTTTTCACTGAAACGGTATGATATTTCAAATAAACTTGATTTAAGAGGGCATAGGGTAGAAGAAGCATTAGACGAACTCGAATCGTATCTTGATAAAGCAAGTCTTGCAAATCTCAGCCCTGTATATATTATTCACGGTCACGGAACAGGGGCTTTGAAATCCTCTGTCAGAGATTTTATTGCAACATCTCCTTATGTTGCAAAATACAGACCGGGAGAAGATGCCGAAGGCGGCGATGGGGTTAGTGTTATTGATATAAAATAATTTGATTTTTTAAAATAAATCGTTAATTACAAAATATGAAGCGATTTATTTTTTTATTGTTATTTTGTATATGTTTACTTCCGGCAAGTGCCGAATTTATCACCGGAGAAGTTGAATATAATGCGGAAAACAATTCCGGTGTTCAGGCAGATGTGCCAATAAAAACCAAGCTGTATAACAGGTATATTGATTCTGATTTTAACGAAAATTCAGCCTATTTGTACAAAGGGATAACAGAATTAAAGGACAGAAAACTTGCAAAGTTTTCGGACGGAAGTTACGGAGTGCTTTATTATGATGATCCGATGTACACCTGGTATTATAACGGTAACGGGAGGTTAATTAACTTTTTCAGGAAAGACTCTCAGGACTATCCCTGCAGTGTAATAAAATATAAACCTGACGGAACAATTGTAAATACAGGGTACAGAGTTTCCGAGAATGAAAGTTTTATATATTCTGCTGACGGAAAAATGATTGCTCACTGGCTGGGTGAAAATTGTTACGATTCAAAAAATAATTTGATTATGAAAAGAAAATTTTATAACTAACGGGAACAATCCACCCAAATATATAATTTGGTGGATTAAACAATTGTTTATGTACTTTCTTTCTTCCTTTTACCTCCGAAATAGAGAGAAGAAGAAAACGAAGTTAACAAGAGGTTGTTAATCCGCCAAATTATATATTTGGGTGGATTTATTATAAAACTAGACCGGATGGTCTATTGCTTCGGTTATAAAATTCAATCTCCTGATTGATGGCATGGGCATGCCAATCATGTACTATTGTGAATAGGGAGAGAGTATTTATGATAAAAAAAGCGTTATTATTTTTCGGATTATTATTATCCATGCTGACAGTTTGTGCAGAAGATAATGTTTTACAGACAATAGAAATTGTACCTGTAAAAGACACATATAATATTGTACTTACTGCTGACAAATCTGTGGATGTTAAAAAGAGTGTGCAGGCATCAAATAAGATTACTCTTAATATGAAAGGTATAAGAGCATCTAAAACTTTGAATACTGTTTATAACAACGTATCAAATGTTGACACGGTAATGGTTGATTCGACAGGAAACGGAATCAGTATTTTCTTCCAGGCAGAAAATGCTCAGGATGCAAGTGTATCATTTGATTCTGTTGCACCGATTATCGCTCCGAAAAAAAACGAATCTTCAAACAAAGTTAAACTGAGTGGTCCTATTGACACTTATGCACCTATATACAGAGAAGAATTAGCACAGGAAAAAACATCATCTATTTTTGATAAAATTACTCAAAAATCCGCCACAGTCAGTGGTGATTTGAAAGAAACCGTTAAAGAAGAAGCACCCGACACATTAAATAAAGTTTTTTCTTATGGTTTGATAGGTCTACTTATTTTTGCAGTTGTAAAATTGTTCAGACGCAAAGAACCCGATATGAAAATCGGACTCAGCAGAAGTCTGGAAGACCGCGAATCGGATATGTACAAGCACGAAGCTCCTATCGGTACAACTGCTCATTATTCCGAAAAACCGTTTACAACTGTTAATTATGGCTTGAATGCTTATAAAAAAGAATCACAGAATCCATACGAAGACGAACCGGTTCGTATTCATAACCCAAGATTACAACAGTATGTAAGTCCGTTGTTGCGTCAACAGCAAATGGCTCAGCAATCTGCTGCTATGGCACAACAGGTTTTGCAGGCAAAACACAATGCTGCTATGACGGCTACCATGACACCGCCTCCTGCACAACAAATGCCTAAAAAACCGCATACTTCACCGGTCAATACTGCTCCTGTTAATCAGAATAATCCTAATATTGATAATTTGAAATTTTTAGAATCAATGACAGCTATTTATGAAAAAAGCGGTCGTCATGATTTAGCTCAAGGGCTAAAGGCAAGTTTATCAAAGAATAAAATTAAATCATAATAACGCACAATATAATAATAAAGACCACCGTCTTTAATTTACGGTGGTCTTTTCTTTTTTCTTCCTCACCCGGATTATTTATAAACTGTACACATTTTTTTGTATAAATTTGTGACTGCTTCATCAAATAGTTTTGAATCATAGCTGTCAACTTCGTATTCTGAGGTACCAAATTTTTTGATATCACGGTCCAGATTTGCTACTTCAGCTTTTAATGCCTTGTACTCGTTACTGTTTCCCAGCCCTATGGAATTTGCCTGATTTAACAGACAGGCAGCTACATGTCTGAATTGCTTTGCATCAATTCGTTTTCTTGAGTCTCCAAAAACACTGTGCGAGTCTGTAACTTCAAGCATTTTTCCGACAAAACTAAATACATTTTTTTCGTTTACTCTGTCAAAACCTGCTTTAATTTTATCATTGTCTGTCCAGGTATCATGAAGTTCTTCCTGGATTTTATTTGCTATTCCAAATCCTTCAGCCCTGGCTGCTTCACTGACTTTAGGTTTGGATGCAATTCTGTCGGCTTCTTTTTTTGCTCTGTCAGCCTCAGCTTTAGAACGGTCAGCTTCTCTTGCAGAACGGTCAGCTTCTCTTGAAGAACGATCTGCTTCACTTTTTGCTCTGTCAGCTTCTTTTTTTGCGATACCTCCGTTACCACCTTTTGCCTTTCCTTTCGGACGATATACATCTTTTTTGTGCTGTTTTATCGGTTTTTCTACAGTATTTACTTCACCGTTAGTATTTTGTACATTAGGTTCGCCGTCTTCTTTATCGGCAGCTTTTTCTTCCACTATAGTTATGTTTACTACGTTAACGGGCGGTATGGTTGGCTGAAGATAATGTGCATATCCGCTTTTAATAAGAAGGTTTTGAATATAAATTAAATCAGCCTGATTTAATTTACCTCTTGAGTTTCTCATAAGCATCACAAGAGCCTGTGCTTCTTCATCAGAATCGATTTCTTTCTTATTACCCATACGTTTTTTAATGTTGTCGACTTCTTTTTTTGTATTTTTTGTAACGGCATTTTCTTCAAATTGTTTTGCTCTTTCTTGTTGGTATTCAATCATGAAACCTTCAATGTAGTTTCTTTCATCTACATTTAATGTCTGACCAAAGTTTGCAAGATGCGCACTTAATTGGTAAAACTCATTTTCTGTGTCAATTTTCTTCTTTTTTCCTTCAAGTTTTGCTACGTTAGCAACAAAATCCTGTACGTTTTTTGCGACATTGTTCATGTCAACTGTTTTTTTGCTAAAATCTGCTACCATAAATTTTGCTCCTTTCATTTTTTTTCGTGCTGATTTCTAACGAGATTTGTATTACTTAAATATGTTGGTCTTGTTGTTTGCTTTTTTCTTAGATTTATTAGTCTGTGTTTTTACGACTCCTGAATAGTTATTATGTGTATTCATAGTGTTATCGGGAGCTTCTTTTAATATTACGGTAGGTTCTCCTATTTTCGGGGTATGGTTATTTCCCATAGGTGTGCCGCAAATAGGTGCTTTTTGGGGTATTTTAGTCCACTTTTGTTTAGCGGATTTCTTGCCTTTACTCTTTTTAATTTTTTTAGGAGCTGGCGGAGTATCTAAAGTTTTTTCTGCAACAGTTTCTTCTCCGGAGTTCGTTTTATTATCAGTACTTTTTTCTGTTTCAAGCTGACGTTCCTTTGGCATTTCATCCGTTTTTGTATCAACAGAGTTCGGTGTCTGTTGATTGTAAATATAATGTGAGTATCCGCTTTTGATAAGTAAATTTTCGATATAAATTCTGTCTGCCTGATTCAAATCACCATGCGAATCTTTAAGAAGATTTACCAGTGCGATAGCTTCTTCGTCTGTATCAATTTTATTTTTATTACCCATACGTTTTTTAATGTTGTTAACTTCTTTTTTCGTATGTTTTGTAACATCCAAATCTTCAAATTCTTTTGCTTTTTCCTGTTGATAATCAATCATGAATTTTTCGATGTAGTTTCTTTCATCGTTGTTCATTGTTTGTCCGAAGTTGGCAAGACGTTCGCTAAGTTGATAAAATTCTGATTCGGTATCAATCTTTTTCTTCTTTCCGCCTTGTTTTGCCACATCAGAAACAAACTGCTGTATTGACAGCGCAACTTTGCTCATGTCAACAGCCTTTTTGCTAAAATCTGCGACCATAAAATTTTGCTCCTTTCATCTGGTTTTATTCACTTTAATCTAACGACACGGTTGATCAGTCCGCTCTATTGTTTTTTGTTAAATTCAGCCCCCAATTCTCCGTTCATATAAAAACGGTTGCTATTTACAAAACATTAATTCGGCTTTTGAAAAACTTTACTTATCTATTCTTCAAATTTTTCGCATAAGACTATTTAGTCATAAAATTTGGTTGATATTTAATCCCTAATATAAATCTTACAAAAATGTTATCGGCAAATTTTTTTAAAACTTTAGTATTTAAGAAAAAACTGTTACAAAATTTTACAAAACAAATTTTTGCCACTTGTATTTGATTTTTGTTTTGACTATGATTGATTTATATGTACAGTAGTCAAAATATAAGGAATAGCAAAAATGAATCCGATTATTAAAAATTTAGAATCTGAATACACAACTCGTGAATTGCCTGAAATCAACACAGGTGATACAGTAAGAGTTTCCGTAAAAATTATTGAAGGTAACAAAGAAAGACTTCAGGCTTATGAAGGTACTGTTATTGCACAGCACGGTTCCGGCATAAATAAAACTATTACTGTAAGAAAAGTATTCCAAGGTGTAGGTGTTGAACGTGTATTTTTGGTATATTCTCCACGTATTGACAAAATCGTTGTTCAAAGAAAAGGTGATGTTAAACGTGCTAAGTTATACTACTTGAGAGAACGTTCAGGTAAAGCAACAAGAATTAAGGAAAAAATTGAAAAAAGATAAACTGCATATTCACTGGTACCCCGGTCATATAGCAAAGGCTGAACGTCAGTTAAAGGAAAAGTTAAACCTTGTTGATGTGATTATAGAGGTACGGGACAGCAGAATACCTTTATCAAGCAGTTATTCAAACATTGAGAAGCTTTTGGGAGATAAACCAAGGCTTCTTTTGTTGAATAAAGCTGACCTCGTTGATAAAGCGGAACTTTCAAACTGGTGTGAGTATTTAAAAACTTCAACAAATTGTCCTGTAATTGTTACGGAAGCGAAGGGTAACAATGAACTTTCCGCTGTTGTAAAAACTGCGGTAGAGCTTTCTGAACCTAAAATTCAGGCACTTATGGCAAAAGGACTTTTAAGGCGTCCTGCAAGAGCTATGGTTGTCGGTATGCCGAATGTCGGCAAATCAAGTGTTATTAATAAATTAACTAAGTCATCAAAAACAAAAATTGGTGCAAAAGCCGGTGTTACCCGTCAACAGCAATGGGTTAGGATTAATCCGAAACTTGAACTTCTTGATACTCCGGGTATCATTCCGACACGTCAGGATGACCAATTACAGGCAACAAAATTGGCATTTGTGAGTTCCGTTTCGGAAAATGCCTATTCTCCCGAACCTGTTGCGAAGGTTCTTTTGGAGATGCTGAGTGGGGGTAAATATGCGGAATTTGTCAAAGATTACTACAAAACAGAAGAATTAACTCTTGAATCAATAGCGACCAACAGAAATTGGATTATCAAAGGTGAAAACCCGGATACCGAAAGGACTGCAATTTATATATTAAAAGACTTCAGAGAAGGCAGATTGGGTAAAATTATTCTTGATGAATTACCTGTTTAGATATGTCAGCAACTTCAATGTAACTTTATGTTACAATCAGTCAATTTCCTTTAGAAAAAATTTTTTATAAATATAGTAAGACTAAGGGAATTTCATGAAATTTTTACAGTATTTGGAATTATCGGGCAAGCTGATTACAGGCGGTGTCAGAAACGGAAAATTTATGTCACCGGCTTTGTGCTGCAGAAAACAGGGTGCATTGGGAGTTAAGTACGTTCCTTCCGAATCAGGTGATATTCTATGTTTCCAAAACAAACTCTCAGAAGAAGAAATAGAAGCCATATTCAAGCACTTATGCAAGCCGTCTTCCAAGACAGAATATCCGGCAATAAAATCACTTTTAAACAGAAGGTCTAAAGAAGTGCTTGAAAGGTGCTGTGCAGAAGGGGAATCTTCTTCGTTTGCATTAAAACTTTTGGATGTGATTAGAAGAAGGGGACATTCAGCTGATTATGCCGCAAAGTTTTTAGAGAAAACCCGTAATTACAAAGAATTGGGCTATCATGAATTTCAGGCTGCCGAAAAACAGAGGCTAATAGCATTAAATGCCCTTGAATTTAAAGATTTTGAAAAAGCAAGGGAAATTACGACAGAAACTTTTAAAGAGTTATCTGTTAAGGAAAAAAAGGAATTTATTAACAGTCTGATATCAATGGAATTCAGAAGCGGAAGTCCATGTTATGTTGAAAATCTTCCGGATATTGCCATATTTAAAGAATTAAATGAGTTATCTCCAAAAGCTTTATCTTCTGATATGTACAGAGAAAAGGCAGAGAATATATACTGTTCAATCCTGAACCGGTTAATGGAACAAATTCCCAGGGGAAAGAGTGCAATACCAAATACTCCGATAACTATCCGAAAAGGAAGTTTTTTGGACATGAAACCGCCTTCTGTAAGTGATTTAAGCGATATTCCGTTAAAATTAACAAATATTGAGGGGCACAATGTAAAGGTAGGTGTGTTGCCGCAAACTAAAAATTGTATGGTACACAACCTAAGTGAAAACCAGCTTGTAAGGCTTGAGGGATTGCTGCTGACTGATGAAAATGCAGTTGTATGCACGGGCAGAATCGGCGGAAAAGGTGAATTAAAGGCAGGTATCCGTCCGGGAATTATCGTATCTCCAAAAACCATGCAGGATTATTTGATTCAGGCAAAAGATGATGTCTCTTCAGGCTATGGTGCTGCAAAAAATTTGTTTAATATTCAGAGTATATTTTTAACCAAAAATAATAATGCAAATACCTATTTCCCCGATTTAATAAGAAATAAATTAGGATTAAGCATGGAAGAATATAATGCAAGATTGCAGGCACTTGGTGATATCAGGTATTTAGAAGATGTTGCAAAAAAAGACAGAGAATTGTTCAGCACAATAAATGACATAATATTGCAAAAACCAATGTTTGAAGCAATCATAAGACCACACCTTGAAGGAATTTACCTTCCTGAAAGATATAAAATATCGAAAACCATAGCTCAGTTTGCGGAAAGATATGACATACCGATTTTATATTCAAATGCCGCCTTCATCTAGTTTGTAATATTAACTGCTTGCTACTATTTGCCCCTTTTGATAATATATAGTTATGACAAAGTTTTTGTTGATTAGTGAGGATAGAGGGAAGGAAGAATTCGTCAAAAAAGTTTTTTCATCTGACGAGGTGATTGCCTGTACTGATGAAACAATGATTTTTGATGTTTTAAAAGTTGAGGAGCCGGATATTGTTATTATAGATGGTGATATAACGGTACTGGATTTAAAACCTTTATGCAGAAAAATTAAATCATTTCCGGTAATTACTATACTCATAGTCGGCGAAAAGGATCATAATAAAGATGTTACGCATAATATAAATTTGTTTATAAGAACCCCGATAGATGAAAAATTGTTTGTTGCAACTGTTGATTCAAGCTTGAGAACCCGTCAGTCACTTCTGAAAATGACAAAATCAAATCAGGAACTTGCAGCCAGTCTGTATCAGCTCAATGTTCTTTATAATACCAGTTCTCAGCTTGCAGGCTCTCTTGATAAAGATAAATTAATAAAAATTATGATTGAAGGTATAGAAAAGTCTTTAAACTTTGAACTTTCCTGTACTTTGATTTTCCGTTCCGAACGTGAGCCGGTACTGATTATAAATTCTTTATATAAAATATCTGACAGATTGCTTGAAGCTTTGAAACTGCGTGCAATTCTGAGTTACAAATCGCTGCTTTCCGATCCTCCGTTTGATATTAAAATCGGGAATCTGAAAATTGAAAAAGATATCAAGCACAATATTCAGGAATATGATTTTTCTGTTTTAAGATACGATAATATGTTTGCTCCAATTATGCTGAATGATGAATTTTTTGGTTTTACTGAAATATACAGGGAAAAATCTTTTTCAACCGAAGATGCAACAGTATTTCAAACTCTTGTTCGCCAGGTTGCAATTCCTTTGCAGAGTGCGTCATTTACGGAAGAATTAAAAGCTACAAACAGAAAACTGCAAAAACTTGAACGATTAAAGTCTGAATTTATTTCTATTGTTTCTCATGAACTCAGAACACCGCTTACGGCAATTAAAAATGCGATGGATATTATATTGAGCGGAAAAGCCGGTGATATGACTGAAAATATAGAAAAATTTGTTTCAATGGGAAAACGTAATGCAATAAGACTTTCCGGTATTATTAATGACCTGTTGGATATTTCTAAAATTGAAGCCGGAAAAATGGATTTCAAATTTGAATTAATGCATGTAGAACCGGTAATTGAGTACGTTAAAAATAATTTGACGGAAGTCGCAAAAGAAAAAGGTTTAAGTATAAAGTTCACTCCTTCCGGTGATGATGTAGAAGTTTATGCGGATTCTAACAGGCTTGAACAGGTTTTAACTAACTTAGTTTCAAATGCTATTAAATTTACTCCCGAAGGTGATATAGAAATAAGCACCAAAGTTATTAATGCCAGAGAATTGCAGTATGATCACTGTTTTGAAGAAGATATTAAAAAATTGCAGGGTAATTACCTTCAGGTGTGTGTTGCAGACCACGGTATAGGTATCGAAAGAAAAGATTTGAACCATGTTTTCGATAAATTTGCGCAAATAGAAAATTCATTATCCAGAAAAGTCGGTGGTTCCGGTTTGGGATTGCCTATTGCAAGACAGCTTATGGAAGCTCACAACGGTGCAATCTGGTGTGATAGTGAAATAAACAAGGGTTCAAAATTCTATTTTGTTATACCTATTGCGAATGATAAATCAAACTTTATAATGATTAGAAAACAACTTGCACAAAAGGCACGTTCAAACGGTTCAACACTTGCTGTAATAAAGATTAAATCAACTAACGAAACCATAGAAAAATTATTAAGGGAAAATAACCTGCTGAATAAAACATATATGGCAAATTCTCTTATAGAAAAAGAAGGCATGATGACAACACTTTCCCTTATTCTTATGGATGGCGATAAACCATCTGCTGAGTTCCTTAAGAAGAAGATTGATTCTGTTATAGAACAGAATAAGGATTTGTATGGTGATTGCGATATAATGTATTCTTATGAAATAGAAGGCGAAATTCACGAAAGAGAACAATAAAACAGAGCTTTTGTAACATTTTATTAAGGATTCGGCAAAAAATATTATTCAGAAATTTTATGTAAGTATGAAGATTTCTAATAATTTTTACTCCTATGCACTTGCCTTTCTTACTATTTCTGCGATTCCGGCAGTGCAGAGTGTAAATGCTTCAAAATATATGCAGGTCCAGCAGGACAGCTTTGAAAAGGTTATTACTCCTGAGGGAAATTCTTCTCCTGATGTATTGGCATCAGCTCCAAGCCCTCTAATTACAGTTCTTGGAAAAATCGAATCTGCAAAGTTTGTTATTGATGTGACAAATAACGTATTATACAACTATGACGAATTGGGTAATGCTAAAGCGGCATACAGTATAGCAACGGGAAGAATTAATTCAAAAGGTGAATCAAGAACCCCAAAGGGAATAAGGGTAATTACACATGTAGAAACTTCTCCGTACAGAACAGCTCCGAGAAGTGCAAAACGGTGGAACAATCCCGGGGGTGCATACGGACCGAAATACATATACAATAAAGGCATAAATCCGCTCACAGGTGAGCTTAAGGATGACGGAATCGGGGTTCATGGAAATAATGATATAAATTCGTTAGGCAAAAATGCTTCAAAAGGCTGTATAAGAGTTGATAACAAAGTTATCGAACAGCTTGCTGCAGAGGTTAAAAAAGGACAGTTTATATTAATAAAATAAGATTAGAGCTTAATATGTTACCATTAGGCATTTGTTTATAAACTTATATTAAGTATATTTAATTGAGTGTTAATATCTGTAAATTCTCTGCTTTTATAGTTATATCAAGCGATTCGGATGGTTAATATGGATTTTGTATTAGTTTTCTTGTATAATATTGTTATAATAAGGTTAAGGAGAAACACATGAAAAAGATTCTTATTGTAGATGATGAACAGGATATCGTTGAGAGTCTTAAATTTGTGCTTGAAGTGTCAGGTTTCGTGTGCTATACGGCATTTAACGGCGAAGACGGTCTTAAACTTGCAAAAGAGATTATGCCTGATTTAATAATACTTGATGTTATGATGCCTAAGATTAACGGTTATAAAATAAGCCGTTTGCTTAAGTATGATGCAAAATATAAAGATATTCCGATTATTATGGTTACTGCCCGTTCTCAGCTTGAGGATAAAATGATTGGCGAGGAAACGGGTGTAAATGAATATATAACAAAACCGTTTGAATTGGATGCTATTGTTAAAAAAGTCGAAGAATACCTTGGCAAAGCAAACGAAGAACAAGGTTAATTATTTTGTGTATAAATGGAGAAATATAAATGGGAAAAATTTTTGGAATAGCAGACTTACCTATTTCTACTATAATGTCGCCTTTTGAGCCGATTGTTATACCTGAGGATCCTGCAAAAAGACAAATTGAAGCCGCAGAAAAAATTGCAAAAAAAATGGAAATAACCGAAGACCGTTTTATTCCGAAAGAATTAACAAAAGCCAGAACTCCAAAATTTTTGGATATGAGAAATGGTATCGGAAAATTGATGCGTCATTTTTCAGGAAAGGTATAAAATTATCAGAACGATTATATTGAACATTATATTTTAATTTCGTGGTAGAATTAATAAGGAATGCAGAGAAGAACAGTCTGCGTTATTCCCGACAGGGGTAGTTTTAAGTAAGGAGAAGAATATATGAGTGAAAGAAAAATAGCTTTAATTACCGGCGGTTCAAGAGGTATAGGCTTTAGCTGTGCAAAAGAACTGGCTAATGCAGGATGTGACATTATCATAAACGATATTTGCGATGCTGAAAAAGCTCAGCCGGCAATAGATGAAATAAAGGCATTAGGTGCAAATGCATATTTTTATCAATTTGATGTATCTAATGATGAACAGGTTCAGGCTGCTGTAGAAAAAATGATTGCAGAACATGGTAAAATTGATATTCTTTTGAACAATGCCGGTATCACAAAAGACGGTTTGTTTGTAAGAATGGATGCTGAACAATGGGAAAGAGTTATTAAGATTAACTTAGGTTCTGCATACTATGTAACACATGCCGTAATTAAACACATGATGAAAGCAAGACAAGGTTCAATTATCAACATGTCATCTGTAGTAGGTCTTCACGGTAATGCAGGTCAGGCAAATTATTCAGCTTCAAAAGCAGGTTTAATTGGCTTGACAAAAACTCTGGCAAAAGAATTCGGATCAAGAAACATAAGAGTTAACGCAGTTTGTCCGGGATTTATTCAAACAGCAATGACTGCTGATTTAGGAAATACTGATGAATATCTGAAATTGATTCCTATGAGAAGAATGGGAACTCCTGAAGATATAGCAAAAGTTGTAAAATTCCTTGCTCTTGATACTGATTATGTTACAGGTCAGGCAATTGAAGTTTCAGGCGGTTTGATTATTTAGTTATTAAATAATAATATTAATGAAAAAGGCGGCTCATTCTGAACCGCCTTTTTTATTTATAATTTATTTAACAGGTTATCTCATGCTGAAATCCTGAACATATTCAGGTCGTTGGTTTGCATAATTGCTGCTTGTTTGAGCTTCTGCTTCCATTCTGCGTTTCTCAAGTGCAACCTGTCCGTTTTTAACAACTTCTTGCATTTGTGATAAGTTTTGTTCCAGATTTACAAGCAGCTGTTCAGCATAAACAGATGCACCGTCTTTAATTTTGGTAGCTTCATCTATAGCCTGATATCTTATTGATTCTGCTTCATCTATAGCTTTGCGCTTAATTTCTTCACATTCGGTTATAACTTGTTCTTTTATTTCATCAACTTTTTTCTGTACCTGTCTTAAAATATCTGATTCACTAAGAAGTCTGCTTGCTTCGTTTTGTGCATCATTTATTATTTTTTCAGCTTTTTGTTGTGCTTCATATTGAAGTTCATCTTTTCTTCTTAATAATGAACGAGCTTCCTTTATTTCATCAGGAAGTGCTGCATATAAATCATCTAATATGTTTGTAACCGTATCTTTTTTTACTATTGCAAAATATCCCGGTAAGGGTAAACCTTTATCTAAAGCATCTTCCAGTTCGCTCATTAAATCATATACTTTTTGTTGTGAATTCATTTTCTACTCCGCCTTTATGATAGTCAATAAAATTGTACATCAATTTTATTTTAAAAGTCAATGGTTACCGTTCTTCTAACGTACGGACATCTTTATCCATATTTTTTTGTACTGTTTTTAAAAGTGTTAATACTTCAGCATATGGTATCATATAATATTCTTTATTTAAAAAGAAAGGTATTTTGATTACTTTAGAGAGTCTGTTAAAAGCACTTATTGAAGGTAAGTCGTTTATATTTGTTACCCTTCTTTTTAGTCCGGCTTTATATACATCAGGTATTTTTGCAAGGAAACAGCATAGTAAATCATCTACCTGAGTTTTTTTTATAAATTTTCTGTTGAAAATTAACGGATTCATGTTGCTTGTAACAATTCGTTCAAGTCTTTGTATATATTGTAATGCTTCTGTAATATCTGCCATTTTTAATTCCTCTCAAATACAGTAAATATTTTACTAAAAATAGTATGATTTATCAATATGTATGTTAGAATAAAACTATGGAAAAAATTTATATATCACCGTCATTATTATCTGCAGATTTTTCTAATCTTGGCTCTGAACTTAATGCAATCAGAGATGCAGGTGCGGATTGGGTTCATATTGATGTAATGGACGGGCATTTTGTTCCGAATATAACAATAGGTGTGCCGGTGGTGAAATCCATAAGAAAAAATTCAGACCTGATTCTCGATACACATTTGATGATAGAGAATCCCGAAAAATATATAGATGCTTTTGCTAAAGCCGGTTCTGATATTTTAACTTTTCATTTTGAGGCTTGTAAAAATAATAAACATGTCGTGGATGTTATAAAACAAATTAAAGACTGCGGTTTGAAAGCAGGAATATCTATTAAGCCTAAAACTTCTCCTGAGGAATTGTTTCCGTATGCAGGCATGGCAGATTTGGTTTTGATAATGACTGTAGAGCCCGGTTTTGGAGGTCAGGAATTTATGCATGACTGCGCATTAAAGATTCCCAAAATAAGGGAAAATGCTCCTGAAAACCTGATAATACAAGTAGATGGCGGAATTAATAATCTGACATCAAAAATCTGTACTTCTCTTGGGGCAAATTCTCTGGTTGCCGGCAGTTATATTTTTGGAGCTAACGATTATAAGAAGGCAATAGAAAGTCTTTTGTAGGCTATAAAGGAGTGAAAATGTTAAGAGGACCATTTTTGGACAGAAATTGGATGGGTGAAAATAAAGATTATATTTCATCCGATATTATAATGATGGGATTGCCATTTGACGGTACTGTATCATACAGACCCGGTTCAAGATTTGCACCTGAACAGATAAGGCTTGCAAGCTGGGGGCTTGAGGAATATTCTCCTTATTTTGATAAGCACCTTGAGGATTGTAATTTTCACGATGCAGGAGATTTGGAGCTGCCGCTTGGGAACACCGTAAAATCACTACAAATTATAGAACAGAATACAGAGGACATATATAAAGACGGAAAACGTATTTTTGGTATCGGCGGAGAACACTTGGTTACATATCCGGAAATTAAGGCTGTTCAAAAATTCTATAAAGATATTGCTATAGTGCATTTTGATGCTCATACGGATTTGAGGGAAGAATATTTGGGAGAATCTCTTTCTCATTCCGCTGTAATAATGCATTGCGGCAAACTTATCGGTTTTGATAATATTAAACAAATCGGAATCCGTTCAGGTACAAAGCCTGAATTTGAGTTAATGAAAAAATATAATACACAAGCATTCAAATATGAAGATTTGGATGTATTAAGAGATAAAAATATCTTTGTGACGGTCGATTTAGATGTGTTGGACACTTCCGTAATGCCGGGAACCGGTACTCCGGAAACGGGTGGCTTAACTTTTAATATGCTTGTGGATTGGTTTAAATACTTGTCTGATTTTAATATTATAGGTGCTGATGTTGTTGAATTGGCTCCGGATTATGATGCAAGCGGAGCATCAACTGCCGTAGCAACAAAAGTTATCAGAGAATTATTGATGACGATGAGTTAATTCCACTTTAGTCTTTATTGTTTTCATCCGGTAAATCAGTCACAAAAGCTGCTAAATCATCTTCTTCAGGTTCGTTTTGTTTATCGGTGTCAGCATTTGCAGATTCTTCCGAATCATCCATAGGTGTCAGTGTGATGTTATCCGGAATATTGAGTTCGCCTGGTTTTTCTGTTTTCGGTTGATTTTTTATATTATTTTCAAGTTCAGAGCGATTTACAATCCTTGACAAACAATCCTGCGGAACTATATGCAGAATAGAATTAATTTCCGAATTTAAATCAATAGTTTTGATATTATTTTGTTTAATAACATCTATAAACAATTTTTCAAAAATTGCATACAAAACTTTTGCCTGATTATTTCTTTTTTGAAGCATTGCCAATGAATCATTTATGATTAATACAGCATTATTTACATCGGAATTTTCTGATTTAAGTTTTGCTATATAGTAGTTTGCTATCATTATAATGTTGTAAATAGCTGAAGTCTGTGCTTTTTCAAGTACATCATTTAGTATGGCAAGTGCTTTCTTAGTTATGCCGATTTTTGCATAAGAGTGTGCAATTAATATGTCGCAGAAGTATTCAAGTTGTATCTGATGTATATCTGCAGCAAGTAATTTTGCCTGATATATGTTTTGTGCAAATTTTTTATAGTCATCTTTGAGTTCTGAAAATTCCTGCATAATTAAATAAATTATCTTGGAAAATGCTGTGGCATCTTCAATATTAGAAGGTGCAAAACTTTGTCCGTTAAGGAAATTCTTTATGTCATAAATACAGTTTTTATCAGGTAAATCTTCTCTAAAGCAAACTTTAATTTTTTCGAAAAATTCAGCTAAATTCTGTTCGCAGGTAAGAAGTTTTGCGAAAGCAACCAGTCTGAAGGTTTCCATTAAATGTTCTACAAATAAGTTTGTTGAGAAGTTTGCAGGTTTTATTTTTTCAATAATATCCGAGTGAATTACTTCTAAAAGTTCTTCACCGATCTCTATACAACGTTTGAAATCTCCTATGTTAAACAATATTTCTATATTTACCAGAGACAGCAGCAAAAATCTTGTATTGACCGCTCCGTCAACAATAAGTGACGGATTAGGCATTCTTGTCAGAATGTTATGCAGTAAAGTCAATGCATCAGTGTAATTTGAGGAAATTAATGCACCCTGAAGCATCAGATTAGAAAGTTTAACTATTTTTTCATCATCTTGTTCTTTCATTGCATCAATAAGCAAGATATTCTCTATTGAATATATTTTCGACGGAGAATATGAATACAAACTCATTAAAATATTCTGGAAAACTTCTTTTTTATTATTTTCAATATCCTCGGTAGAAATGTTTTCACTAATTCTGTCTATGATAGCCAAAAATCCTAAACAATTTTTCAGATATGCATCATAGTCGCCGACAGAAATTGCAAATTGTGCATTTTTCCATAAAATCAGATATTCCTCTTTGTATAAGCCGGTAATGCCCATTAATCTGAATAAGGTTGTATTATCTGTTAAATTACCGATTTTAGACATTAAATTTTTTGCTAAAAATTCAATAACATCCTGTTTTAATGAATCACTGATAACCGGCTTGAGAAGTAAATAATTATTTATATATATAAAATCTCCTTTTTTATATACAAACCCTTCTTTTATCAGTAATTCCACATTCTTGTCAACATCTTTTATACCAAGGGCTTCAAGCAGCTGAATGTCAATTCTGTAACCTAAAAACATTGAGTAGGCAAGTATCATTGAAGCATCCTGATGCTTGGACAGTGTTTTTAACCTTGTTTTCAGCAGAGATTTTAAGTCTTTATGTATTAAAAATGAACTGTTATTTTTTATTATCAGTTTATTTTCAAAGTTGATAAGAACATCTTTGCTCATCAGGTATTGAATTGCATTTTCAAAATACAGTTTGGAGCCGGCAAAATTTTCTTTGATTTTTTCAAAATAGAAAGAATCAATAAAATCAGAAGCATCTTCTTTTATATCGGAAAGAAGTGAATCTATGCCGATTTTTTGAAGTGTGATTTCAGTAAATGTTGATGTACGCATTAAACCTTTGATTTTATTATGAACACCGGTCTCCGAATCTGTAATAAACACAAAATTTACATTAATATTTGTATATTTATCAAAATATAATTCCAGAGTTTGTATGGATGTGTCATCAAGATGTTCGAAACCGTCAACAATAATAACAGTGTCTTTGAGGGATTTTATGAAGTTACAAAAATCCTCCATATATCTGAATCTTGCATCTTCTGCGGTATTTGCATTAACTGGTACCATTTTAATTAGGTCTTCAATAGAACTGTAAAATTTTCTGCTGTCATCAGGTTTAATCAGCTTATTTGCTGCAGAAAGTCCGAAAAATTCTTTGTATAAAGTTTCAAAAAATCCCCATGGTTTATATTCTAATTCTTCATTACAAACAACAATCAGCGGATTTAAACCTTTTAATTTATAATGTTCGATAAGATCTGATGTTTTTATTCCAAGCTCCAACGGTGAGCGGATTGTTATTATTTTTTTATCGGGTGTAAGTGCTGAAAATACAGTATTTGCAGCTGAGTTTTCGAATTTGCATTTTGCACTGATATCAAATACTTTAAAGCCATGAATATCATTTTCATTATTTTCGGCTTCTTTATTAGTTTTCTTTTTTAATTCCTGGTATGAAGCTTGTTCCGGTTTGTCGGATTCCTGTCCCGGCGGAAGTACATAATTATCAAGAATAACCTCATAATACATAACAGAATTTCCGTTTAGTTCTATGCTGTACAGAGAGTCGGTTTTGTAGTCTTGTGATACGGAATCATTTACGAATTGGTCAATAATCAGCTGCATTCCTTTAAGGTATTTTTTTGAATCTTTTTTTATCATTAATAATTTAACGTTATTCTCAGGTGATTTATAGTCCAGTAGTTCATCTGACTGTTTTTTCATTATTGTTACTGTCATTTTCAGCTGAGTACCCAATTCATCAATGACTTTTGCATTGAGGTTAGTAAATGCATTTATCAGCTTTAATCCCAATCTTACAGCTTTATTTGCTGATGTAGGGAATGAAAGCTCTTTGTTAAAATTGATTGCATAATTATTGCCATAGTTGATTATGTAGCCGTCAATGCCTTTTAGTTGAGAAATTAACAGATTCTTCAGTCTTATAAGAAATTTTGAATATAACTCCTGAGAAGCCAGATTTTCACGTATGTTTTTAAGTCCGGCAAACTTTATTAAAACGTATGCAAATTCATCTGTTTCGCATTCGTTGCATGCAACACTCGATGATACACTGAAGCCGCACTTGCATTTTTCTTGCGTTGTGGGAACCATTCTTCCGCATTTTGTGCATTTTTCAAGAATTATATATCCGCATTTTTTACAAACAGAGGTTTTACTTATTGTCTGACAATTTGGGCAAATAAGAGATAAAACCTTACGGCAATGCGGACAAACAGTTGCTTTATCATCAATAATTTTATGGCATTTTGGACATTCCATGCTAAAAATTATAGCTTAAAATTACACATTATGCTATACTTTATAAGGGGGAAGATTTTATGACTTTTTTAAATGTAATTACCGAACCGGCAATTCTTATAATAACGGCATTTTTTATGAGTTTTATTTTGATTGTTCTCAAAAGCTATGATGTAGTTGAAAAGAACTTGAGCCAAGTATTGGAATTTTTAAAAACTCTTAACAAAAAAGAGGTATCGTATAAATTTAATCAAATAGATCAATTTATGTCCGATAATTTATTTACATCGACAATATGGGAAGACTTTAAGAAGGCACTTATATTCCCGGAAAAACTTTATATTGCTTCACAAAATGCAAAAGCTGTTCCTGATGCCAATTCTGATATTTATTTGACAATTGATGCATCGTACTTTTTTAATGAAGAAAGTCTGGTTACTTCAAAGATTAATAACAGATTTATACAAACCATGCCTACGTTGATAACCGGTCTTGGTCCGTTTTTTACTTTTTTAAAGATGGCAATTGCATTTACTCAGGTTAATTTTGCCGATGATACAAATGTAACCAGTTCATTAAACGGGCTTATTGCAAATATTCAGATTGCGGCACTTTGTTCCGTTTTTGCCGTAGGTTTTTCGCTTTTATTTATGTTTATTGAAAAAAATCTTTATAACAAAAAGTGCAAAACATATTACCTTGCAATACAAAAAGAATTAATAAGATTATTTGATGTTGTTACAAGCGAGAAGTTTCTTATTGATTTGGTAAAAGAATCAAAAATTCAAAATTCTACAAATGAAAAACTTCTGAAGGCATTACCGGAAGATTTTGCTAAAGCTGTTGCAACTAGTATATCTGAAACAACCACACCGTACCTTGAAAATATTCTTTACAGTTTGAATAAGCTTAATGAATCATATGGCAAAGACGGCAAAGGTGACGTTATTGATAAATTATTTTAACAGAAGGTTTAACTAATGCGAATAAAACCAAAATCCGAAAATGAAGATCAGAGCAATATATTCTGGATTACAATGACTGACTTGATGACAGCATTGGTACTGGTTTTTATCGTGTTGTTTTTCTATACTTATGCAACAAGTTATTACGAAAAAATACAACGTTCCGCAGAACAGCAGAAAGCAGCCACAGCACTGCAGCAGTCGCTTGAAAAACAAAATATTACCGCTCAGATTGATTCGGTAACAGGTGTTGTTAAAATTTCAGATTTGGAGTTGTTTGATGTAAACAGTTACGAACTATCGCCGAAAGGTCGTGCGTATCTTTCAAAATTTGCACCTTCATATTTGGATTCTATTTTTTCTAATGAATATTTGAATGAGAATATAGACAAGATAATTATTCAGGGGCATACAGACTCTCAAACATACCGCGGTGTTTTTTCCGATGATGAGCAATATATGAAAAATATGGAATTGAGTTTAAAACGTGCTTATGCGGTTGCAAATTTTATGACAAATACTCCGTACAACAAAGTAAATGGTAACAGGCTTCGTAAGATGATAGTTGTTGAGGGTGCAAGTTATTCAAACCCTGTAATGACAAATGGCAAAGAAGATTATGCAAAAAGCCGCAGAGTAGAATTAAAAGTTATCATGAAAGAAAAAAATGAGTTTCGTGAGAGTTTAAAAAAGGCGGAAATTGAAGCCGGTGAAAAGATTGATGTTATAGAGCATAAGGAAGGTATTCCTTCAAATGCCGCACCCGTTCAAAAAACTGTTGATACAAAAAAACATGAAATAACAAAAGAGCAGAACCTTCAGCCCGTAAATATTGAATCTGAAACAAATGTTTCTGATGATGAAGATATGGTATTGCCTTCAAATAAAGGACTTTGGTAATTTATAACGGATTGAATAAATATATTAATGCCCCGCATACTCCTGCTATGACCATATAAAAAATTGTGTCTTTTTTTGATTTAATGCTTAAAAGCAAAAGTACGGATAAAAGGATTAGTGCTTTTATGTTGAAAAGTTCTGTTTTTAAAAGCTCGATTCCAACGGAAATCAAAAGAGCACAGCTGATTGGTTTCAGTGTTTCCAATAAGGATTTTACGCAAAAGTTTTCACTGTATTTTTTAAGAAGTTTGGACACTATAATAACTAATATAAATGAGGGCAGTATTTCAGCGATTGTTGCAACTATCGAGCCTAAGACACCTGCTGTTTTTAGCCCGGCATAAGTAGCGACATTTATCCCGACAGGTCCGGGGGTTATTGAAGCTATTGCAATCATGTGGGTAAGTTCTTTAACGGAGTACCATCCGTATGTTTCGGATATATTGTATAAAAACGGGATTGTAGCATAGCCGCCGCCAAATGAAAACAGACCTATTTTAAAAAATTCGTATATAAGCAAGAGGTATATCATTTTCTACACCTCCCCAAAAGTTTAATAATAACACCCAGTGTTGAAAAAATTATAATTACCAGGACGGGTGAAAGTTTAAAGATTAAAAGTGCAATTAGTGAAAGCAAAAAAATTGAGCTGAAAAAAAGATTTCTTTTTGAATTTTTCCAGATTTCTCCTGCTGACAGCATAATAAGTGCAATAACCGCAATTCCCACTCCCCACATTATTCCCTGAACAATCCGGTTGTCCAAAAAAATATTAAGCACTGAAGCCAATAGTATTATACAAATAAACGGAACAAATATAACTCCAAGCATGGCTGTTAATGCTCCTGATTTTCCGTGCAGCCTGTAACCTATAAACATTGATATATTTGCTGCTACGATTCCCGGAAGTGATTGAGCCAATGCAAAATATTCAACCAAATCATTTTGGGATATTATTTTGCGCTTCTCTGTAAATTCATTTTGCAGAATAGGCAAAATTACATATCCTCCCCCGAGGAGAATGGCTCCGATTTTTACAAAAATAAGAAATAATTTTAGTAATGGCATGACGTAATTATATAACAGATAGATTTTAATATCAGTATAATTTATGCTTGGGATGCGGTTATATTTATTATTTATGCCTAGAAACCGACACTCAGACCTGCACAAAGGTTAATTGATTGTCCGGTAACACCTTTTGCTTCTTCTGAGATTAAGTATTTAACCATACCTGCGATTTCATTAGGTGAAACAAAACGTTTTTGGGGAATACAATCCGTTATTTCTTCTTTTGTCCAGCATCCGTCATTTGCTGAAGAATTACCCATATCCGTATCTACCCAGCCCGGATTAATTGTATTAGCCGTAATTCCGTATTCTGCAAGTTCCAGCGCAATGGCTTTTGAAGCACCGATTAGTCCTGCTTTTGATGCTGAATACGCAGCGGCATTTGCTTCTCCCATTACACCGCTTATGGAACCTATATTTATTATTCTGCCCCATTTGTTTTGTTTCATGTTAGGTACGGCTTTTGATATCAGATATAAAGGAGCTTCCAAATTTACTTTTATAATATGCTCCAATTCTTCAGGGCTGATTTTTTCAACAGGTGAATAAATATACTCTCCTGCATTATTTATCAAAACATCAATTTTATTATCAGCAATATATTGCCCCAGATTCTCTAATTCCTTTTTGTTATATAAATCTGCAACAATATAATTTTTGTAGCACTTCAGTAATTCTTCATTCCTTCCGGATGCATAAATATTACCCTCTAAGCTGAGTGCTATAGCTTTTCCTATTCCTCTCGATGCACCTGTTACAAGTATATTCATAATTTACCTCAAATGAATTATACCATGAAGTAATAAAAAAGGCGGCGGTTCAAATCTTGATTTGAACCGCCGCAAAATTATACTTAAGCCGTTAATTATTTGCCGTTAACAACTTCTTTGAATTTTTTACCTGCAGAAAATACCGGAACAGTCTTAGCAGGAATCTTGATAGCTTTGCCTGTTTGAGGATTTCTGCCATTTCTGGCAGCTCTCTTACGAGGTTCCCAAGTACCAAAACCTACCAAAGTAACCTTTTTACCTTTAGAAACTGTTTTTTCAACTGTTTCAATTAAAGCTGATAAAATTTCATTTGCTTCTTTAAGGGTAACTTTTGATTTTTTTGCGATTTCTGCAACTAATTCTTCTTTGTTCATTATAAAACTCCTTTCTTAAGTATTACATGAGGTATTATATACGATAATTAAAAGAATGCAAGTATTAATTTTTGAAAAAATATTGATATTACTGTATGTTAGGCACATAAATTTTTGCAAGACAAATTGTAGCCGCTGTTTCTGGCATGTAAAACTGTCAAAACGGGGTATATATGTTATTATTCCTTTAAGTTTACCATGCTTCCCGATTCATTTTCATCTCTGTTACGGTATGCATTATTAATTTTTTGTGATTTTTGAGTTATCAAAAGCTCTGCCTGAACATCACTCATGCTTTTTTCAAGTTTACTCATATTTTCTTGTTCTATGACTTTAATCTCGTCCAGAAGTGTATTCATTTCTTGTTCTTGTTCAGGGGTAAGTTCAAGATATCTTCTTATACATTTGCAGCTGATAAAAATTTCTTCTCGGGTTTTAATGAGTGTTATTGCACTATCATAATCTTCACCGTCAATTAAACGAGAAATATCCATAGCTCTGTTTTTGAGCTGTCGGTATTGCATCATCAGTTGTTCAAACTGCTGTTCATCCTGCATTATTATCTCCATTTTCAGCTGTAAGTTTATTTTCTGCGGTAGTTATGTCTGCTTGCGGAGCTGCTTGTTCAGGCATTGTACCCGGTTGAATTGCCATCTCCTGCATTGTTTGATCCTGCATAGCCTGTTCTATAGTCGTAACACCACTTTGTATTTCAATAGCTTTTTGGAAGCCCCATCTTATATTTGAAAGGTCATTAATAACTTCATCAATTTTACCGGTATCCCTTTGGACATTTGCTTTTATAAGATTCATTGCCATGCGGTTATATAATTTGAACAGTTGTTTTGAAACGTCATTTCCGTTTTCCAAATCAATTGTTCTCATAAGTTCTCTTATAATTTTTCTGGCACCGTCAATGTTGGTTGTGCGTTCCTGAAAGTTTTTTTCTGCAATAGATGTTTTAGCTTTTTGCAAAAATTGAATTGCAGCATCAAACAACATTATCATTAACTTTTCCGGAGTTGCGGTGTTAATGTTATTTGCCTGATATTGTTTTATGTATTTTGCGTAAGGATTTCCCGGTGGCATGCTTTTAAACCTTTTTGTTAACAAATATGCCGGAGGCTATGTTCAGTTTCTGAACAAGTTCTCCCAGTTCAGCGCCGGAAATTGTTTCTACCAATCTGTCGGATGAACTATCATATAATTCTATTATATCATCTTTTACATTTAGTTTAACATAAAAATTTTTATCTGGGTTTTCAAAATCTTCAACATGTATTTCAGATTCAGTATCTTCTTGTTTTTCTTCAACGTATCCGTCTTGAAAAGTGTCGTTTTGCTGGTTTTTTCGTTTTTGATTTTCTTCTTCGTTTTCTTCTTTTTCGTTAACTCTCCGGTTTGTTGCCGCTTCCTGAACTTGCTGGCTTGAATTTGTAGGATCTGCAGCTATAGATTGTTCAACTCTGCTGCTCATTTCAGCAGATGTCTTATCCTGCACAATGCCGGTATTCGCAATTGAAAACCCGTCCATTCCCATATAATTATAAACCTTCCTTTACAAAGTAAACTTATTTACTATATTATGATATAATTCAAATATGTACATCATATAAAAGAAGGGGAATTTATGAGCAAAGGTTTATTTATTGATTATATGGAGAAAATGATTTCATACCCGCTATGGATTAAACAAACCATATTTGTTAATTTGTCTAACGATTTGAAAACATATATGAGTAATGAGTTTTTGGATGTTAAAGAGGGTGAATTGTTCCATATATATAAACCGGTTTTGTCTGATAAAGGACAAAATGAACTTCTTACGAAGGAATCACGATATGATGAAAGCATATATTCATTTCTTAACAGTTGCTCAAAAGGAATGTCATTAATTGAGATTGCAATAGAAAATAATTTATCTCTAGAGGAAGTATCTAAAGCATTTACGTTTTGCAGAACTTCTCATTTATTTTCAAAAGAAGTTCCTGATATAGTAAGTGCAATTGCAGGTTTTATTGCAGGAAAATACAGAACCGGTGAATATCTGATTCGTGCCGGGAAAATGACAATAGAACAGCTTGATGAAGTTTTAAACAAGCAGCAGGAAATAAAAAATTCCGGAAAGCATGTATTTATTGCTGAATTGATGGTTCAAATGGGATTTGTAAAAGAAATTGATGTTAAAAGTATTATTTTTATGAAGGAAGAATCCGGTAAACGCTTTTCTCTAAATCCCAAAGAAATGCCAAACATAGCTCTGGAACGTGAAAACTATGATATTCGTGTAGAAAATACTCGTTTGAAAGAAGAAAATGAGATTATGCGTCAAAAACTGGATGCTGTGTTAACATACATTAAAGACCATAAGCAGACGGAAGTCAAAGAATCATGATAAAAGTTGATTACATAAGAGATGGATTAATTGAGGAATTTCACGAGGGTTATTATGTATCACTAAATCCGATTAACGGTTTAAAGTCTGATGATAAAATGACTTCCCCGTATTTTATGCGTTCTTGTGCAAAACCTTTGCAGGCAACCCTGCTTGTTGATTATGACATAGATTTATTACCGGAAGAATTTGCACTTTGCTGCGGCTCTCATGCAGGTGAAGACTGCCATTTGAAGGTTGCCAGAAGCATCATGAAGAAATTCAAAATCGATGAAAATGATTTAAAGTGCGGAGTTCATGCCCCGTTATCAATGTCTATGCAAAATAAAATGATTGTGCGTGGTGATAACCCCTCTCCGTTGCATAATAATTGTTCCGGAAAACATCTTGGTTACCTTGCTATATGCATAAAAAAAGGCTGGAACACTGAGTCATATTTCGAGCCTGACCATCCTTTGCAGGTTGCCATAAAAGAAAAAATTAATGAAATGTGCGGTGTGGAAGATCCGGAAAAATATCCGATGACAACAGACGGATGCGGAGTTCCAATATTAAGTATGCCTCTAAAAAATATTGCAAAAGGTTTTGTAAATTTATTGAAGTATCCTCAAATACTTTCTGCAATAAAAGCCAATCCTTATATTTTCGGTGGAGAAAACAGAACCGATACGGAAATTATTCAGAAAACAAAAAATTTGATAGCAAAAGTCGGTGCCGGCGGTTTATGTGTTGTGCTTAACGTTCAGGAGATGAATGCTTTTATCATAAAGATTAACGATTGTTCGTATGAAGCCCGCAGGTTTGCCCTGTTTGATATTATTAACCGTACAGGATGGGGACAGATAAAATATGACAACAGAATTAAGACGATTGCAGGAAAAGTTGTCGGGCAGGTCGTTGTATCTGTTTAATGCTATTTTAAAGCATCGACAATGCAATTTGCAACTTCTTGTGCAGAGTATTTATCGGAAAGCTTGTTCTTTACATGTTCAAGTTTTTCAATAACTTCTGCCCTGTATTTCTTGTCGTAGAGCAAACGTTCAGTTTCATAACAGATATTGTGTTTTGTAAATTTTGCCTGTATAAGTTCGGGAACAATATCTTCACCTGTAACAATATTAGGCAGAGATACCTGTTTTATACATCTGAACATTAAGTAAGCTAAATATAAAATCCATGGGCCGCGGTAACCGATTATCATTGGGACCTTGTACAGGGCTGCTTCCAGTGCAACGGTACCTGATGCAAGTATTAATGAATCAGACACACTTAGCAGAGCCTGATTTTCTCCTTTTATGATTTTAAAATCAGTATCTTTTACATATTTATCAAATACATTATCACTGAGACTTGGGGCATGCGATATGCAGAATTGCAATTCAGGATGTTTTTTCTGTAATTGTTTTGCCCCTTCAATTAATGTTTTTGCCAAAAATTTCAGTTCAAGCGGCCTTGAACCGGGAAATACGGATACAAGCGGCCGTTTTGTATCAAGCCCGTGTTTATTAAAAAACTCTGTCCGGTCTGCTTTATTCTGCAGCTGCTTTATAAGAGGATGACCGCAGTAATGAACATCTATTCCGTACTCTTTGTACATATCTTCTTCAAACGGAAATATGCAAAGCACTTTGTCAACAAATTTTTTAATACCTTTAATCCGCCATTTTCTGCTTGCCCATACCTGAGGAGGTATGTAATGAAATACTTTTATTCCGTGTCCTTTTAATCTTTTTGCAACTCTTAAATTAAAGGTACCGTAATCTATACATAAGACCAAGTCAGGCTTAAATTCATTAAGAAGGTAATCTGCAACTTTTTTTTCAAGCATAAGGTGGTTAACAATCATTTCAAAACTCAACCCGAATCCTGCCATTTTTGTGTGGTCGCAAAATAATTTAACTCCGGCATTTTTGAGGTTTTCACCTCCGATTCCTTCAATAACAATGTCCGGAAGTTCTTTTTTTAGCAATTCGGCAACTTTACTGCCGTGCATATCACCTGAGTATTCTCCGGTTATAATAAAAACTTTTTTCATAACTCCTCTCAAGTATAATTAAGACCTCTGTCGCAGATTATTGATAATGAACCATCAGGATTACACTGCCATAACGACAATGCCATGCTTATCTGCGTATTTTATAACATCTTCTTTGTCAACAATGATTGTTTCGCCGGCTTCAACAGCAATTAAATCAGCTTTATATTTATGCATTGTTTTTAATGTTTTCAGCCCTATTGCAGGAATATCAAATCTTTTATCCTGTGACGGTTTTGCAACTTTTATAATACGCGAATTCTTTTTGGCTATTTTGCATCCTCTTTTGATACAATTATCCGTACCTTCAATTGCTTCAACAGCCATTATCATTTTATCTTTAATTACAACAGATTGTCCGATATCAAGCTTCCCTGTCTCTTTTGCAAGCCAGTATCCGTAATTAACATCATCCACCTGCTCTTGTGTCGGTTGTACTTTGCCAAGTATGCCTGAAGGAATCATAAGATTTTTTATAAATAATGTTTGATCTAAAATTGTAATTCCGATATTTTCAAGCTCTTCAATAAGCATGAGCATAACTTTGTCATCGTTTAACCTTACGGCTTTCTTAATAAAATCAACAGCCTTTGAATCAAATTTGGGACGTTTAAGTATTATTGTTTTACTGACTTTACCTAAAAACGTTAACTGCTTAATGTTTTCTTCCTTTAGTGTCTGTTCAATTTTGAGAGCTTCTCCCGGACAAAAAGAATAAACCTTTGAGCAGAATTTCTTTAATTGTTTGCAGTTATCATCAGATAATGAAATTGCAACAACATCAAATCCGTTTTCTTTTGCATACTGAGCCATCTTTACCGGTAAAAGACCATCTCCTGCAATTAATCCCTGCTTTTGCTCCAAAACAACCGACATTAAATCCTCCCAATTCTTTCTTAATAATACTATAAATATCGCCTTAAAACATACTATCAGCTGTAATGTAAAGATTTGTAACAATTTTTAAGAAAAATGTTATAAAAATTAAAGTTTTGGGTAAATGTGCCGATAACAATAGTACAAGGGAAAACAAAGCGACAAGGAGCCGGAAAATTAAAAAGGAAGCGGTAATAGGGATGCCGCACGAAAAGGGATCTGACTATGGGTATCAATGTATCAACATCAATGGGTTTTCAAAATCGTGAATTTTCGGAAAGTATGGCAAAAAGTACTCTCCGGACAAATGCTGTGAATACGGAAAAAGCTGAAGAAGCTTCTTCAGGTACTGTCTTTGCAGCAAAAAATTACCCGGCATCTTCTGCTTTTGTTATTTTTAGTACTTCAGCTCAGATTAGTTTGCACAATTCACTCAGAGAAACAATGAATTATCTCAGAAGCCGTGCTGAGGATAAGAAAAAGAAATATGTTTTGGGCGAACTGTGGGATGATTTTACTTCCAACAAAGACGGCGATGAAGAAGATTCTTACACAGGTGAATTATGTGACTACGTAATTGACAAGAATCTCAAAAATATATTTGCGGCATAAACAGGAGCCGACAGTTCAACAACTAAATAATAAAGTCTTTTTACTTTTTTTAATTGGCTGTTTTTAAATAATTTGTAAATTTTTGTAACAAAATGCGGTTTTTAATTAAAGTTTTTGAAAATTATGCCGATATAGAAATTGTAAGAAGGTTAACAGAAAGGAGTACAAATTATGTATATGTGGCCGGGATGTTACAGCTTTCGCGAACAGGTAGGCATGTTTGCTTTATGGTTTAAAGAGCAGCTTGATACTATCGTATTAAAAGTTTATGAACTGGACAGAATGATTAATTCATAAGTTTTGTCAGTTATTAATAAAGTATAAAAAGATTTATATTTCTCTCTTTCTCTAAAATATATTAGTAAAGCACGGTATGTGCTTTTTTTTTGCATTTAAAAAACCACCCGATTGAACAAGGGTGGTTTTTTAATATTAAAATTGCTTATTTACAGATATGATGCCAGAATTGACTTGACATAATTTTGAGTTTCTTTATATGGCGGAACCCCGTCATATTTATCTACTGCATTGGGACCTGCATTATATGCCGCAAGGGCAAGTATTATATTACCGTTATATTTATTTAGCATGGATTTGAGATATTTAACACCGCCTTCAACATTTTGTTCAGGATCCATCGGGTTTGTAACACCAAGCCCTCTTGCCGTGCCCGGCATGAGTTGCATAAGTCCCATTGCGCCGACTTTAGATTTTGCATTCGGATTAAAACCAGATTCCTGTTTTACAAGAGCTTTTACCAATTTTTCGTCTACACCGTGTCTTTTGCATGTGTCAGATATAATATTAAGAATTTTTTGTTTTGCGGGTGACACATTGTTTGCCTGTGCGGAATATATATTTGCACTGACCTTTGTTGAGGGTTTGGTTATTAAATCACCAAATTTTACCGAGGCACTGTTTTTTAGGACTTTATCAAATGACTGTACGGAAGCAGTTTCTTTTGCCGGTGTGTTATTTGTTACAGGAACCCAGTTATCAGAGTATTTATTTATGTACTGATTCATTTGTACAGCTCTTTGCATGGCATTTGTCTGCCCTGATGATGCCAATAAATTTTGCAGCATGGATGAAAACATTGTTAAAATTATCCTTTCACTGTTTCTTACGGAATTAATTTAAAAATCTTTAACGGGATTTTATTAACATCCTCTATATAGTTTAATAATCGATTTGTTTTTGTCAAAACTAAGTTTGTATTTAGTAAATATTATGCTCTTGTAGATTTTTTTGACATATTGTGCTATGATTGGGAAAGGTATGGGAGAGTGTTAGGTGAATACGGACTTAATAACTATAAATCAAGCTGATTTGGATGCTGTTCAAGAGTTGTGTGACTCTATAGATAATACGGAATTGAAAAATAAGGCTGTGGCAAATGCTCTTGCAGTAAAAGTTGCTGCAAAATATTTTCAATCTTCCGAGTTTACTGCCGATGATAAATCCGGAATATACAAATTTTTGTATCTACTTGATGATGCAGAGGTTACCGATTTATATATAAACGGTTGTTATGTGGATGTTCGTATCTATTTTACAAGCGAAGAGATTGGTGTGCCGCAAATTCATTTTGAAAAAGGGCTAAAACCGCTTGCATATATGTTTGTCAAAATATCGCCGGAACTCACATCTGCATCGGTTACAGGCTTTATACGTCCAAACAACGTCAGACATTCACAAAGTGATAACGGATTTTATCATGTAAACGAAAAAGAACTTGTTTCTTTTGATAATATCAGCCCTTATATAAATTATGAGGAAGAAGATAACGGCATAAATGATGAAATTTTATTTGAATTTGCAGACGGTAAATATGATGATAAATATCAGGTTATAGCAGAATTGTTAAATTCAAAATCTGCCAGAGAAAAACTGCACAAAATTATAAAAGCAAAATCATTATACAATATGATATCCGTAAATCTGCCGCAAGTCGACGAACCTGCTGAAGATGCACAGGTTATGCCGGATAACGATGCGGAAAGTTCAAATTCTGAATCACAGGATTCTGCTGCTGAGGGAACTGATTTAAATGATGATATAGATGGTTTGTATGATGCACTTGATGAGGGTTCTGCTGACGGAAAAGGTGATGCTGAAACACAAGATTCTGACAGCAGTTTGTTAAACGACCTTGAGTATATGACGGAAACAACTCCAAATTATAATGCTGACGGTCAGGAACAATCCGAAACTTCAATATATGAAGATGAAGAAAATTCTGAACAAATCGATACTCTGTTTAATAAAGACGGTTCTTCTTCAGCTTCCGGTCAATCAAAAGCTGTCGGTATAATCGGGTTAATAGTATTTTTACTTGCAGTTGCCGGTATTGGAGCAGGTGTATTTTGGTGGTATAACAACTCTCAGTCACCACTTCCTGAAGAAATTGAAACCGTTCAGGAGTCAGAAATAACAGATGATTATGACTCTTCTCAAAACGCAAATAACAAAGCAGGTGCTGCGGCGGAAAAAGAAGTTGCAATGCCTGTCGAAACTGTCGAAAATAAAACAGTTCAAGCGAATAAAGAAATGGGTAATTCGGTCGCAATACCTGCAATAGAACGTAATTTAGATGCTTCCGTTTTGGTTTCAAATCTTAAAGTTGATTGGGAAGTACCTTCCGGATATGTTTCAAATACTGCTGCAAAGAGGTATTTGGTTAAACTTGGAAAGGTTATTCAGCTAAATCTTAAGACTGATTTGCTGTTGTTAAATAAGCCGCCAATATCTAACAGAATTGCAGTAGAGATTTCTTTTGACCCGACATCAGGTAAGTTTGTATTTGTAGGAATTCAAGCTTCCAGTGGTGAAAAAATTGTTGACAATGTGATTATTGAAACGGTTAAATCTGCATTAAACATGAACTTGAGTGTAAACACGGATTCTTTTGCAAAGCTTAAAGGTAATCCGGTATTGATAATACATTTATAATATAGAAGAGAGTTTTAATGGATACGAATAACAAATATTACAATTTGATAGAACGATTAGTAAAAAGTAACAGAAAATTTCCGGGCTGTGAATCAATAGTTGAGGAGATTATTGACGATGTTTATTCACATGCCGAAATTATAATAAACTCGATACAAAATGAGTCGGTTATTGAAAAGTATTTAGATAAAATTGTTTTAACATCTATTATTACAATATCCAAGAAGCATAATATTAAAAGAGCAACTGCATCTCCGACAGTAGCAACAGCACTCAATGATGAAACACCTAAAGAATTGCCGCCGCAAAGCATAAAAACTTCTGAAGACAATGATTTTGGGAGTGGCATTAATATCGGGGGACCGAAAATTACATCACCTCATGTTTTTGATTTAACATCCGGTACTGAAGAAGTAAAAGAAGCTGTGGTTACAAATAATAACACAGAAGAAAAAATAGAAATAGAAAGAGCAAATTCAGTTTATGTCGATAATATGATAAACTCAATAGCTTCGGATTCTATATCTGAGCAGGAAGATACTACGGATACCGAAATTCTTGAAGCAGAAAAAGAAGAAATATTATTACCCGAAGAAGAAGTTTCTGTTGAAAATGAGGTTGCAACAGATAGTGCTCAGCCTGATGGTGAGGATGATTTTGCTTTAAGTGAATCCGATTCCGAACCCATAGCTGATGAAATATCTGAGTTCGATATTGGGGAAGTTTCCAATGAAGGCTCTTTACTTGATACAGATGGTAGTTCAGAAATTAATGATTCTTTTGAGGAAACAGAAACTGAAATTACAGAAGATGTTGTAGAACTTCAGGATTCAGACACAGTTATATCTGAAGAAGAAAAAGATGTATATCTTGATACAGATGAAACAACAATGGATTCTTTTGATTTGACGGATGATGTTCAGGAAACTTTTGAATCAGAGGTTAATGGTACTTTGATGGATGAAGTTGAATTTACGGATGCTGAGGATTCGGAAACTGTAACAACAGAATACGAACCGGTTATTTCTGCTGATATGGATGCGGTTGATTTAGGTGATGCAGTTCCTGAACAAAGTTCTGATTTACAGGATGATAACAGCGATATGATGGAATCATTCAGCTTTGATGATAATTCGGATATTTCCGAACAGAACGAAGATGTTGTAGTTTCGATCCCGGAAGAAACAGAGGATGTAGAATATAATTCAAATACATTGGATGATTCTGACGATGTATTATCAGAGCTTGCAGAAGAAGATGATTCTTTGGAAACTGAAGCTGATAATGATAAAGAGGAAGATATTGTATCAGAGGGTACAGAGCAAAGCGATACTGAAGAAATGGTTTCTGATTCAAGTGAAGATGATGAATTTGGGGCAGAACTTTCTGAAGAAACCGGTAATGAAGAATTATTTGAAGTTCAAACAGATGAATTAACCGAAGATGAAACAATTCAGGAAGAGCAGGAATTTAGCGGTGATGTCTTTAATGAAAATGAAGATTTTGATATTCATCCGCAAGTATCTGAAGATGATATGTTGGAAACTGACAGTGATGAATTGGAATTGGGTTTTCCTGCTGAAAATGATGAAATGTTAATGGAAGACGGTGATATAGAATTAAGCGAAACAGAGGATGATTTCTCAATCGGTCATGCTAATTCAAGTAGTGATGAGATTCCTTATGAACCGAGTGATGATTCGGCTTTGATTGAAAATACTTCTGAACCGGCTTTCAGACACAGTACAGAAGAAGTAATCGGACTTGTTAGTGATGATATTCCTGTTGCAGCAGAAACGGTGCCGCATGAAACTGAAGAACACTTCAAGCCACTTAATTATTCTGTTTTTGCTTATGAAACAAAAGAAAAATTTGATAATGATATTGAACAGAGCTGTTTATCAGAAAAAATTCTTGATTTACATAAAGAGCATGCTGAGTTAAATATATTAAATATTTTTGAATTAAAATATAAGAAAAATATGTCGCTTGACGATATATCAAAAGAATTAGGTATGGAAAAAGCGGATGTACTGTCTGCATTGAATTTGTTGGTGGATGTATTCTAAAGGGTTAACTGCATGATTTGTCCCAAATGTAAAACAAAGGTTGATGATAATGCTTTAAGGTGTACGAAATGCGGAACCAAGGTTGCTTCTGTTTGTAAAGACTGTGGTTTTGTTAATCCTATAAATTCTGTTGAATGTTCAAATTGTCATAAAGTGCTGTTGAGAATTTGTTCGGATTGTGGTGCAGCCAATTTTCCGGATGCAAAATTTTGCAGAAAATGCGGTCTGGAATTTGCTGAAATTGAAAATACTGCCAGACGCAAAGCTAATATGCTTGAATATTCTGCAGATGCACATTCCCAGCAGAAAGTTAAATCCTCACTGATTGATTCAATAAAAGATGTTGATACAAATGTAATAACTTTATGCGGTGACAGCGGTTCAGGAAAAAACCTCATTGTCCGCTATGTAATGAACGATTTGAAAAATGCAAAGCTCGTTTGGCTCATCGGAAATTGTACACAAGTATCACAGCTTTCTCCATTCGGATATTTTCAGGATTTATTTCTTACTTTTTTCAATATAAATAATTTTTGTCCGGATACTTTGCAGCTTAAAAAAAATTCAATGAAATTTTTTAAACAAGATTTTCCTAATCTTTCAAATGATGAAATTCTTGATCTGCTGAATTTTCTTTATCCTGAAAATGTTGATAAGTATGAAAACATATACAAAAATAAAGCAAAAATGTTTGTCATACTGAAAAAAGTTGTTTTAACAATTGTTGAAAAAATCAAAACAATATTTGTAATAGACAGTTTTGAGAATATTGACGGAATGTCTTTGGACTTTTTAAATAATTTGCTGAGTGATGATTATGTTTTGCAGAGATGTAAATTTATAATACTTTCCAGAGATACAAAACCCGGCATGGGTTTGGTATCTTCTCCTTTGTTATCTGAAGCAAATTATACAGATTTGGTAATTGCACCATTTACTGATAATCAGATAAAAGCTTTGGTTTCTCAGTTCAGGGATGTAGATATTAGTGATGATTATGTTAAACTCATTACAAAAATTGCGGCCGGCAATCCTGCTATTGTTGAGCAAATGGTAATGTTATACAAGGATATAAAACGTTTGGGGCTCAAGCATTCTTTTTATGATTCTGTGGAGTCTATGATAGAAACCAGGCTGAAAATTTTGCGGCAGGAAGATGTATATGCCTACAGAGTGCTTTGTGCAATGTCTGTTTTAGGTTCAAAATTTTATCCTGCAATGCTTGAAAACTTTGATGACAATTCTCATCAGGAATTTGAACGTATCCTTGAAGTTCTTGTCAGCAGAGGTTATATAAATCAGATTAATAATCTTGCTTTTGAATTTAAAAGTCAGACAATTTGGAAAACGATAGTTGCTATTGTAAAAAATGATGATGATTTTGAAGAAATAATTAACAGGCTTTATGAAATTATCAACAGATACAGACAATCTTCGATTGCTCTTTTAGGATATATTGTTCAGAAACTTAATAATAATGACCAGTCTTTTAATATCTGGACAATGCTAATGAAACAGGCTTCTTATATTGGAGATATCAGTTTGTATATTATATCTCAGAAGCAGGCATTAAAGCTCATAGAGAAAAAGACAAGTCCTATGTTCCAGAAAATAAAGAAAAATATATACACAAGGGTAGGAAAATTACTGGAACCAATTGATTATGATGCATCTTTTGAGTATTTGCAAAATGCTATAATGATGTTGGATGAAAACGAGGAATATGAGCATATTGATTTGCTGGGTTATCTTGCTTCGGTTTCTATGAAAAAAGGAAATTATTGGGGTGCGATTGAGTGTGCGGAAAGTGTACTTGCAAAAATCCCTGAAGAAATGGAGCTGGAAAGAGCTTTGGTTAAATCACGAACGGTAAGACCGCTTGTTTGTCTGGGTAATTACGGTCAGGCAATCGTAACAGTTGAAAATGACACACTTCCGGTTATACAAAAGTATCTTATAAAGGGTAAAAACCAGCCGGTTATAGATGCGGATAATTTGTTTGATATTTGGCTTGATTTATATTTTGATTTGGCTGAGGCACTGACTTTCCAGGGTGACAATAAAATGTTTGAGGTTATTAATCAGATTTTCAGCATTATTGAAAGAAATAAGATGACTGATAACAAGATTCTTTGCAAAGTTCATTTGGCTCTCGCATTTGCAAATACCGTAAAAGGCGATATAAATGTATCAGAAAAAATACTTGGCGATGTGCTGAAAGAATTTTCACTTTACAGTATGGATGCGGATATTATATCAAGGTGGAATTTTATTGATGTATTAAACAAATTCAGTAAAAACGAATATGACAATTTAACCTCTGATTTATTCAATGTTGTTGCTTATGCAAACAATGCAAATGATAATTTTACGAAAAATATACTAAAAACTCTGCTCGCCAAAATTTTAAAAGATAAAAATGAAAATAAAAAAGCATTGGAAATTCTTGACGAACAGGTCGGTTATTTTGCAAAAGAAAAGATTGCTACAGGTGTTTTAATGTCCTGGTATTTGATAGCCGGTATAAAACTTGTTACAAAAGGAACGCAGTTTTCATTGGATATTGCGGCAAAGGCTCTGGATATTGCACAGAGTCCGAACATAAATAATTATTATTTTATTACTTTGTTTAATAAATTAATCGGTGAAATATATATTGCAAAACAAGACTTTGAATCAGCAAAAGTGTATATTGAAAAATCTATCTCAATGGCTAAAAAATATGATATGCAGGAACTTTTGGTAAAAGATTATCTGGCTTATGCAAAATATTATCAGGAATTGGCATTGCCAAAATCTACAATGCGTGGTGTATATATAAAACAGGCATTAAAGATGTTTCAGTCAAGCAAGAGTGTTCCGATAGTAGCAGAGCATCAGCATCTTGCAAAAATAATTAAAGACGAATTAAATGTTCTTATGTCATTTTGTAAAATGAACGGAATCGTATTGAAAAAGAATTCTAATTAACGTAATCATCAGGATTACCGCTATAATCGCCAATTACACATTCATCCTGCGGTTCATTTCCTTCAATTGGCAGTGCTTCATAGCCCTTTTGTGTATTTTTGTAAGCAACAGCCCTTCTGTTAAGTTCATCAATCGCCATAGGTCCGGTTAAAACTTCTATTACTTCACCGTTTTTATCATATATTTTTAATCTTGGTATTTCTACACCATAAGGAGTTTTATAGCCCATCAGTGAAATTCTTCCGTATTCACCGAAACCGTCTTTAATAGCAAAGTAAATTTCTTTTAAATCTTCATTTTCAAGACAACTTAAAGCTACATTATTACTGGTTTCTCTCTGAACCCAATCCTGAACAGTCTGAGTTTCTTCCATAAGTTCAATTAGCTGTTCTTTTGTAGCACGAATACGTCTGAATAAAGGATCTCCGCCTCTGCCGACAGCAGTAGGTCCGTTTTCCCGGGGTGCTCTGACTTTATAATTAGCTTCGTCAATAACTTTTCGTTCCTGAGTCCCTGACTCATTTTCTTGTTCCCCTTGAGAATCCTTATCTATTTCAAAATCTTCTGACATTATTTAATTCTCCTTACAGTTGATATATCGGTTTTTTTCATAAAAACTTTAGAGAAATACGGTTGATTTTTAGAAATTGTTACATTTATTTACATGAGTATTTTTCTTATAGTATGATGTTTGTATGTTACCAAAGGAATACAGGCTAAAAAAACGTTCTGCTTACACTGCTACATATAAAACAGGTAAAGCTGTCCATAAAGACGGAATAACAATGTTTGTCGGTAAAAATAAGAATAATGACTATCCGACAAAAGTAGGTTTTGTTGTGAGTAAAAAAATTCATAAAAGGGCAGTAAAACGAAACAGAATTAAGCGGCTTATGCGGGAAAGCTACAGACTCTTAATTAAAGAAGGTTCTGTGTCCGATAAATACATTTCTCTTATATTTGTTGCTTCTTCCAAACTGATTGATAAAGATTTTAAATTTGTAGATGAAGCTATAAGAAAGTTGGTTTATAAAATATGATAGACGGAATTGTTACACCAGCCCTCAGAGATATAGATTATTTGGCACCGGCTGCACCATATCCTGTTATACCGTCAGGATTAACGGTTCATCAGGGCAGTATATACAGATATTCCATACCGACAGACGAGCAGCCGCCACTGCTGATTCCTGACTATATACCTGACCATAACGGAAATTTTATAGCTCCCGGATATTATCAGCTTGCACTCTCTGATGACAGGGAATTTTTGTACCTGATAGAATCAAAAGAACTAAGGGCGATTGTTCCTGTGTTTAAACTTGAAGAAAACAAAAGTGAAGTCAGAAAATTGTATGCTTCAAAAAAAGAACTTACAAAAGATGAAAAACGGGCAAGGGCAAAGAAAAAGCGGAAAGATAAAATGCAGGAAATTATTAATAAAAAATATACCGTAACAGGAGCAACGCCGCCGCAGGAATATGAACACATGGAAGCAACAATTGATTATGTAAAAGAAGGCGGATACTATCTGATAAAGTACGAAAAAGGTTTTATTCGTGCTTGGGGAGCTTTTAAACGTTAATTTTTTCGCTTGCAGGCAGTATCATCTTTATCTGTTTTTCCGTCATAGTTGTTGTCGATTCCGTCTGAGCATGAGCCGATTGAATCTTTACCTTCGGCTCTGGGGGTATATTTTAGCCACTTATCAGGTATTTTATTCCATTGGTATTCAAAAAATTCACGATAAAATTTTGCAGCTTTTGTATCCTTCAGCACAATAACATTTTCGTCGTTTTTATTTTCTCCGCTGTTAGAAAAATTCATTGAGCCTAAAACAACATACGTATCATCAATTATCATTGATTTTGAGTGCATTTTACCGGCATAGTTTTCTGCTTTTACACTAATATTTGCTGCACGAAGTTCTTTATGTTTTGAATGTTGTGTTGAAGCATTAAGGGCATCGGTTATAACTTTTACATCAACTCCCCTGTTTTTTGCTTTAATTAATTCCGAAGTTATTCTTTTTTCGGTAATAACAAAAGCAGGAATGTAGATATATTGTTTGGAATCCTGTATTAATCTGAGCACGCGGTTTGTTATGGGCTTATCCTGCGGTGAAAAGAATACTTCTATGTTTGTGTCTGTTTTATTCGGTATGGATATTTTGTCATTGTGGAATTTACCGCTAAACATCTGATTAAATTCATCCTCAAAAAACTTTGCCGTTTTTTCCGAGTTTATAACTGCAATTATGTTAGAATTGTACCCTGACATATCCGTATGCGAAAGGTTTGCGGAGCCTGTTATGACAATTTTGCTGTCGAAAATGTAAAATTTATCATGCATAGTATTGTTGACTTCTTTTGAGTTGCTGTCGTTTTTTATTTCGGAAATTAATTTTGTTAAAATTCCGGTATCAGGATAAATATTATTTCCCTGTGAATCAATATCATAAATCAGTCTTATTTTAACACCTCTTGCAACAGCATTTTTCAGGGCTTCTTCAATTACCGGAGTCGAAGAATAACCATATATTGCAATGTCGATTGAAGTTTTTGATTTATTTATATTGGATAAAATTTCTCTGCAAATGTCCGAAGAACAATTTCTGTCAGGCATAGTTTTAGAGGTAAAATCAGAGACTATGAGCTTAATATTTTCTGATGTTACGGAATGAGGGTATTTTGAATTATTTGATATTGTTTCTTGTTTATTATTTACGGTATTTGTTTTTATATTGCCTTTTCTTATTAAGACAAAGTTTTTAATATTTTTAAGATTTTCCTCGGACAATTTATATGATTTATCCGTATCCAAATCAATAATGACGTAGTTACTCTTTTTAACGTATTCGATTTGTTTCTGAAATGCATTCGGATTTGCGGGAGTACCATCTTTAATACAGAAAGGTGAGTTTTCCAGTCTGGTACTGTATGAAAATTTGTTATATATTAAATCATTTTCCTGAGGATGAACTTTTCTGTTTAGCAATATGTTTTTGGTAAAATACATTCCCAAATTACCGAGAATAAATGCTTCATCTTCAGTTATTTTAAGTTTTTCGGCAAGGATTTTATTATTTTGTGTGTATCCGGCATCAAAAATTTGGCAATTTTCAATTTTGTAAATTTCACCGTTTTCAAATGAAAATTCAACCGGCGATATTACATCTTTTATTGTCTGTTCGCCTATTCTTTCGTAATAATTATTAATAGTCAGAAATGTTAAAAACACCAATAAAAGAGCATATATGCAAATGTTTTTTTTAGAAAATTTTAACATTCATGAAATCCGAAATAATTAAGAATATCAATAAGTGTTTTACTCTTGCCAAGATTACCTGATTTTGTTACAATCCATTGATTGTTAGCATCTGAGCATAGTGATATTGCCGGTGAAACTTCATCAATAAGTCTAAGCATTTTTGATTCAAGACGAGAACAGCATTTGTATGATGTTTCTCCGCCAAGTGTAATAAGCATAACTTCAATCTCGCCCACTATTTGTTTTGTTAGTTCTGCAAGATAATCCGTAATCATGGATGCAAGTTTTTCTTTTGTTAATTCTGCCGTCAGAGAATCGTCAGAAAATCCGTCAAAATTAGTAATAAGGTGAGAGGTATGAATACATACCGTTACACCGCTCTTAAGATTCGTTACAACTCTTGAAACAAGTTCGTCATCAACACCGCAAACTATGTCCCTGATTTCAAGCGGAATAAAGTTTACATTGTCATAATCATCAGATTGTTCAAGTTTTGTAATTTGCTCTGCCGTAATTTGTGTTGCGGTTCCTGAAATAATCAATTTCGGTAATTTTGGTATTTTAATTGTTTCAGGCTGATTTTCTATGTCGGCAAGCCATATCTTACCGAGAACCTGAGCTCCTGCTGCCGTACCTGTCGGTAATATTTTCTTATCGCATTTTTTTATGGCAAGTGCAATTTGTTCAATATCTGTAATTGAGGTTGAATCAGCAACAATAAGTTTTTTGCCTTCTCTGATTAGTTCATTTATCCTTATAAGTATAGGACCAGCTCCATTCATGATTGTTTTCAGGTCAAGAGTTCCGATAAGTTCTTTTTGCTCATTGTCAAGTTGTGATTTTAGCAGTGTGGGTATATGTGATTCCAATATAGGAGAGTGCGGATCAATTGCTATTTCGGTTCTGCCTATCGGAATCCCTTTTAACAAATGATATCCGCCTACTGTTATTCTGCCTTCCTGAGGAAATGCCGGCATTATTACCGCGGCATCGTATTCAAGAATATCAAGCAGTGTAAGTGTTTCTGTTGCAATATGGCCTCTGAGTGTAGAATCAATTTTTTTATAATAATATTCAATTGAAAAGTTATTAATAAAAGTGTTTGCTACGGCAGTAACCCGTTTTACAGCTTCTTCCGCACTACAGTTTCTTGATTCGCTTGAAATAGCCCAAACTTCTGTTAAATCTTTTCTGTCCGGTGTATAGTCTGAATCCAGCAAAATCTTTGTTTTTGCACCCTGATTATGGAACTGCAGAGCTGTATCATTTGCTCCGGTTAAATCATCTGCAATAATCCCAACTAAGTCTGTAAAAATCATCTATATTCCAATCTTATATTTGCTCCTGAGCATCTCTTTTTGAGCCCAAAAGTCTGATTTGATTTGCAACGATAAGAAATCTTTCTCTTTCTTCCCCGGTCTGATCAGTCCATTTGCTTATGGATATTCTTCCGTCAACAGCAACTTCTCTGCCTTTTTTTAAATATTCACCGGCAAACTCTGCCTGTTTATCCCAAACTTCAACATTAAACCAATCAGGAACTTCTGTTTTTGTTTTGGCATCATAACGGTTAACTGCCAATGAAAATGTTGTTTTAACTTTGCCTGATTCAAAATATTTAATTTCGGCATCCTGCCCTGCTCTTCCGATGATAGTTGCTGTATTCATTTATATCTCCTTTTCCTAATCTGTTGCTCTATTATAGCATGGAATTGCTAAATTTATAATATTACTCTTATTATTTACCCATCAATATCAATCGGGCTTCTGTTTATGAGGTTTATTGCTTCTCTTGCAGTAAACGCCAAAGCCTCCGGAATACCTGATATCGTACACAACTGCCGCAGTACGTCTATTACACGTTTAAAGGTTCTGACAATATCACCTTCGCCCATCTCAACTTCGTCGACTATTGAATCCCATTCTGCACCGTTTACCCACATCTCAATTAAAGGTGAGTAAAATCCGTTTATATACATCGGATCTTCAACATCGTATGTTTTTTGTTTCTTTTCTAATGCTCGTTTAATATCTTTAATTTTGTTTAATTTTTTTCTGACGTTTGGCGAGAATGGAAGTTGTGAATATAAGTCAGCTCGCATATCTTCTGTTGTAATGGCGCAAATGACAGAGGCTAATTCTGCAGGTGTCAAATCTTCCAGTAATCCGGAAAATATTATCAGTGCCAAAAACAGTTCATTTTCAGAGCGAAGCTGAGATATAATTATTCCCTGTTCGTTTGGGTAATCATCTTTTAAATATCCGTATTCTTCCAGTACTGCACGATGTGACAAAAATCTGTTCCAGAATATATCTTTTTGTTTTTCTATTTCTTTTGTAAGCTGTTTTTGTTTTGCTTCATATCTGTTTAGCAGCTCAATACTTTTCATATGTTTTTTAAACAATTTACAGGTGTCGCATTCGTAGCCGTGCATTTTATCAAGCATAATTTTATTCTGTCTGCCAAATTCCTGTGCTTCTTCGCTAAGCGGTCTGTTTTTCTTTTTTTCCTGCTTTTGGATAACTTTAAAAGTTCTGCGGTTTTGTACGTAAATCTCTCTTACCTTATTGTAATCCAGTAAATCCTGATTAGTACGTTTGCAGAAACAGCTAAAAGAATTACATTCATCAATTAATTTTTGATTTTCAGCTTGTAGTTTCAGCAGCGGCTCAACCCTTGAATTTGATGAAAAATAGCCAAAGCTCTTAAGAACAAGCTCTTTGGCTTCTTCTATCGTAAATCTTTGTAGAAGGTTTAGAACCATTGAATAACTTGGTGAAAATTTGCTTTCAAGCGGATTTGCATCACTTAGTACAAGTTCCGCTACTTCTTCAGGAGTTTGGAAAGCTGTTCCTACAATAGTAACATATCCTATTTCGTCCATACCTCTTCTTCCGGCACGTCCCGACATTTGTAAAAATTCACTTGGTGTCAGTGTTCTGTGTCCGGAATCTGTTCGTTTGCTAATAGAACTTATTACGGTAGAACGTGCCGGCATATTTATTCCGGCAGCAAGTGTTTCTGTTGCAAATACAACTTTGATAAGACCTTTTTGGAAAAGTTTTTCAACCAGAATTTTCCACCCGGGAAGTAAACCGGCATGGTGAGAGGCTACTCCCAATAGCAAATATTCTATGTGTTTGTTTTTGTATAAATAAGGGTTTTCTGCAATATAATCATCTATAATCTGTCTGATTTCTTCCTGTTCTTTTGGGCTAACAAGACATAAATCAGCACAATGTTCCATCTGCTCGTCACATTTTTTTCTTGAAAAAGTAAAATATATTGCAGGGAGCATATCTTTATCGTGCAGAACTCTTATAACGTCTTTTACCGTGTTGCGTTTTGAAACAGGTTTTCCCCTTCTGAATTGTTTTTTTTCAGGTTTGATTTTTTTATTTAAAGCACCTGACGGTGTCAACAGAGGCAGAATTGTATGCGGCTGAGAGGAATCAAAATAGTAGAACCTTAGTGGAACCGGACGAAAATCAGTATTAATGAGTTCCGTTTTGGAATGTACTGTATTAATCCAGTCTGTGAGTTTATCAGCGTTTGCAACGGTTGCAGAAAGTGCAATAATCTGAACATTTGTTGGACAGTATATTATACTTTCTTCCCAAACTGTTCCTCTTTGTTCGTCATTCATGTAATGAACTTCGTCTAAAATTACATACCGGACCTCTTTCATGTTATCTGTTACGGAACCGAAATTTGTGCCGTAAAGCATGTTTCTGAAAACTTCCGTAGTCATAACGACAATCTGAGCATCACGGTTAAAAGAAGTATCACCGGTCAGAAGACCGACTTTATCAGCACCATATTGCTCTGAAAAATCGCTGAATTTTTGATTTGAAAGAGCCTTTAAGGGTGTTGTGTAAAAAACCCGTTTACCTGTTTCTAAAGCACAATGAATTGCATGCTGTGCAATAACTGTTTTACCTGCTCCTGTCGGGGCACAAACGACAACACTCTTTCCGTCTGTTATATAATCACAAGCTTCTTTTTGAAAATCATCAAGTTCAAACGGGAATTCGTACATATAAACCTCTTTCTTTTCTGATTATACCATAATTTTGCAGTACTAAAAACATTTATATTATTTGAGATATAATATCTTATATGTACGAAGAACTGGAAAATGTTTATAAAAACTGTTTAAACTGTCACAAATGTATTTTGGGTGAAACGAGGCATAATATTGTTTTCTCGGATGGTATTCCAAACCCCAAACTTATGCTTATCGGTGAAGCTCCGGGCTTTTATGAAGATAAGGAAGGAAAGCCCTTTGTCGGAAAAGCGGGACAGCTTTTGGACAGAATTTTTGAATCCGTAGGACTTACAAGAAAAAGAGATGTTTATATCTGTAATACAGTAAAATGCAGACCGCCTGAAAACAGAAATCCTGAACCTGCTGAAAAAGAAGCTTGCTGGGAATATTTGAAATCCCAGATTGATATAATTCACCCGAAAATTATTCTTTTGTGCGGAAATGTTGCAGTTCAGTCTATTTTAGGAAATGTAGGCGGAATAACAAAAATAAGGGGGAAATGGTACGAAGGCGGTGAAATAGTTCATGATGCAAAACTTATGCCGATTTTTCATCCTTCTTATCTTCTGAGAAATGACTCCCGAGAAAAAGGCAGTCCAAAGTGGCTTATGTGGCAGGATATTCAGGAAATTAAAAGAGAATATGATAAGTTGTAAATAAAAAAACTGCTTCTTAAGAAGCAGCTTTTTTAATCTTTTATAATCGTTATTTTTGACCGTAACGTTTTTTGAATCTTTCAACACGTCCTTCTGAGTCAAGAATTTTTTGCTGACCTGTATAGAACGGGTGGCAGTTTGAACAAATTTCAACTGTAAGATTATCTACAACCGAACCTGTTTCAATTTCGTTACCGCATACACATTTAATAACGGTTTTCTTATAATCAGGATGTATTCCGTCTTTCATTATTAACCTTCTTTCTTCAAGATTCCAAACTTGATTCTATATTTCGACCTATTTTATTGTATTATGCTGATTTTTATATTTCAAGTGGGTGGTGATAAATATACGGAGTTAAGTATATTTGTAACAAATGACTTTATTTATTCTTTAATCAATTAAATTCGTAGTTCCCGTGTTCATATATTTCAGATAAGTGCTTTTAAACCAATTTTCATACACAGGATCTTCCATATCTTTTAGTGTTCTTTCTATATCTTTTGCCAGTTTATTTCTGTTACATAATGGTGAATCCAGTTGCGGTTCAAGCTTCATCAATGCTTCGTCTGATTTTATTTTAACTGCATTCAAAATATCATTGAATTTTATATTTAATTTCAAAATTTCTTTTTTAAATTTTTTATTTTGAATATTTGCAAATGCAAATTCAAGTTCGGGAGTATAATTAAATTCAAAATCTTTAACTAACGGCAATACTTCTGTGTTTTCCGAGTTCATAATTTTTTCAAGACAAGAAACTCCCAATGCTCCTTTTTGGTTGTAATCTATATCTTTAATATTCTTCAGGATATTGACAATTTGTTTGTAAGCAGTTCCGTTTTTATCGGGAACAACGTCAAAGAACTGTGTTAAAATCGTATCACCTTGTTCATTGATTTTTTTATTTAAAGTGTTTTTATCAGGAGCAAGTCCATTAAGCATTTCCAAATAATTTTCTGCTGTAAACAGATTATCTGTATCGGTTTTATCTATTTTTGCTTCCATAATTTGTTTATGTATCTCAGCTGTTAAGCTTGGGAGATTCTCGTCTATTTCATACTGTTTAGTTTTTAGACCTGACAATTTATCGTTCTCAAAATTTTCACCTGCCTGAATCAGCATTGCATTGTGTTCTTCGCACCAATCGCTATGTAAATTGGGTGCAAAAATCATAAACGGACCGATTATGGCACTTAAAATGCCGCCCATAAGACCGTAAAGACTGCCTGTTCCGTGGAGAAAGGCTGCTGTTGCACCACTACATATAAAACCTGAAAATGTTAAAGCAACACCGGCATATTGAAGCCCTTTGTATTTAGCATTTTGGTTTACTTTTCTGGATGTTTTGGCGGGTTTGACGACTACCTCATACTTATCGGCAGCTTCTTTTATTATCGGATTTTTGAGTAATGCTCTGCGTGAAGTTCCCATTGCTTTCAGAGCTTGCTTTGTAACGTGGAGTGCTTTAAAGTTTGTATTATCCTGATTGATTGGAGTAATTTGCATTATTTACCTCTTTTGGAATTATTATGTCTATTCCAAAAAACGTAAAAATTTTTTTTGCTACAAAAATATTATACAGTTAATGTTATTGTTTCTTAATCTCTGTGAGTGTAGGATCGAGCAATCTTCTTCCGATATTTTCAAAATTAATGGAGTAAAGTGATTTATTTCCGTATTTAATCATTTTTTCGACAACACCGTTACCGTATTTTGCGTGATAAACATTATCGCCCTGTTCTATAGGATCGCTCATAACAATGTCTTCCTGAGGAATACTTGCATCATAAACAGGAACTATTGGTGTGGTAGAATCTTTTTTCTCAAGAATTTCAGAGTTAAATTCTTCAATACTTTCTTTTGATGCTCTGTCGTCAAGAATTCCATCACCCTCCGGTAATTCTTCAATTTCGGCAGAACTTTCATCTTCTAAAATTTCTGTATCTTCACTGTTAAGTTCATCTATTAAATCAAGGTCAGATTCCGAATATTCATCTTCGACAGCTTCTGTATTATCTTGGTTGTCATTCTTTAAAGTTGTGTAGACCTTGTCTACATCCTCCATTATCTTTCTTTCTACTTCTTCATCAACAACGTCAGATTCGCTGCTTTCGCTCATATCAATTACGATATCGTTTTCATCTGCCTCTGAAGGGTCTAATTCGACTATTTCACTGAAATCATCAGCATCATCAGCGGAATTGCTTACCGGCATAACAGTCGGCTGCTCAAACTGAGCTTCTATTTGTGCAAGTTTTTGTTGTTCCAGATTATCATTTTCTGAATCAATATCATCCAACTCTAAGTCACTGTTTTCAATTTCAATAAGATTTTCATTATCAGTATTGATTAAAGCTTCTTCTTCGGTTTCAAGTTCTTCCGGCTCATTATCGGCATCGTTTGTTTGTTGAGAAGGTTCAATGTCTTCTTCAAAATTTTCACCATACTCTTCTTCGGAAGAAATTTCATTTTCAAGCTCGTCAAATTCTTCTGTGTATGTATTATCGTCGGTTTCTACATCTGAGATATCGGCAGATAATTCATCTTCCAAATTATCCGAATTTTCGCTTTCGTCAAATTCAATAATTTGTTCGGAGTTTGTATTATCGAATTCTTCCTGATAATCAGTATTTTGTTCGGAATCATATTCTACGATTTCCAATTCTTTATCAAATACAGCATCTTCATCTGTAATAAATTCTTCTGTATTATCCTGAGCAGGATTATATTCTTCAAATTCCAGCTCTTCATCTGTTACCGTATCATATATGTCATCATTGTCATCGTCTTCGTCAATGTCATCGATATCTTCGGTTTTGTCTATTTCTGAAAAATCATCCGTTTCTGTATTGTTATCATCTGTTTCTGTATTGAAATCTTCTGTTTCATCATCAGGTGAATATTCTTCCGGTTCTTTTTCTTCATCGCTTTCATTATTAAACAACTCAATATTTTCAGGTTGTTCAAGATTTTCGGCAACTTTAGCTATAGCATCTTCCGATTTTTTATCAATAGAAGATATTATTTCTTCCTGTGATGGCTGCGGTTTTACTTCATTCTCAGAATCTTCAGAATCAATCTCAATTATTTCGTAATCCTGTTCAGATTCCAGCTCCGGTTCCTGCTCTTGTTCAGGTTCTTGTTCAAATTCATCTCCCTGCTCTATTTCTGCTTCTGTTTCCGTTACGGTTTCCGACTCAGTACTTTCATTAGCTTCTTCAGGTTCATCAACCGGTTCAATATCACCTTTTTCGTATATAACCGGAGGGTTGTCTGTTTTGATTATTTCGGGAACTTCGTCAATTGGCTGAACATTTATAACTATCGGAATATAATTAGTTGCTTCTCCTGTAATAAGACAACTATTTCCTTTCATTCCCTTAAGGAAATTGTCATAAATTTTAAATGCTTCATTTATTGTTATTGAGGGTTCAACAATGAAGTTATCAAACATGCTTTTCATATCATTAAGATATTTGAATTTTGAGTGTGTGATGAAAGTTGTTGATAAACTGTTGTCAGACAGAGCTGTTTTTAAATTTGCTTTTGATACAGTATTTGCAGCTTCAAGAAATACCTGAACGTTATTCTGATTGCTTAACTTGCTGAAAATATATGTCAGGTAACGGTTTTGGAAGAGTGTATCAAGTTTTGAAATATCCAAAATTGCGGTATTGGAATTTATAATTTTATTTAATACATTAACTTCTTCCTGTTTTGATGCGAAATATCCCATAGATGAATATTTTGAAAGTTTATTTTTCAGAACAAGAAGTTTGAACACATGTTCTTTGTCTACCATATTATCTACGATATTTTTAAGAACATCAAACGGAACAAATTCAACCGATTTGGAATATTCTTTGAGTTCATTAAAAAGCTCAATAATTGTTTTTTTACTGTCCTCTGTCGCATCACTCAGACAGGATTCGTATAAAAAGTCCAAAGATATTTCATCAAGAGGCAGTTTAAAATCTGTACCGGCAATATATTTTTTGCCGTCTAAAATGCCAAGGGTATCAATGATTATAACCTTTTTCTGAAGATTTAGAAATTGTTTTGTAAAATTTCTTACAAGTATATTATTAGAAATTTTTGTGTCCGCACAAATCATCATTTTTTTATTAAATGCGGATGCATCTATTGTAATATTATTTGAATTATCGGCAGTTTTTCCTATAATTACCGGATCTTTGAATCTTATTGAGTTACTGAGAATTTCCGAAGTAAAATCTTTTATTACAGAATCTTTTGGGGGCTCGGTTTTATCATAAGCTTTTAATTCTTGATTTTCAAACAGGAAGAGCATTTTTGCAACAGCAACAGACTGCTCTCCGAAGGAATTGAGTTTAATTACCTGAGCTATATAAACTTTTTCCATACCTTTAACGTGGATAAAAGACGAAAGGTAAATGCTTTTATCAGCTTCAAATTTTAAAAAACCATCTCTTACTTCTATAATCTTCATCAGGTACCCTCAGACAAATATTATCATGAACATGCCATTTTAGTAACAAATTTTAATGTAAATTTACAATTATGATTTTCTGTACTAAAAACGGCACGTTAATACAATGTCAGACATTGAAAAGTGCCGTTTTGAAAAAACAAAAGTATTAAGAATCAAAGTTCATATTATTGAAGAGCATATATTTTTTTATAAAGTTCTATTATTTCCTTTGACTGATTTTTAGGTATAACTATTTTAATTCTTGCGTTTAAATCTCCAAATCCGTTTTGATTTGGCAGTCCAAGTTGTTTTAAGCGCAATGATTGTCCGGAAGAAACACCGGCAGGGATTTTAATGTTTATTTTGCCGTGCAAAGTCTGAATATCTTTGCTGCATCCAAGAACTGCTTCAGGCGGTGTCAGTTCAACGTCTTTTGTTATGTTTGCACCGTCAAAGTCATATTCACTGTCTTTAAAATGAACAATAAAATATAAATCGCCCTTTCTTCCGTATGCATCTGCTTTACCTTCATTTTTAAGGCGAATTTTTTTACCTTCTTCAATGCCTTTCGGTAACTTTACTTTTACAGTTTTTGGTACGGACACAATTCCGGTTCCGCCGCAATGCGAACAATAACCGTTACCGTGGCATTCACGACATTTTTCAATATCAGTAAATGTTACTGATATCGGCTTACCGTCAAAAAGTTCTTTAGCGGTAACATTAAGTGTTTTTGTAATATCCAAATCGGCACTTTGTGCTGTTTGGGTTGTCTTTCTTGAACCTGAAGCACGTCTTTGTCCTGCATTTCCGAAGTCAAATCCGCTAAATTCCTGATGAACTCTTTGACCGTTCATTCCGCCGCCCATCATGTCTCCGAACAGAGAACTGAAAAAATCGGAAAATCCGCTGCCGCCAAAGTCAAAACTTTGAGCTCCGCCCTGATTAAAGTTAAAACTAAAGTTTTCAAATCCCGGAGGCGGAGTGTAATCGGCACCGCCCTGCCAATTTGAACCGAGGCTGTCATATCTTTGACGTTTGTTTTTATCAGACAAAACTTCGTATGCTTCGTTTATATCTTTAAATTTTTCTTCAGCTTCTTTTGTTTTGTTAACGTCAGGGTGGTATTTCCTTGCGAGTTTTCTATATGCGGATTTTATTTCAGCAGCATCAGCACTGCGTGAAACTCCTAATATTTCATAATAATCTTTGTATTTCATAATTGTTGTCCTTTTATTCTAATAATAATACAAAATTTGCGGATTTCGCCCGAACTTAATCTTTTTTTAATTAACGAATAAAAACACAGTATTATGAATAAACAAACGGTGGTCCGTTTTTAATTTCAAATAGAATATTATCTGCCATAACTTTCAGTTCTTCCGGCGATTTGCCGTTTGCTTTTTGTTTGAAAAATTCGGTACACAAAGGTTCTATTGCAGAATCCTTTTTAGCTTTGAAATTCCTTAGTTCGGTTGCAACAAGCCGCCTTTGAAGATTTAATTCAATATCGGCGGAATATTTTTTTACCTGAACCTCTTTAACTGCTTCAGAAGCGGTTTTCCCACCATAAGCAAGAGCTGAAATTCCGGCAATACCGAAGAACAGGTTTTTAAATTGAGGGTTTTTCGGATTCATTAGCCAGTCATAGAAAAATGAGAGATAATCATTGACGTGAGAAAAATATGTGATTTTGTTTCTGCCGGAACCGCCCATCATAGGGTTAACTTTTTCGGTTGCCTGATTCATTGTGTCTTTCAGGTGATTTATAAATTCTTTTTTTTCGGTGTCCGTAAGTTTTAGTTTATTTACGGTTTGTTCTATTTCTTCCGGTTTTGCATATACTGATTCAAGCATATTTTCAAGAAGCAGTTTGTATGCATCTTTCCCTGAAAGAAGTTCTCCTTTGTGTCCTTCCAGGTTGTTGAGAGGTTTTCCTTTGTTAAATTCTTCTATTACCAGTTCAATTCCTTTTTTTGTATTTTTAATTCCGTTTTTTATATACTCATCACTTTTTCTTATGTTTTTGGCTGCAAAATACCCCAAACCTAAAATAGATACTGCACTCAGGGCTCCGATTGCAAACATTTCTTTAGTATCGTTGTATGTGTTTTTTGCACCTTTCATCTGAGGTGAATAACTGTTGTGGTGCTTTTGCTTAAAGTTCAGTTCGTCGGAAAAGATTTTTGCTTTTGAAGATAACATACTTCGTATTATCTGAAGCTTGCCGGAAAAACTCTGAGTTTCAACCGCAATAAGATTTTCCTGAAGATTTTTTTGTATGTTTGCTTCCTGACTTTTTACCCATATTTCTTTAAATCCGTCGATAAATATTTTTCCTGCAAAAGCCATTGCTCCCAGAGTTATTACTCCAATTGATGCGAGTATTGTTTTTCTGTTGGGTGACTGAACCATAGAAAAAATACTCTGGTGAATTTCATCATTTATACAATGGTTTCTTGTAATTCCCGGAAGTAAATATTCTTTTGAAGATTCCATTTTGCCTTTGGAAAATTTTTTCATCATTGCCGTAAAACCGCCAATAAGTCCCATTCCTCCGACTGTCATTGCACAAATCGGGTAAAGCGGATTTATAGAAGGTTTATCTTTTTCCGTTAGTTTTTCAGGCAGTGCTATTTGATTTTTTGAAATTACAAGTGAATCATATGTTTCATCAAGTGATAAATTGGGATCTTTGACATAGGAATTGATTATAATTCCTTCTTTTACAAAGTAATCATTCCGTTTTTGAGTATTTGTCATATTTTTTTGGTGTCTTGTACTTTCAAGATCCTGATTAATTTTCTGAATCATTTTTTTCTTTTTTGTCCTTTCTCAGAATTTTCTGAAGAAAAGTTTTTAGTCTGAAGATTTTTTTATCTTCATCAATTTTTGTTTCATCGTCTTTTGTGTTATTCCGTTTAAAAATTTTAAAAAGGTCTGTAAATTTTGATTTTACAATACTGACCAGCTCGGATATTTTCTTTTGAACAAATGCTTTTGCTTCACCAAAGATTGCATTGAGTTTGTCCTGTATGTCGATAAACTTTTCTTTAACTGTTGTTATTATATTTGGAATATTTGCAAATGCTCTCAGAGCCGGAACAATTAGTTTGTTAATAACCAAAGCGACAGGCTTCATTATAATATTGTTTTGAACTTTTGCTGCAAAGTCTGCAAATTTGTTTGCTGTATTAATAAGACTTTGTTCAAATGCTTTAATCATTTCGGCATGTTTCTGAAGGTTTTGCTCATGTGCTTCCGTTCGGGCTTCTCTGGCTTTCATGAGATTTCCAACCATAACACAGTGATGATAGGACCATTCACCGGCTTTTTGAGGTCTTTCGCCCATTCTTGAACCGCCGCCCATTCCGGAACAAATAGGGCATGCTCCAAAAGCTGCTCCATGCGGACAGGTTCCGGCTTTATTTGTGCCTAAGTTTTGAACAGAATTTGCCAAAATAAAATTCCTCTCTTGCGAATTGCCGCAACAGAAGAACACTTTAGCCAATACTTTGTCTCGAAGCTTGGCTGCAAGATACGAAGATGAAAAGCCTGTAAAACTCCTCTTTTTACTTCACTATCTCAGGTATTCCGGCTTTAACGGCTGCGGCACAGTCAGGGACTTTCACCCTTGGTTTCCCTATTAAATTTATTTTTCCATTATAACAAAAATAATGAAACAATGTATTCAATTTCAAACTTTTGCCTGAAATTAATTGTAAACATTCATTACAAACGTATATATTTTCTATTGTTAAACTAATATTTACCTTGTATAATAGTGTTCAGATTACACTTAGTTGAATGATAGGGATTTGTAGTTTGAAAATAGCATCAATTAACAACGTACAGAATAATGCCCATAAAACTTCAAATATGAATGATAAAAACATTTCCTTCAAGTCCGGCATGGGCATGGGTGCATTGGGTTTTTCCGGTGCTTTAATGCAGGGAATTGAAAAACAGGGCTATTTTCTATCATTTATAATTCAGGACGAATTGGGAATGACTTTGCCCAGAGTTGTTACCGGCTTTTACCGTGATAAAGAAGTTACCGGTGAATGGAACGTAAAAGAAGGGCTTGAAGTATTAGGCAGAGAAGGTTTGACAGGACCTTTCATGATGGCTGTTGCACCGTTTATGGTTTGGTTAACCGGTAAAGGCTGCAGAACCGCTTCAACAAATTCAAAACTGATTAAAGCTATTGGTGATACTTTCAAAGGATTTATAAATTCTTCAGCATTCAGTAATAATATTAAAAATGACAAAGCTGCATTCAAGAAAGAATTCAACAAGCAGATTTGGGAAAAGATATACAAGGATACAATTCCTGATGATATGAATTCAAAAGAACATATTGAATATATCTTAAAGGAATTTGAAACTTTTGTAACCGGAAATAAACGTAAAATCAGAAATACTGCTCTTGGTAATATTACATCAAGATTAAATGAACGGCTTATAAATACATCATCTAAACTTGATTATATTGACAAACTTTCAATAGATGTTAACGGAAATGTTCAGACATTCAAGGCTGATGATGTCATAAAAGCAATCAGAAACTTTGGTACTGATGCAATTGAACGTAATAAGAACTTCAAGGATATTGATGCAACAGCCGTAGAAAATATTACCAACAACTTTGCTGCAAAACGTTTATTCTTCAATATAGGTACTGTTGCAGCTACTCTTACAGGATTATCAATACTTCCAAAGATATATGCATACAATAAAGTTGCCCCAGGTGCTACTCATTTGGTTAAATCTAATGAAGAAAAGCAGATAAAGGCAGATAATTCTGAAAATGCTGAAAATCAGGAAAATATATCATTCAAAGGAAAGGGCATAAATTCTGACGGTATTATATCAAGGATAGGTAAATTTATTCATGAAAAATTCCCGAATTGGGTTAAAAACGAATTTGAATATAACGGAATTAACTTCACTCCTACTTTAATGGCTTGCTTGTCACTCTTTGGTTTATTAACACCAAGGTGTTTGAGAGCATACAACCGTGCATACATAGATGAAAACGGCAAACGTGATATGTCTGAAATTAACGAAATATTGTTAAGAGATTCAATATCATCGTTAGCGGTTGTTTACACCGTTCCTATACTTCAAAAGTGGTTTGTAAGTTCAATCGAGAAAAAACAAGGCTTTGTATTAACTAACAGAGCCGGAAATCGTTTTGTTGACAAGATTAACCCATACAGTAAATTAAAACTTCTTTCTAACAGTGAATTACAGGCATTGTATGGAAGTATTGATTCTAAAGTTAAAATGATGAACTTTATGAAATACATTAATGATAAAGGCGGCGATTTACAGAAGATTTTATCTAAGTCTTCAAATGCTAAGGATATATTTACAGACAAAGACTTTACATTGGAATCTATAGCAAAAGAATCCGCTAAAGTTAAGAATGAAAAGATTATCTCATTCTTTGAAAAACTTGAAGATAATGAAGCAACCAAAGAACTGATAAAGAAACTTATGAGTGATGCAGGTGTAGGAAAACAAAGTTCAATAGCCAAAGTTGCAAGAGGCTTGAATTCTATTCCGGGCTTCCTGGCTACAGTTGTGATATCACCGATAATTCTCGGTGTTCTTATCCCGATGCTTACTTATGCAAATACGAGAAAAGCACACGCAAAAATGACTTCAGCTGCAAATTCACAAAATTAAATGAAATTAGTTTAGTTTTTTAAATATTCTGATTAATTTTGCGTACATTATTGTGCATAAAATAATGGCAGAGAAACACAATGCTATCCAGAAACCTATTAAGTTAAGTTTGAAGTGCAGTCCCAATAAACAACCTAAAGGACAGGCAATCAGCCAGTAAGATATTATGTTTGAAATCATCACAATTTTTGTTTGCTTTATTCCTCTGTATATACCGGAAAGTGCTACCTGAAGTCCGTCAAATACCTGAAACGCACAGAGAATGTATGCGATTGGAACACATATATTAATTAAGTTTATGTCATTTGTAAACAGTTTTATAATAGGTTCTGCAAAAATTCCTATAATTATTGCAGACAAAGACATAAATGATACACTGGATAAGATTGCCGTATTTGCGTATTTTTTTAATGAATTCCAGTATTCAGCACCATTTGAATATCCGACTTTTACAGCTGCAGCATTTGATATGGCAAGTGGTACCATGAAAGAAACACTTGTCATAGTTGTAATTAAATTATGTGCAGCAGCATAAATTCCTGACACTCTGCCCATGATAATCGCAATTATATTAAAACCGGCAAATTCAACAAATATGGCAAGAGATGCCGGAAGTCCGACTTTGAGTAAATCTTTATAGTAATTTATAACAGTTGTTTTGTATTTGAGATTAAATTTGCAAAAACAATATATAATAAGGACTATTGCCATAAAATATCTGGTTATCAGGCTGGCAAGAGCAAGACCTTTCGCTCCCATCTCCGGAATAATTCCGCACCCAAATGCAAATACAATATTAAGTCCGACATTCAGAAAAATACAAAAAATTGTTAAAAGATTCGGAAATACTACTATTTCAAAGGCTTGCAAATATTCTTTTGCCATGCAGTGAAAATATCCGCCAAATGATGCAAATGCTGTTATAAAAAAGTAATCCTTAATCTTTTGAATCAGGTTTTGTTCAAAGCCGAGTTTGTCAATAAACGGAATGAAGGCTAAAATTACAATACAGACTATTAAAGATAAAATAAAAGTAAATTTTACGGAAGGATAAAAATAATCTTCCGCATTTTTGCCTTCGCCTCTGTAATTTGAGAGAATAGCTGAAATTGTTGCGATAATACCTATTCCCAATATCATGATAGAATTTGTTACCGCTGTTGCAATACTTATTGCAGCCAGAGTGTCCGTAGAGTGTCTGCCCGCAACAATAACATCACCGACACCTATCATTATAAATCCTATATTCCCCAGAATTATAGGAAATGCTATTTTTAGAATATCTTTAAGATAAAATAAACGGCTATACATAGAAATGATTATATCATGATAAATTATATAATGTTATCTGCGCTCAAGCGCTTTTTTGATTAAATCATCATCATTTGTGTTTTCTGCAAGAGGCTTCGGAATGAATAAATCAAGGTATCTTCTTATAGCATACTGATCGGTCATTCCGGAAATATAATCGGTTACAATTTGCGGTAATTCATCATCAGAATAATACTTTGATAATGTTTCCGTATAATATTCATATAATGATTTTATTATTTTTTTTGCTTTTTTCTCTTCTGCTTTTGCGATTGGGTTTACATATACATTCTCAAACATCCAGCTTCTGAGTTTTGTAACATAAAACCACCCTTCTTCGGACATTGATACAACCGGTTTATCTTTTGAGTTGACTATAACATCAGTAATCATTTTTCCAAGTCTTGCCGACTGATTAGAAGAAAAATATTTTACACAGTCATGGGGTAAATCTGCTTCAGACATTATGCCTGCACGCACTGAATCTTCTATATCATGATTTATGTATGCAATTTTATCAGCATATTGAACAATCTGCGCTTCCGGAGTTTTTGGCTTATATCCCCAGGTGTGTGTTAAAATTCCGTCAACTGTTTCCTTGCAAAGGTTCATATCTTCTAATACTTCTACAACTCTTACCGATTGAACGTTATGATGAAATCCGTTCGGAAGCAGTTCGTCTAAAGTTGCTTCACCACAATGCCCGAAAGCTGTATGCCCCAAATCATGTCCCAGAGATATTGCTTCAACCAAATCTTCGTTGAGATGCAAAGCTCTTGCCATGGTTCTTGCAATTTGAGAAACTTCAAGAGTGTGGGTTAATCTGGTTCTGAAATGGTCGTTATACGGAGACAGAAAAACCTGTGTTTTGTGTTTTAATCTTCTGAATGATTTTGAATGAAGAATTTTATCCCTGTCCCTTTGGAAAGCGGTTCTTATGGCAAATTTTTCTTTGCGCTCACGTTTTCGCCCTTCTGATTCTTTGCACTTTGTTGCAAAAGGACTTAAAATTTCATATTCTCTTTCTTCAAGTTCATCTTTAATAGTAGTAAATTCTGTACTCATAACTGTATTATACAAAAGCGGATGTTTTTGTAACTACCCCAAAAGTTGTATTTTAGGGCTTTATAGTGTATATTTAATATAAAAGGAGAGAGAATATAATGGAACTGTTAAACATAGATTTCTTAATCAGATTATGTGCGGCATCAGCTCTTGGATTTGCTTTGGGGCTGGAAAGAGAACTTACCAATAAGTATGCAGGCTTGAGAACACATATTTTAGTTTGCCTGGGTGCATGTGTTTTTACAATCTTGTCTATATATGGTTTCCCGACATTTGCATCAGGTGATAACGTAATTATTGATCAGGCTACCGGTGTCAGAGATACGGCAAGAATTGCGGCTCAGATTGTTACAGGTATCGGTTTTATAGGTGCCGGTACGGTATTAAGAAATGGTCCGATGGTTTTTGGTTTAACCACTGCAGCTACCTTGTGGCTTGCCGCAAGTGTCGGTATGGCATGCGGTGCCGGAATGTATGATGTTGCGGCTATTTCAACAATATTAAGCATAGCGGTTTTGACATTGGTCAGAATGTTTGAAAGACGAATTCTTCCTACCAGTGCTAAACAGGTTAAAAGATTTAAAATTTCCGTTTATTGTGATTCGGGTGATGCCAAAAAAATATATGATTACTTGACATCAAAAGCAGATGATGTAAGGGACTTTGTTTCGAAGAAATTGATTGAAAATCCCGATAAGGTAAAGGTAACATCGTCATTAGAAGTTGCCAATAAAAAAATTATTGATGAAATATATGAATATTTGAATGATATGACAGGACAGGATTCAATATCATTACAGGAATTAAATGATTAAAGAAAAGAAAAAAGGCAAATATACACGTACAGAGAAATCTTTACAGGAAGAAATCTCGGGTTACTTGCGGACGGCAGGCATAACATTTATCGCTGCTGCGATTATAACTGTGCTGCTCTCATTCCACGCAAGAAGTGAGATGGTACGGAACATTTATGCTTCAAAAACCCATGCCAGAACAAAGCTGGAAGCAAAGTTAGCACAAAAAATAATTGCACAGTCTGACTTAACAAAATCTTTGCATAACAAGAGTTTTAAGATTTGTATGCAGGTCGGAAATCTTTACGAATCTGCCGAAGATTATTATAAAGCGGAATATGCATATTACCTTGCATACAATAAAGCTCCTGAAAATAATTATAATGCTCATTACAGACTGGCAAGACTTTTGATAACAATGCAAAAGTTTGATGATGCCCAGAAAATTATTGATTCCGTAATTGATACAAATAACGTTAAGGTCGTTAATTTTAAAACCCGTATTTATATTAATATGGGTGATAAATATATGGCTGAAAACAAGTTTGTTAAAGCAGCTGCCGCTTACGAAAAGGCTAAATATTATTATGAAAAATTATCCAAGCGTGATAAATATGTTCATAACTCAATAAAGAAAAGACTATCCGAAGCATATTTGAATACTGCGGATGTTATGGTTACAAACGGTTATAATTCGGATGCAATAAAATATTTAAAACAGGCAAGGACTTATGCTCCGGACAATGACATGATTAAGTATAAAATGGCAATTGTATATGCGGATTTGGATCCTATAGTTTCTGTAGATTATTTCAATTATTTGCTTGAAAAAATGCCTCAGCATATTGATTATGACGTATTTATAAGAGCTTTGATGAAAGCATCAAACATAGCGGAAATTCAGGGTGATACGGTTAAGTCTAAATATTACAGATACAGAGCTCATTCAGTTGATTTATTCGTAAATAACAAAGTTGTGTATAAAAATGAACTTGATGTAGAACTTAAGAATTTCAATATTAAAAAAGTATTTTTCAGATACAAACTGAATGCAAAATTTACGTTAATTAATAATTCGTCTAACGATATAAATCGTTTGCATGCGGAATTTATACTTCGCCATAAAAATGATAACAAAGAAGTTTACACCGTACAGTGTGCAACAAGAAAAAATCCTATTTATTCAAATGGCGGAAGTTCAAAAGACATAGATGTCAGTTTTGGGAAAAATATATTTACGAAAAAAGAACTTGAACAGTATTATATAGATGTATATGTTTATAAAGATAAACAATACAAAACATTTGAAGGAACATTTAATGTTCCGGTAAAATAGTTAATGAAAATTGCGGAGTTTTGTTTTGACACACGAGCATGAACACGAAATAACAAATGCTAATGAAAAAAAGACACTGGTTGTAATAATATTAACCGTTATAACAATGTTTGCGGAAATTATATACGGATATATTACACATTCAATGGCTTTACTTGCTGACGGTTATCACATGGGTACGCATGCTCTTGCTTTGGGCTTAACTTATGCGGCATATATATTAATTCGTGCATTTAAAGATTCTCCGAGTTTTCCGAACGGAACAACCAAAATCGGGACTTTGGCAGCATATACAAGTTCTTTGTTTCTGGGCATTACGGGTGTATGGATTATATATGAGGCTGTACAAAGGGTAATCTCTCCGATTAATATAAAATTTGACGAAGCAATTTTGGTTGCTGTGATTGGGTTGGTTGTAAATGTGGTTTGTATTTTGGTTATGAATTTTGATAGTAAACATGACCATGATGGTGAAAAAGATGAAGATTACAATTTTATGGCAGCATATTATCACATTATGGCAGATGCCCTGACTTCGATACTTGCAATAGCAGCACTTTTAATAGGAAAATATTTTGGTGTTATTTATTTGGATGCTTTTATAGGAATTTTAGGCGGCTTCCTTATTCTGAGATGGGCAGTTCAGTTAGTTAAAAAGACAGTGATAATATTGATTGATATGAAAAAGTAACATAATGCCGTTTGATTAAGATTTGTAAAGAAATATTATAATTAACGCAAATTTATACATAAAAAGAACTTTATATATATGAAAGTACTTTAGTGTGTAAAGGTGTAATTTATTATGTCAGCAGGACTCACAGCAGCAGTTTTACCAACCGTAATATCAAGCAGCGGTTTTGCAGCAAGAAGACTTGACAGAGCACGTCAGGCAAATGATGCTGCACAAACTGTTATGAATTCTGTTGTAGCATCAGGACAAATAGAGAGAGCAGCTGAATGTTCCGCAAATATTGTCAAGGCAGCATCCCCTGAACTGGCTAATATGTTTATGAGTGCGGAAGAAAGTATTAAAGCAGCATCAGGTGCGGAAAAAGCAGCATCTGTTTCATCAGAAAGTTTCTTAAAAACGGCAGGCGGTAAATTATTAAAAGCATTAAAATTTGTCGGCGATTATGTTAATGAGTTTATTATATTCACAAGCGGATTAAGAGTTCTGACATCCGATGAACCCATAAAAGAAGGTTTTGTTGAAGGTGCAGGAATTGTCGGCATGTTAGCCATAACCGAACCTGCATATAAACGTCTTGCAGGAATGTCAACTTATGAAAGAAAGAACGGTAAATTAATTACCCATGAGCATGAAGCATTAATTAGGAAATTACCTTATGCAAGCAGCAGTATAGATGCAATGAAAGATTATTTTGCAGTTAAAAAGTTCTTTGGCATGACATTAAAGCATGTTCCGAAAATTGCAAAGGGTTTCGGATTAATTTTATCATCAATTGCAGGTTATCTAGGCGGAAGAAAACTGGCACTTTGTGTGTATGAAAAAATAACAGGTGAATCCGGTGAAAATGCCGTTCCGTCATTAGCGGCAAATAAAGAATTAGTTCCTGTTCGTGAGACTGCTTAATTTTTAGGAATCTTACCGTGTTCTTTATACAATGTCTGCCAATTAGATTGTGAACGTCTGTGGTTGTCTATTGTAGCTTCTAAAGATGCATTTATCAGATAGTAAACAAGCGGCATTGAGATTGCAAATACAATAATTGCAATCATAAAGTGTATAAATAATGTCCTGAGTAGTTTAAATCTGTGTTTTGTAAGTTCGATACTGTCCTGCTGGTGCAAAATATTATTTATAAGATTCTTTCTTTCTTTTACAGTTAAACCTTCAATAAAGTCCACATTTTGCGGATCTATGTATATTACGTATTTAGAATATTTAACTTTGCCGTCAAGGAAATCCAGACTGGCATTGTAGTCTTTTTGTTCCTGAGATGCTGCTCTCTCTGAGATGTTGCCGTTTGATAATTTTTCAATTGGTTCTCCGTCATTATTTGTGCCGGCAGACTTTATGGATGAATCATCAATTAAATCCGTAGCTGGATTATTCTTTTTGTTTAATTTTGCTTTATATTTTTTGATAAAGTTATCATCAAAAGTATTATTAACTTTTTTCTCTTCTTTTTTTACATTATCATCTGCTGCTTCAGTTTTTTGAACAGGTTGTTCTGCCGGTTTTTCAGCCGGTGTTTCTTCGCTTTGTGAAATTGCCGTTTCTTCTGTTTGTTCCGTTAATACAGGTATTTCTTCCGAAACCGGTTGCTCCGGCTGAACAGGAGGTGCAGGTTCTTCAAAAAGTGTTGAATCATCATCGGGATTTACCTGCGGTATTGTAGCAATGGTTTTTTCATTAGCAATACTTTCAGCTAGCTGATTATGAAGCTGATCGATAAAATCATCAGTAATTTCATCGTTAAGTGATGCTAATTCACTTATTTCAATTGAATCTTTTCCTTTATTAAAACCGCCAGCCATGAAAACTCTCTTTTTTTGTAGTATAAATATATTATATATTAGAATTTAGTGTTAAGCAATCGTAAGAGAAGATGATATGAAAATTGATTTAAGTAAACTTAAAGGATATATAAGAGAACTAGATAAATCAAAAATCCTTGTAATAGGTGATTTGGCACTCGATGAGATGGTTTACGGAGATACTGAAAGAATTTCCCGTGAAGCTCCCGTACTTATATTACGGCACACCCATACAAATTATATATTGGGCGGAGCATCAAATGCTGCGCATAACGTTTCTGAAATTAATAACAAAAAAGTTTCAGTAATTGGTATAATAGGCGAAGATTATCAGGGCGAGGATTTGAAAAAAGCATTTAAAGATGCCGGTATTGATTGTTCTAACCTTGTTGTTGACAGCAGCAGGGAAACAATTACAAAAACAAGAATATCAGGTTCTTGTTCCCAGTCAGTAACTCAGCAGATTGTCCGAATAGACAGACAGACAAGTGCTCCCATCTCAAAGGAAACAGAACAAAAACTTATTGAGAAAATCAGACTATTAATTCCGTTATACGATGCTATAGTACTTTCTGATTATCATTTGGGAACTCTTACTGATGCAGTTATACAAACCGTAACTGAGGAAGCGGAGAAAAACGGCAAAATTGTTGTAGTAGATGCCCAAAAGGATTTATACAGGTATAAGGGAATTACTTCTATGACACCGAATCTTCCGGATACTCAAAAACATGTTGGTTTTTATTTAAAAAGCAAAGAAGATTATTTGAGGGCAGGCAGTATGCTTATTAAAGAAACAGAAGCTCCTGCTGTGCTTATAACCTGTGGTTCTGAAGGGATGGTTGTTATTACGGATGAGGGAAGGTATTATCATATTCCCGTATTTAATAAATCAAAAGTATTTGATGTAACGGGTGCGGGAGATACAGTTACGGCTACTTATACTTTGGCACTGGCTGTAGGTGCTAATCCTGTTTATGCTGCTATAATCGGTAATATTGCAGCAGGAATTGTAATAAAGCAGTTTGGATGTGCTACGACAAATATTGATGAAATACTTTCAGAAGTTCCCGAATATATTGAAGTTTTTGAATAGGAGTAATATTAATGAAAAATATTTTTAATAAGCTGAATATTATTGATATAATAATTATTTTAGGTGTTATTACGGCATTGTTTGTTGGTGTTGCAACAATGAAGCATTTTCGTCAGACTGCCGATAAACAGATTGAAGCAACATCGCCTATAACTTTTCAGGTATTTCTGAGAGGTGTTACCGTAACAGGAGATAAATTCCCTATAGAACCAGAAGCAAAAACTTTTATAACCATAAGGAATGTTCCTTATTCAGAGTTGAAAGTGCTTGATGTTGTGTCGTCCCCCCGTCAGACTGCAGTTGCATCAGCAAAGAGTGAAAAACAGTATATTTTGGTTAATGATCCGGCACAACCGTCAATTTTTGATGCTGTTGTTACAATTACTGATGTTGCAAAAATTACAAAAGACGGTGCGGTTGTTGATGGTAATAAAATTAAAATGGGACTTCCTGTTACACTAGAAGGTGAAAATTACAAATTCAACGGTACAATCTCAGATGTGCGTGTAATATCTGATGTTAAAGTTGATGATTCCGGTGAAGCATCGAATGTCGGATAATTTTAACCGGTTATAAGTATAGGTTATATTAAAAAGATTATTACTTTATGTTTATAAATATTTTATTGGAAAATTTTCAGAAATTTATAAAACCTGTTTATGACAGAAGTTTTATACTCCAAAAAATCGATTGGTTAATCGGAATTAATATCTTTTTTGTTATATTAAGTTCTGTATTTGCTCAACCTGATGTGATAGGATATTTTGCATTATTTGCAATAATATTGACGATTATAAAACTTTTGACAAAATCAGGGGAAAAGTTTGAGCTGAATACTTCAGAAAAAATTTTGCTGATTTATTTTTTATTTGTCGTAATAAGTGTTGCGGGTTCATCATTCCTTTATCTGAGCATGAAGGGATTTATGAAAACATTGACTTATCTTGGGTTTTATATATCAGTTGTTCATTTTCTGAAAGATAATAAACAATTTATAAAATGGATATTTTTGACATTTGCACTATGTGCCTGTTATGAAACAGTTTTTGCATTTTTACAAAATTTCGGAGCCGTAGAAGAAATTTCAGGGTGGCAGGATATGTCCAATCTGAATCCCGAAGATGTAATGACAAGGGTTTACGGGACTTTAAAACCATATAATCCAAATCTTTTCGGCGGATATATGTTGTCAATTATTCCGTCATTTATTACATTACCTTTTATAAATAAAAAATTATTGCCTCTTTCAGTTATATTCGGAATTTTGTCTGTTGTCGCAACTGTTTTGACCGGATGCAGAGGGGCATATATCGGATTTTTCTTTATGTTTACGGCTTTGGTTTATATAACATACAAATTATTGCAGCCAAAGCTGCAAAAACTTTTCGCTACTGTTGCCGGTTTCTGTGTGTTGGCGGTATCGCTTATAGTAATGTCTGTTTCTTCATTAAGGGCAAGGATTTATTCTATTTTTGCTATGCGCGGTGACAGTTCAAATTCTTTCAGATTTAATGTATATCACTCCTGTATAAATATGTTCAAAGATAATTGGCTTTTAGGTATAGGCTGCGGCAACCAAAATTTCAGAGAAGTATATGGTTTATATATGAAAACAGGTTTTGATGCTCTGAGTGCATACAATATTTATCTGGAAATTGCTGTAGAAAGCGGGATTTTCGCTTTAATATTTTTTATAGGTTTTTTAACCGCAAACATTATTAATGCTGTAAAATATATATTCACAAATAAAACTAAGGAGGTTATTTTTGTTATAACAGCATTAGTTTCTTTGATTGGTATTATGGTACATGGAATGGTTGATACCGTATTTTTCAGACCTCAAATTCAGTTTACATTCTGGATTCTGATTGGTATAATCAATGTTATAACAGATAATGGGGAATAATTATGGCACGTATGGTAAATAAAATAGAGGTTATGGTCAGAACAAATCCGGCTGTACATAACAGAGTATATAAATCCGGTAAATTAGTTATAAGAGAGAACATTTTAAAAGATATGCAGGATTTGCTGCAGCTGAATAAAGTAAATCATAAGAAGTCCGATTCTGCTTTGTTAACAACAGAGCAGTCTCTTGCTTTCAGAAGTCAGTTTTTTAATATTTTTTAGTTAAAAGGAGTTAGTATGGCTTTTGTTATCAGAAATAACGGATATCCGTCCAAATCTGTAGTACAGACACAAATATTAAGCTGTATGGAGTGTGCGGAAAGGCGAATTTTGAATCCAAAGGAAATTTATAATCCTGATTTGATTATGCAAAGGATAAATTCGGCGGCAAAGGTCAGGCAAAAGCTGGAAACTGAAATTGCAGAGCAAAATAATGCAATAAAACAAAGTGCGGATGCAAGACAGAAGCTTAATGTTGTAATATAGAATCAGGACGGCGGAATTTCGTTTTAACAATCAATCAGATAAATTAAGGATATACGAATGGTTCTTGAAAGAATAAAATTTTTAAGAGATGAATTGAATAAATATTCATACAATTATTATGTGCTGGATAATCCTTTAATAAGTGATTTTGAATATGATAAGTTGTATAAAGAGCTTGAAGAATTAGAAAAGCAGAATCCTTTGTTTATCACCCCTGACAGTCCTACACAGAGAGTTGGCGGAATAAGTACCGGTTTTCAGGAAGTAACCCATAAATACCGGTTGTATTCTTTAGATAATACATACAATTATGAAGAACTCCGCAGATGGTATGAGCGGATAACAAAAGAGTTCGGGAATAATGTTGAGCTTGTATGTGAATTGAAAATCGACGGACTTGCGATAGCACTTGCATATAAAAACGGTTCTTTTGTGCATGGCGCTACACGCGGTAACGGAATAGTCGGCGAAGAAATTACACAAAATTTAAGAACAATAAAAGCTATTCCGTTAAAACTGTTTGAAGATGCGGATGTTGAAGTCAGAGGGGAAATATATATGCCCAAATCTTCATTTGAAAAACTCAATGAGGAAAATCTAAAACTCGGTGAAAAACCTTTTGCCAACCCGAGAAATGCGGCAGCCGGTTCTTTACGTCAGCTCGATAGTTCAATTACTGCCAAGCGTGATTTATCAATGTTTACTTATACACCAATTATAGAAAGGGCAAAAAAACAGCCAAAGACACACTGGGACGGAATTCAATATGTTAAAGAACTCGGTTTCAAGATTAATCCGAATATAAGACTTGTAAAAGATATTGAAGGTGCGGTGGATTTTTGTAAGGAATGGGAAACAAAAAGGTTTGAGTTAGATTATGCGACAGACGGTGTTGTTATAAAAGTTAACAGTCTTGCATATCAGAATGAACTCGGATATACGTCACGGGCGCCAAAATGGGCTACTGCATTTAAGTTTCCGCCGGAGGAAATCTCAACAACTCTAAAAGACATAGAAATCGGTATCGGTAAAACAGGTGCTGTTACTCCAGTTGCGGTATTAGAACCTGTTAATCTTGCCGGAAGCATTGTATCAAGAGCCAGCTTGCATAATTTTGATGAGATAAGAAGGCTTGATGTAAGAATTGGTGACAGAGTTCTTATAAAAAAAGCCGCTGAGATAATACCAAAAGTCATAAAGGTTTGTGATTCGGCAGAACATGATAATTTGCCTATATATCAGGTTCAGGGCAATTGTCCTTCTTGTGGTGAGCCAATCAGTGAAGTAGAGGGAGAGGTTAATTTATATTGTCTTAATCCGAACTGCCCTGCTGTATTAAGGGCAAAACTTGAATACTGGGTATCAAAAGAAGCTATGGATATTGAGTCAGTAGGACCTTCTGTTATTGAAAAACTGTACAATTTAGGTCTTGTAGCGGCACCGGTTGATTTTTATAAGCTTACTATTGATGATTTTCTTAAATTGGATTTGGTAAAAGAAAAGTCTGCCACAAATATGTATAATGCTATTCAGGCTTCAAAACAAAAACCTTTATCAAAATTTATTACTGCCTTATCGATTAGAAATGTGGGAAAAGAAACAGCAGAGCTTCTTGTTAATGAATTTCCGTCACTTGAGGATTTTAAGGCGGCAAGTATAGAAAGGTTAGCCGAAATTGACGGAATCGGTGATAAAATTGCACGTAATATTTATGAATTTTTCCACAATGAACATAACTTGCAAACCCTTGAAGAATTTAAAAATTTAGGATTTGATTTTTCATATACACCTGCCCAAAAGACGGATGAACTTGCCGGGAAAACATTTGTCTTAACAGGAACTTTACAATCAATGACAAGAGATGAGGCAAGTGATATAATAAAATCGAAGGGTGGAAAAACATCGTCTTCGGTATCTAAAAAAACCTCCTATGTTGTAGCAGGAGAAAATCCCGGTTCAAAATTGGACAAAGCTCAGGATTTAGGTGTTATAATATTGAATGAGGAAGAATTTAAAAATTTAGCAGGAATAGAATAGGTTAAATATGAAAAAAAATATTAATATAATTCAGGTTAAAGGTTTCAGAGGAATTTTATATTTAGTATTTATGGGCTGCTGTTTTGCTGCAGGTTTCGGGTGGTTTCCCGGCTGGAGCTGTATGAAATTATGGAATTTTGCGGCTTCTCATTGGATTCAGATTCCGCAGATTGGTATTTTTCAGGGTATTCTTTTATGGGGTATCATTGCCGCTTCATATTTTACATTCAGAAAAGACAAACTTGTTGTTTGTATGAAATCTTCAGAAGGACTGAGTGAAGAAGAATTAAGGTCTGTTTTTGCAGATATGAAGAAGCAGATTAAGGACGATGCTTTTTTAAAAAGTATGATGAAAGCTCATGAAGCTGAACTGAGAATTAAAAACCTTTCAGAAATGAATATTCCGGGAGTTGATATAAAGGACATAAAGCCGGTATCAAACTCTAATGCTAATAATAAGACAGCAGAAAAAGCGGAAACGAAATAGGATATATATAAATGCCAAGTGTATCGCCAATCAAACATTCGCCTGTTGCAAAATATTTAATTGAAAATAAAGCTAAAGCATACAAAAACCCGTCAGAATTTTGTGATGTAGAATTCAGAAATGCTGAAAATCAAGTGTTGGGACTTCTGAGGAAGGGCGAAAATACTTTGCATGGGTATAAATATATTAATATTGATTTGTATAAACCTGATGAGCAAATTCCATTTTTGTCGCAAAATATAATAATTGAAAAATTAGTAAAATATTTTTTGCCGCAGCGCAGATTTATGCCGGTTAAAATAGAAATTGAAAAAACTATCAAAGATTTTGAGCATAATACAATACAAAAAGATACTGTTACTCGTGGGCTTGCATCTGACAGGTATATAGAAAAATTGAAAGATTCAGAAGAACTTCAAGCTGAAAGAAAGAAACTCGGGGATAATGTTCCGGAGGACTATCCTGTATATAAGATAAATAAGCCATTCAGGTATGAATTTAAAGCTCATTTGTATTATCCGCAGTATTCTATAAATAAAACAAAGCCGATTATAAAGGAAAAATAAAATGACAAAGATATCACCAATCGCAGCAATTTTAACGGCAAACAGAGCAATTCCCAAACGAAATGGTAATGTTTGGCATTTTTATACCAGAGAAGGTTTGTATCTCGGCAGGCAGATAAAAATGGAGCAAAATGGGGCTTCTGCATATATCAGAGAAATTTTTGGCGAAGGATTAAAAAGACTTTTTTATGAATGTAAAGTCATTGCGGAACAGTGTTTTTATTGCTCAGATGAAAAATTTCCGCTTGGTGTGGGTATAGTCCCAAATAGCACTTACATACTGACACATTCCGTTGATCAGATATCAAACACTATAAAGTCAACTCAAAGAGAAAGACAATTAATCAGTCCTAAAGCTTTGATTGCAATGGATGAAAATGTAAATGTCGGAATTTTTGAAGTGCAAAAACCGTACAGGTATGTTGAAAAGTGTATTTCTGATGAAACGTCCAAATTAAAAAAACATCTTCAAATAAAACACACAATTCATTAGTTATTATATTTTTTCAAAATCAACGGCACCGTGTTTGCACAAAGGACAGATATAATCATCAGGTAATGTTTCACCTTCATATATATATCCGCATATTTTGCATCGCCAGCCTGATTTTTTAGTTTCCTGCGGCTTTGGTTTTATATTTTTTTGGTAATATGCGTAACTTACACTTGGTTCTTCACTCAAAACTTCCGCAGCAACGAGCTGTCCGATAAACAATATATGCGAACCCAAATCAAGTTCCTGTTTTACATAACCCGAAAGGAATGCATTTGTGTTTTTTGTTAAGTATAATACTCCGTTAGGGCTTCTTTTTGTGTCATTATAATTTTCGAATTTATTACAAGTTGCTCCCGATTGATATCCGAAGTGTTTGAAAGTTTCAAAATCTGTTTTTTCTGTTAGCATTGAAACGTTAAACTTTTTTGTTCTTTGAATCATAGCGGTTGTATAATTCTGTTTGTTAACAGTAATTGAAACCTGCAGCGGATTTGAAGTTACCTGCATAACGGTATTAATAATACATCCGTTATCCTTAGTTCCTTCATTTGCGGTAAGAACATAAAGCCCATATCCTATATTAAACAATGCTTTTGTATCCATATAAACTCCCTTTTTTGTTTATTCTATCATATATAAATTGGAATTAGCAAATTTTTGCGATATTATAGATTTATGATTGTAAAAATTTTTCGGGAACCGCCAATAGACAATAATAATTATCTTATTATTGATGAAAAAACAAAAGAAGCTGCATTGGTTGATTGTTCAAGTGTTGATACTGAAATTGCAAAAACAATAAAAGATATCGGTGCGGAATTAAAGTACATTCTTTTAACGCACGGTCATTTTGATCATGTCGCAGGCATAAGACCAACAAATGCCAAAATTGTAATGCATAATGCTGATTTGAACGAATTAAAAAAAGCAAATCAGTATTTGCCGATGTTTGGAATTCCTGATATAACAATTCCAAATGTAGATATCTATGTTAATGACGGTGATATTATAAAGCTTGGTGAAACTGAGATTAAAGTTATTCATACTCCGGGACATACACCGGGCGGAGTTTGTTATTATGCAGACGGAAAACTGTTTTCCGGCGATACTATTTTCAGGGAGTCAGTAGGAAGATGCGACCTTGAGGGCGGTGATTTCGACCAAATAGTAGAAAGCATCGAAAATAAAATTTTTACATTACCGGATGATACAGAAATATATCCCGGACATGGTAAAACAACTGATGTTAAGTGGGAACGGGAACACAATCAGTTTTTGTAAATGCTGCCTGTTTTATTAATAATGATTTACTAATTCATGGATAGAGTCTTTGAGTTGTTTATATTTGCTTTGGAACATTGTATGAATAGTCGGTTCATTATCAAAGTTGATGTTAAAATCTTTTGCAATTTCTTTTTGCAATCTCAAAAAACCGTTGATTCCCTGAACAGCCTGTCCTTTTAGTACTGTGTTAATATCATTTATTTCGTTTACTATATTATCTCTGCAATTCATCATGTCATTAACGATGTTATAAAACATTCTGTTTCTGGTGTCCTTAATATATTCATCCGATTGCATGTACATACGTATCTGAACGAGTTCTTTTGGTACCTTTGTCGAAATATTAACGACTTCCCTTTTTGTAATCATTTTTATTTCATTTACTGCATTCTGAGATTCAGCAGTTTTAATTGCTCTTACATTCATTGTAAAAAATCCTTCCCAAATTATTATTAGTATGATTAATCTTTAAATTATATTATTCTCTGAAACTTAATTCAGGCAAAGCTTTTTTTAATGTGGCACGAACATTTGCCATTTGTGCTTCAATAATATCATCAGTCATTGTTGCATTTGCATCCTGCATTTTTATTCTGAATGCCATTGACTTAAAGCCTTCCTGTACGTGTTCTCCCTGATAAACATCAAAAACTTCGCATCCGTTGAATATATTATTTGCGATTCCTTTTTTGATTATTTTTTCAAGTTCATCCCAGGAAGTTTTTTCAGGGATAATTACAGCCAAATCTCTCTGAACTTCAGGGAATTGCGGTAATTTTTTGAATCTGGGTACTGATTCGTTAAAGGCTTCTATTATCATATTTAAATCAAGTTTAAATAAAAATGCATTTTGATTGAGTTTTAATTTACTTCTGACTTCAGGATGAACCTCGCCATAATATCCGACAACAGCCGGTTGTTTCCCAAGCAGAGTTAATACGGCAGTTTTGTATGGATGTAAACAGCCGTGAGAATCTGCGAGAGGTGAATCTGCAAGCAGAGCATATTTTATTCTTTTTGAAAGTCCTAACTCTTCAAGAACTTTGTCTACAATACCTTTAACTGTGTAGAAATCGACTTCTCCTGAGGGCTGCCATAATGAGTTTTGAACATTACCGGTAATTATGCCGGCAAGGGTTAAGGTTTCTTTTACACCGGAATTTTTCTCGTCAGTTTCTCCTGTTTTCAGGTAACTTCTTCCGATTTCATAGCCCCAAAAATCTTTTTGTCCGTTATCGTAATTGTATTTTACAATATTTAAAAGACTTGCCATAAGAGTTTGTCTTAACATTGTGCAATCTTCGGATGCCGGATTTTCAACATATATAGCCTTTTCTTTATCAAAAGTCATGTTAAATTGTTTTAATAACGGCTCACCGATAAGTGATGATGTCTGAAGTTCATTAAGTCCTGCACTTCTCATGAGTGAGTGAATTTTTTCAATAACTCTTTCTGCCGATGATATTTCTGCCGTACCGGCTCTGTTCGGTAAAGTAGGTGTAATTTTGTCGTATCCGTTAATTCTTGCAATTTCTTCAATCAAATCAACTTCTCTTGTTACATCATCCGCACGGAACGAAGGAACTTCAACTCTGCAGGCAACTTCGTTTTTACCCAGTATTGTGAAGCCCAGTCTTTCCAATATTGTTAATGCTTTTTCTGCATCTATGTCACAGCCCAAAATTCTCTTTATTTGCGGGAATCTTAAAGTTATGGTAACGGGTTCCGGTTTGTCATCACCTGTTTCAACATAGCCTTCAAATTTGGCATCCGCATATTTTATCAGAAGCTCGACTGCTCTCATAAGACCTTTGTGGACGGCTTTAATATCAATTCCTCTTTCAAATCTTGAGCATGCATCAGATTTATAACCGACACTTCTTGAACTTTTTCTGTTGGATTGAGCTGTGAAGTATGCTGCTTCAAGAGCCAGATTTTTTGAGTTTTCATCTATTTCCGAATTGTGTCCTCCAAAAACACCGCCAAGGCAGACAGCTTCTTTTTCCGTAGCTATAACAACTGTATCTCTTGTCATTGTTCTTTCAACTTCATCAAGAGTGATAATTTTTTCGCCTTCTTCAGCACGTCTTACGCACAAATAACCGTTTAATTTATCATAATCAAATGCATGAAGCGGAGTGCCATATTCTAACATAACGTAGTTTGTAATATCAACAACATTATTTATTGCTCTGATACCTGATGCAACTAATCTTTTTTGCATCCAATCAGGAGAGGATTTAATATTTATACCTTTTAAAATACCGATTGAATAATATTTACAAACATCATAATCTTTTATTTCGACTTTAAAGTCGGGTGTTTCTCCCTCTCCACCGGGGAGGGTAGTGGTAGGGGCTGTCATAGGTCTGTCAAATAATGCACTCAATTCTCTTGCAATACCGATAACAGACATTTGATCACCTCTGTTTGCCGTTGGAGCTGTATGTAAAATATAATCTTTTTCAAAACCTAAAACATTTTCTACATCAACACCAATTCCGACGTTAGGAAATATTCTGTTAAGAATTAAGATTCCGTCTTCTTCCTGATAATTTCTGTCAGCAACGCCGAGTTCATCATCAGAACAGAGCATACCCTGAGATTCAACACCTCTGATAACTGCAGGTGTGAGTTCAAACTGTTCGCCTGTTTTTCTGTCAAGTACTTTGCTTCCGACTGATGCATAAGGAATTATTTGTCCTACTGCAATATTTTGACCGCCGCATACGACTGTTTTTAATGCATTACCCGTATTAACGGTAACCAAATGTAATCTGTCAGAATTTGGATGTGCATCTATTTTTTCTATTCTTGCGGTAATTATATTTGTAAACTGAGGTTTTACTTCCTCAATTTCTTCAACCTCCAAACCACTCATAGTAAGCTCATGAGCAATCTGTTCGACACTTATATCTTTTAAATCAACTAATTCATTCAACCAGTTTAATGAAACCTGCATATTTATACCTCTCTGTTTTCTTTTATTGTATTACAAATAGGGCTAAAGTAAAACAGATTCTGTAAAATTAAAAACAGAAAAGCTGCTTACTGTGAATTTTCGTTTAAACTTTTAACACTAAACGAAGCAAAAATCGGAATCATGCTTAATACCACCAAAACTTGTATAATACCGAATTTTTGAGCAACGGCACCAAGGAATGACATACAAAGTGCGACCGTACCCCAGCAAAAACCGTTAATAAATCCGGCAACGATACTTTTGTATTTCGGCAGTGTTCTCTGTGCCCAAACCATGATAACAGGCTGTGCAAGCATTGTTGTAAATCCTATTATTCCGTATAAAATCATTGAAAGAACAGGAAATGTTTTATATGTCATTGCAAACAGAATCATCATCGGAAATGATGCACACATTGAAAAATATATTACCGGCTTAGAACCGAATCTTCTTTCAACTTTCGGACTTACAAAAGAACCTATTGCTCCGGCAAATATGAATAAAAACAGAGCAAATCCTATATAGAAAGGTGAATGTCCCATATTTTTCCACAAAAATGGTAATAAGATACCGCAGCTGTTTGCAACAAGAGATTTCATCATTGCAACAAGCATAAGCAGATTCATTTGATTAGAACTGAATATTTCTTTAAACGATTCGGTAAATTTGTTATGTTCGGGTTTCTTTTCAATAACCGAAAGTTTAGGCACAAACAAAAACATTGATGCTGCAAGTATCAATCCGACGAATGATGTTCGGGATATCATTCCTAACCCCATGACTTGTGTAATAAGTGCTGCTACGAGAGGTCCGAAAGCAAAACCTACCGAACCCATGCTTATAAAAGTTCCCATGTTGTCAGAAGTATTTTTGCCGGAAAAAATATTTACAAATCCTATGCCTTGTGGGTGAAAAAAACTTCCGCCCAAACTTCCGAGTACCATGAAAAGTATGAGAAAAGGTATATTTGGTGCATTAGGTGCAAGCGGAATAAATATCGAAACAAGTATTAACCCCCAAAATATAAAAAATCTTTTTATAATATTATCTGCAAAAAAACCAAAAAGCGGCTGAAGCATGGAAGAACAAATGTGAGCAATACTTATAATAACTGCGGCAACAGCCATCGAAAATCCCAGCTTTGATGCAATAAACGGCATAATAGGGTTTAAAAAGCCCGTATATATATCGCATACAAGGTGTGCAGCACATAACCAGACTATAGCTTTTTTTGTTTGATTTACAGTAATGTTCATAACAAAATTTTAGTATAAAAATTTATGGTTTTCTATTTTGTTTTAAATGTTAAAACTGTCCATCCGCCTATATTATCGGAGTACAAAATACCATAATTCCTGTTTTCTATTGTGTCATACAGTTTGTTTTTTATATGAGAATATGTTTTGAACATTTCAGGAATATCTTTATTATTGTTTATTTCATCTTCAGGATAAAAACTTACCGTATTCAGAATAATTAATGAAACTGTTTGGTTTTTTGGAATTTCATCAAATATCTGTTCGGGTTTTTCGGCATATTTAAAGCGGTATGTTTTACTAATGTCATAAGTTTTTATTCCGTTTAAATCTGTGTATCTTAAAAACCTATCCGGTGCATAATAAGTAAAAATTGCATTCTGAGGTTTTCTTGCGTTAAGTATTTCACCAACAATTCGATTCCCTTCGTGCCTCATGATTTTAGTAACGTAATATGGAGAAAAGAAAGATAATAAATGAAGTGTTACAAAAAGAATAAAAAGAATCAGCCCCGTTCTTTTAAGTCGTGCAGCACCACACACCATAATTATTATAAAAACGGGAAGAACTTCAATAGAATATTTTGTGATAAATACGATTAAGCCAAATTTTGCCAATATGGCAAGAGTTATTACGGTTAAGAATGAAACAGCAGTGAAGCCTTTGTTATTTTTAATTCCAAAAATCATACAGAAAACTGCAATAAGCGTCGGAATCAACAGCCAGAATGTGATGTTGCTGTTATAAAAGAAAACAGGCTGTGCATTTATATTATTTGTTAAAATCGGAGAAAAGAAATCACTGAATAAAAACAAAATATTTGTGTAACCAAACGTTCCCCACCATTGGGAAAACGACCTCTGCCAAAGTATATTTGAGCCTAAATAAAATAAAATAAACAATACGGCAATTGTTAATAAAAGCCCTGTTAAAATTTGTTTGCGGGAGCATTTAGAGAATAATTTTTGTTTGTAGATGAAATACAAATAGTTAAAGAAAACAAAAATAAATCCTAAAACATGTGTGAAAATAACAGTAATGCTTAAAATATTAAATATAACCAGATTCTTTTTTGAAGGTTCTTTAATTGCTCTTATCGTAAACAGTAACAGCAGAGCAGATAAAAGGAACAGAAGCGAATAAAACCTGACTTCCTGAGAATAATATATGACAAAAGAAAGAACAGAAGTGGCTATTGCAGCAAAATAGCCTGTTTTTTTAGAATATTCTTTACCGGCAAAATACATTGCCGGAATTGCCAAAACTCCCGGAATTACTGATGTCAGACGTAATATAAAATCGGAACAGTGCGAAAAAGGTTTTAAATACAAGTAATATAACGGCATGTGACATTGTTTAACAATTCCATTCCAAAAACCTTCAAAAAAAGGAGTGTTTGCAATCATCCAGCTTACATATTCGTCATTCCACAAACCTTCAGGTTTTATTATGTATGTTAATCTTAATACAAGTCCCAGCAGAATTATAAACGGCATTTTCTCTCCCTTGCACCACAGCCAAACTTTATATATAATATTTTACATGACAAAGCTTATTATTCAAATACCTTGTTTTAACGAAGAAGAGAACTTATTAACCACACTCAATGATTTGCCGAAAACTGTTGAGGGTATAGATGCTCTTGAAGTTTTGGTAATAAATGACGGTTCAACAGATAATACAGAACAGATTGCAATGGATTGGGGTGCAAATGTAATAAATATCAAGCCGAATAAAGGTCTTGCAAATGCTTTCCGTACCGGACTTCAGGAGTGTTTAAAACTCGGAGCGGATATTATAGTTAACACTGATGCCGATAATCAGTATTGTGCAAAAGATATCGAAAACCTTGTAAAACCTATACTAAATCATGAAGCTGATATTGTAATAGGTGCAAGAGATATTTTTTCTATTAAGGATTTTTCTTTATTAAAAAAACTTCTTCAAAAACTGGGTTCAGCAGTTTTAAGACTGCTATCTTCAACCCGTGTTGATGATGCACCGAGCGGTTTTAGAGCTTTTACAAAAGAGGCTGCATTTCGTTTAAATATTTTTGATAATTATACATACACAATGGAAACTCTCGTTCAGGCAGGTGCAAAAGATTTACGTGTAACATCAGTGCCGATAAGAGTTAATCCCAACACAAGAAAATCAAGACTTGTTAAAAATATTTTTGACTATATTTTTAAATCTATGAAAACTACAATCAGAATGTTTATCATTTATCGTCCGTTCAGATTTTTTATGATTCTCGCCATACTGGCAGGCATCATGGGGCTTGGACTTGGCGGAAGGTTTTTATACTTTTATCTGACGGGAAATGGTAACGGACACATCCAATCACTGATTCTTTCATCAATAATTCTGATTTCATCAGTTCAGCTTGTAATAATAGCCATAATGGGAGAACTTCTCTCCATTAACCGCAAACTGATAGAAGATATCCAAACAAGAGTCAGAAAAATTGAATTAAAGGATAAGTAAGGATTTTTTCTTTTTAGTTCGTGGTGTAAAATAATACACTTAACTGACTATAAAAGAATTTTATTGGTTATAGTATTCTACTTTTTGGGTGGTTTTTTTCCTGTCATTGCTTCGTAAAATTTGTCATTTTCTTCATGAGCTGCTGATGTCATTGCTTGATAATATTTTTCACCATTCCCCGGAGTCTTGTAAAATTTGGAACCAAATTGTTCATCTGATTGTGTATCGTAACTTTGCTCCGAACTATCTTGAGAACCGTTTAGTTTTGCCTGCTCTTTATATATTTCGATTTCTCTCTTAAGGAAATTTACTTGAGCCTGATTAAGTTTAAAATCTCTAATGATGCCTAATAAGCCTCCGATTTTTCCGTTAGGTGATTTTTGTGCAACATCTCTGGGACCGCCATGACCTTGATAATTTTCAGGATTTACGATTCTAAGATATGCATTTCTTACATCATCTGAAACGGATGCCAGCCATTGTGTTTCGTTCATAACAGCTTGTTTATTATTTGCATCTGTATCATCAGGTTCTTGTGCTTGATTTCTGCTTACAACTTCATCTTCAGTTTCTATTTCCGGCATTTCTCCTGTTTTCGCAGTTCTTGTATTATTCATAATGTTTAACAGGTTATCTTGTATTTTTTTGAATAATTCCGTTGTATCTTTTCCCAAATTATTCATTTTTCCACGAAGTGTATAATATAAATTTTGTGCAGAAGAACTAATTGTCTCTAACTGAGATTTTTCAACGGTTGATATTTTTCCTTTAACATTACCGTTTGCATCTGTTAGATTATCGTCGTTGTTAAAAAATTCTGTTATTTTTTTATTGACATCTTTTGATAAATTATTAACAGTTTCATTTAAACCGGCTAAATTATTTGCCAATTGATAATTAGACTGACCTACATCTTTTGTCAGATTATCAAATTGTTCAGTTATTGTTGGTTTTTGTTGAACTTGTTCTGTTCCGTTATTGCCATCAACATGCATACTATACTCTCCTTATGGTTGTACTTACTTATACTTATATAAAGTATTCCACAAGGCTTTGATTTCATAACATTAGAGATTTGTTACAAAACTTTATACTTTATAAATAAGTCAGTCCCGATTGCTTTGGATTTGTATATTTTCAGATTTTTTGCCTGTGATATTTTTTCAATATTATCTCCGTCAAAACAGCTTTTTCCGTTGTTATCGTTCAGAATTTTCGGTGCAATAAACTGATAAATTTCATCAATCAGACCTTCTTTTAACATAGAGCCGGCTAATGTTCCGCCACACTCAACAAAAACCGTATAAATCCCTTTTTTATAAAGCTCTGATAACACATATTTAATGTCTAATTTACCATTTTTATTCACTTTAGTGTTCTTTCTTGTTGCAACAAAAACTTCTCCCTGCTCAAAAATTTTTGAATCCGTTGAAACTCTTGAATTTGTATCCAATATACATTTGTTCTTATGTTCCATTTTTGGATTGTCTGCAATTACCGTATTAGAGCTTGTCATTATGCAATCAAATTCTTTTCTGAGTTTATAAACTTCTGCTCTTGCATCTTCCGAAGTTATCCATTTGGAATCGCCGTTGTTTGTTGAAATTTTACCATCCAGTGTTGTTGCGGTTTTAAGAACAACATAGGGTAGTTTTTCCTTCATATTTTTTATAAAAATACGGTTTAAAAATTTTGCTTCATCTTCCAAAACCCCTGTTGTAACTTCAATACCTGCCTGTTCAAGTTGTTTTATTCCGTTAACTTTGGGGTTAATATCCTTCATTCCTATTACAACACGTTTTATTCCGTATTCTATGATTAAATCCGTACATGGTGGCGTTTTCCCATAGTGAGAGCAAGGTTCAAGGTTAACATAAAGAGTGCCGCCTTTGGTTTGATTATTGTTTAGTTTTAGTAACGCATTACGTTCTGCGTGATTTTCTCCGTATTTGTGATGATATCCGGTTGAGATAACATCACCGTTTTTATCAAGAACGACACATCCAACCATAGGATTCGGAGTTGTTTTACCTTTGCCTTTTATAGCCAGACTGAAACACTTTTTCATGTATTTTTCATCAAGATTAACCATAATTAGATTATATCAGGAAGTTATTGACAGGCAAAAATTAATTATTTTAGCAGCCACAAAATAAAACTTTCCAGCCAGTTTTTCTTTTTAGGCGGTTTATGGTTGTTTGTATCTCTTGAACCGGCAGTCTGTCTTTGGACAGGGTTGCCGTCTTTTCCCGTAAATTCATACCCTCTTTTAGTAGAAAGTTCATCTTTTATTTTGTTGAACCGTATCTGCTCGGGTGTATTTTGTTTAATGTTTTTAAGGGCTCTATATTCTTTAATAAGTTCTTTATTAGTCATTTTCCCGATAATTACATCTGTAAGTTCAGAAAATCTTCTTGTTGCAGGTTCGTTAGTGTCTGCAGTTTTAATAAAAGATAGAAGAGCATTATATTCGGTTAATAAATCCTTTTCACTCATGCTTTCAGCTTTTGGAATAAGATTCCCGATACCTCTGAAAATATCTGATGGCTGCGGCTCGGGCACATGCATTAATTCATACAATGCCTGATTTTTGTCGTGCTCAAGTTTTGTAATCGGTTTTGGCATACTAAATTCAAAATCAAACTTGCCATCCAGTTTTTTGTTGAATTTGTTATATATATCTTGAGCTTCTTTTGTAGGTTTAAGCGGTCTTGTGAAAAGTGATTTTATGCGCTTAACAAGTGATTTGCATTTGGATGGTATAAATATAATTCCGTTTGAACCTTCCTCGAGATGTTTAATAAACGGCGGAAATATTTCTGTTAATTCATCAATTACCTCATCCGGTTCGGATGCACCTGCTTTTATATCTTCTTTTACCGGGTTTATTTTTTTAGACAGGTATTTTTCAAACAAACCATTTAGTACATCAATAATTGTTATTTCTTTGTCTTTGTTTTCTTCAATAGCGGCTTTTAATTCTCTCTCAAAAGTTTCTTTGTCGGGTAAATCCACTTTAACATGGCTTGTTTTTGCTTTTTCTGTGAAAATTTTGTTAAGATAATCTATAAATGTTTTTTGTTCCTGTTCAAGTTGCTCTAATTTTTTATTTAATTCAGGTTGAGGATTTCTTTGAGCCTTGCGTTTAAAAATTCCTGAGAAAAAGTTTTTTATGCTTTTTAAATATGATTTTGCAGTTTTAAAATTATTTACTGGATAGTCCGGTTCTTTATTGTATAAAAATGATGCAACTTCTTTAAGGTCAGTATCAAGGATACCTCCCTCAAGAACTCTCGGTAATCTTGTATCATTAAAATATTCGTCATTATTTATAAATTCTGTATCAGCAGTTTCAGCAATTTTATCAGAAGTTTCATCAACTACAGGCGGCAAGTTTTCCGGTTTTTCATTTTTCTGCGAGTTAAGTATCTCATTAATTTTCTTTTCTGCATCTTCTGCGGCTTTTTTTGCTTTTTCTTCAGCCTCTTTAATCTTTTGTTGTGCTTCTTTTTCAGCTTTTTCTATTGCTTTTTTTGCACTCTTATGTTTGTAAACAGCCACTCCTCCTGCACCTATTGCCGCAAGTCCGAACAAAGCTGCCATAATGTCTTTACTCTTGTCTGCAGCTATAGGTATTGACTTTACTTCTGTTGAATTCGGTTCAGAGTACTGAATATTTGCTGATGGTTGTATGTTTTGAATGCTTTCTATTGTCACTTTTAAACGTCCTTTTTGTATTTCAAAACCCGTAAAACTAAAATTTGCTATTATTTTGGGTAAAATTAAGTTTTGTAAATATAGTTAAAAAAAAGCAGACTTGGAATGCCTGCTTTTTCTTTTTGAAAAGATTATTTATCGGCTAAACATCAGCCAATTTCTTGTAGTAATCATGTGCCTGTTCAAATTTGTAAGCAAAGTTGAACAATTTTGCTTCTGCAAGCTGCGGAGCCATGATTTGTAAACCGATAGGCATGCCGTCTTTATCAAAGCCGGCCGGAATTGATATAGCCGGAATACCTGCAAGGTTAGCACCGATTGTTGCGATATCAGTTAAATACATTGCTAACGGATCTTCTGTTTTTGAACCTAAATCAAAAGCTGTATTAGGACAAGTAGGTGCAATAAGAACATCAACCTGTTTAAATGCATTTAAGAAATCTTCGTTTACAACTCTTCTCATTTGTAAAGCTTTTTTGTAGTATGCATCGTAGTATCCTGAACTTAATGCATAAGTTCCGAGCATTATACGGCGTTTAACTTCCGGTCCGAAGCCTTCTGCTCTTGTCTTGCAGTACATTTCAAGTAAATTCTTTGCATCACCTGTTCTGTAACCGTATTTAACACCGTCAAATCTTGCAAGGTTTGAACTGCATTCAGCAGTTGCCAAAATATAATAAATTCCGATTGAGTGTTTAATATTAGGAAGAGATATTTCAATAACTTCCGCTCCCATTGATTTATATGTATCAATAGCATTTTGAACAGCTTTTGAGACATCTTCCGCAAGACCTTCTCCGATGAGTTCTTTTACAACACCTACTTTCAATCCTTTAATATCGTTGTTAAGGCTTGTTCTGTAATTTTCAACCGGCAGATTTAAAGAAGTAGAGTCATGGTAGTCATACCCTGAAATAATCTCCAGTAATGCTGCTGCATCTTCAACCGTTCTTGCAAAAGGACCTATTTGGTCAAGCGAAGATGCAAATGCAATAAGTCCGTATCTGGAAACTTTACCATAAGTTGGTTTCATTCCGACAATACCGCAAAAACTTGCAGGTAATCTTATACTTCCGCCTGTATCAGAACCGAGAGCAAGAGCTGCTTCACAAGATGCAACTGATGCGGCAGAACCGCCGGATGAGCCACCCGGAACTTTATTCAGATTCCAAGGGTTATGAACTTTCTTGAATGCGGAATTTTCATTTGAAGAACCCATTGCAAATTCATCCAGATTTGCTTTTCCGACAATCGGTATAAGGTTGTTTAACAGTTTTTGTGTTGCGGTAGCATTATAAGGCGAAACAAAATTTTCCAAAATTTTGCTTGATGCGGTTGTTTTTGAACCGATTAAGTTCATATTATCCTTTAATGCAAGCGGAACACCTGCCAAAAGCGGAAGTTCTTCTCCTTTAGAAATTTTTTCATCTACTTTTTTTGCTGTATCAAGAGCAATTTCTTCTGTTAAAGAATTAAATGCTCCGAGTTTTTCATCAACTGACTTAATTCTTTCAATTGAAGCTTTTGTTAATTCCACAGCTGAAATTTCTTTATTTTTAAGCGCTTTTGCCTGTTCTAAAGCACTTTTCTTTAATAAATCCAACATAATTTCTCCTTGCGGGTATTCTCTTTCTTAACCATTCGATTATACCAAAAACAAAGTTTTTAAAATGATGCGGTAAATTGTAAATTTTTATTAAGATTTATTTTTGCATGGGCAATTTTAACATTTCAGCTGTTTTATTGACGATAGGAGTGTTGTATGTCAATCACTAACAAAATTACAAAGCCTTTGGGACAAGGGTATGTACAGGTAGACTCCGAAAACAAAGGCAGATATACAAGATATTATAAAGTTCCGGAACGTAGTGCCCATGTCTTTTCAGAAGAACTTAAGGCACAGGAAAAGCGTTTGGGCACTTATTCTAATATTATGTATTTTATGTCGATACTGGTAGGTGTATTAGGTGCATCATGTTTTACAAAAAATCTTAATGGCTGGATGAAGAAATTTTTGGTACAATGTAGTGGTGCAATCGGTTTGTCGCTTATAACAATGATGGGCATGAATGAGTATATTAAAAATGAAGAAAAGGCTTTGAATGATAAATTTCACGCAAAAGAAATTTATTATCGTGCCTAGTTTTACTTATACCATCTAAAAAGATGATTTTACTGGCATAAATAAAAAAATCTTGTTATAATATAATTGGGTATTGATGTATAATTATCCACAGGGAAGAGAAAATCGGAGAGTGATATGGCTGAGAATGAACAAGGCGGTGTAAACGACAGAAATCAGGAATTTACTAAGTTCCTTATTTTGACAATAGCTTCAATTGTAATAATGTTTGTCGTATTTGCGGCAGTAAATTACGTTGTTATGGAAAATTTAATTTCGCAGAAAATAAGCACATTACAGATGAACAGTGAGGAAATGTCCGAAGACAGCGGTAATGATGATGAAATTCAAAAAGGTATAATTGTGGATTTGGGAGATTTTATCCTGAATTTATGTGATGAAAATGCTAAAAAGTATTTGAAAGTTAATGTGGCAATAGAAGTTAGTAAAAAAGATACTGACTTTGCAGAAACTGAACCTGCAAAGGGCGGCGGTCACGGTCATGGCGAAGCAGCTCCTGCAGCAGATCCTATGGCAGCAATTCAAGCTGAGATGAATCAGTATAAACCTGCAATCAGAGATGCTGTTATTACAAATCTTTCCAGTAAGACATCTGCTGAACTGGCTACTGCTGCCGGAAAAGAACTTTCAAAAGAACAGATAGCAAATGATATTAATTCAATTTTGGGTGGAGAAAGAGAAGTTCTGAGGGTAAGCTTCGGACAATTTATTATTCAATAGGAAATCATGGCAGAAACTGATAATGACAATATATTAGAGTCAGAATCTTTTGAAGATGACGGGGAGCATAAGAGTTATAAACTTTATAATTTCAGAAGACCTGATAAGTTCTCAAAAGATAACCTTAGGGCATTGAGAGATATTCACAGAGAATTTTCCAAGGCAATATCTCTTGTGCTTAGCGGTTATCTGCGTATGAGAGTTGAAATAGAAATTGTATCTGTTGACCAGCTCACTTATGAGGAGTTTGTCCGTTCCATGCCATCTCCAATAAGTGTAGGTGTATTTGAATTTGAACCGTTATCAGGACAAATATTACTGGGTATAAGCTTTGAGGTTATATCTTGTATAGTAAACCGTATGCTTGGCGGTATCGGTTCCGTAGATACTCAGTCAAGAGAACTTACTGATATTGAAAAAGCATTGGCTAAAAAAGTTATTAATACCATTATATCTTCGTTAGAGGATGCCTGGAATACAATTGTTCCGGTAACAGGTAAGTTTATTAGCCTTGATGATAATTATCAGTCAATACAGGTTGCAACTGCAGGTGAAATTGTAGCTTTGTTAACTTTTGAAGTTCAGATTTCCGGTAAGCATTTTGGCTTATTTAGTTTGTGTTTCCCTTATCCGGTTTTGGAATCCGTACTTGGTCACCTTAGCACTCAGCACATATTCCAAACAAAAGGTCTTGTTGCGACTAATGATGAACGTATGAAGATGATATCAAAACTTAATTTGTCACTTGCGGATTTAAGAGTTCAATTCGGAACCTGTAACATTACACTTGATGATTTTCTGCAATTGGCAGAGGGTGATATTATCAAGTTAGATAATAAAATTGAAGATGATTTAATAGTTAAGGTGAATGGTGAAAAGAAATTCTTTGCACGTCCCGGAACATTAAAAAATCAAGTTTGTGTTAAAATAACGGATGTTTATGATGAAATGCATGAAATCCTGAGGAATTATTTTTAGAGAGGTTTGTTATGTTTGATGACGATGATGATATTAATGAATCCGGTCTTTCTGGGCAAGATGATGCAGATGATTTAGCTGCCGGCGGTGCGGCTGATAATTCTAAGGATGATACACCTGATGTTGATGTATCTCCTGCAAATTTTCCTGATTTTGACGATGAAACCGGTAATGAAAGCCACGAAACTGAAGATGAAACTCATCAGGAAGAAGCTCAGGACCCAAATACTATTATGGTACAACCTGTTCAATTTGCATCTTTTGAGGATTTGGATCAGGTTGCAGGACCGCAAAATCAAAACCTTAATATATTGCTGGATGTCAAATTACAATTATCGGTTGAGTTAGGTCGTACAGATCTTCCGATTAAAAAGGTTTTAGAACTTACAAAAGGTTCTATTGTAACCCTGAATAAGGCGGCAGGTGAGCCTGTTGAACTTTATGCAAACGGAAAATTAATAGCATTTGGCGAAGTTGTTGTTATTGAGGATAACTTCGGTTTGAGAATTACTCACATTACCGATCCGGTAAAACGTTTGAATACAATTAACGGTGGTGCAAGAGAAGATTAGTATTTTTTATAAATTAATAAGTATAAAGAAAAGCAAGGATTTTTTGTATCCTTGCTTTTTTGGAGTAAGTGCATATTTTTGAATCTTTACAATAAATTCAAAGCAATGCTTGGCGACTGGTTAGCTGTTGCCAGCAGTGTTGCAGAAGCCTGTTGTAATATTTGTGCCTTTATGTAGTTAGAAGATTCAGTAGCAACATCAGCATCTCTCAGTGTTGACAGAGAAGATGTAATGTTTTCGGACTGAACACCGATTGATTCAATTGCAGACTCAATTCTGTTCTGAGCAGCACCTAATGTGGTGATACGGTCAGATATTCTGCTGATAACTCTGTCTAAAGTTCCCAGTAATTGTGTCGGTTTTTTCGGAGTTTCAGCAGTACTTGTACCTGCACAGTCTTTTGCAAGTTGAGCCAGTTTTGCTGCTTCATCATCACCTGTAGGTGTATATGCACCTTCACCGGTTACATTGAATAATGCAGATATTTTAGCATCAGCAAACAAATCGGAAGAAAGTGTGATTTGGCTCTTTGCAGCAGTACCGTCAATACCAACCTGAATTGATTTAGCGGTAGCATTAGTACCATCCATCATTTTAATGCCGTTGTATTCGCAGTTTAGTGCGATACGGTTGATTTCTTCCAATCTAGCCTGAATTTCAGATTCAATTGCTTTTTTGGACTGTTCACCATATGTGCCGTTAGCAGCCTGTTCTGTCAAATCTCTTACACGTTGAACGTGAGAAGAGATAAGAGCATAGTTGTCTTCAAGAGTAGACAACATATCTGCACCCATTGCAGCATTGTCTGCAGCAATGTCCAGAGAACTGATTTGTGCTTCCCAGTTCCTTGCAATAGAGTAACCAGCGGCATTATCTGCAGCATGGTTGATTTTGTAACCTGTCGTCATACGTTCAATCGCAGTGTTCAACTGATTTGTAGATTTCTGCAAATTCGACTGAACAATCATTGATGATAGGTTTGTGTTAATTGTAATTGCCATGTGATTTACTCCTTTCTGGCATTTTTATAAAATTACAGTAAATTTAAGGCAATACTTGGAGTTTGGTTAGCTGTAGCAAGCAATGTTGCAGATGCTTGTTGTAAGATTTGAGCTTTGATGTAGTTGGAAGATTCAGTAGCAACATCAGCATCTCTCAGTGTTGACAGAGAAGATGTAATGTTTTCAGACTGAACACCGATTGATTCAATTGCAGATTCAATTCTGTTCTGAGCAGCACCTAAAGTTGTTACACGATTAGAGATGGTGTTGATAACATCATCAATGTAGCTAAGCATAGATGCAGCAGTTGTACCATCAGTTAAACCTGCACAATCAGCAGCGAGTTTGTCTCTTCTTGCTTCTTCAAGGCTTTCAAAAGTACCTTTGTCTGTAACTTTTTCCTGAAGTTTGTAAGCGGGAACAGTTTCACCGTTAACAGTTTTTTCAG